>CAMHPQ010000166.1 GCA_946187035.1 uncultured Clostridia bacterium | reverse complement strand
GCAAGAGAACGGATTGCCACACCAGTCTGCGGACTGGTTCGCAATGACACGCTTTAAGTTTGGTGCAAAGAACAGCCATATAAACTCTCAATTTAAGACGCAAAAACTCCGGGAATCTTCCCGGAGTTTTGATTGTTAATAGCGGTATTCAAAATCGAGGTCGTACATGCTGACGGTGTCGCCCTCTTTGACGCCCATCTGCTCCAGGCGCTCAAAGATGCCGGACTGGCGCAGGACTCGGTCAAAGTACATTCTGGACTCGTAGTCCCCGAAGTTGACCCCGGCGATGAGCCGCTGGAGCCAGGGGCCCTCCACGATCCAGAGGTCGTCCATGTGCTGGATCTGCACCTCGTCGGCGGTGCCGATCTCCGGCTCCGGCGGGACGTAATCGGCCTCGTAGACCACCGTGGGCGGCAGCTCCGCCAGACGCGCGCCGATGGCCTGCACCAGCTCGTGGGTGCCCATGTGGGCCGCGGCGCTGAGCTCGAAGAAGGTGTAGCCCTTGGCCTCCACGTGGGCCTTCAGCCGCTCGATGTTCTCCCGGTCGTCCCCCAGCAGGTCGCACTTGTTGGCGGCCACGATCTGCGGTCTGGAGGCCAGATCGTCGTTGTAGGCGTGAAGCTCGGCGTTGATGGCCTCGAAGTCCTCCACGGGGTCTCTCCCCTCGCTGCCGGAGACATCCACCAGATGCACCAGCAGGCGGCAGCGGTCAATGTGCCGCAGGAAGTCGTGGCCCAGGCCGGCGCCGTCCGCCGCTCCCTCGATGATGCCGGGGATGTCGGCCATGACGAAGCTGCTGCCCTCGGAGACGTAGACCACGCCCAGGTTCGGAAACAGGGTGGTGAAGTGGTAGTTTGCGATCTTCGGGTGAGCCTTGGAGACCACGCTCAACAGGGTGCTCTTGCCCACGTTGGGGAAGCCCACCAGACCCACGTCTGCCAGCAGCTTCAGCTCCAGCAGGATGGTGTGGCTCTCACCGGGGAGGCCCGGCTTTGCAAACCGCGGCACCTGTCTCGTGGGGGTGGCGAAGTGCTGGTTGCCCCAGCCGCCGCGCCCGCCTCTGCAGGCCACATAGGGCTCGCCGGTGGACATGTCGTGCATGATCTGGCCGGAGTCCGCATCCCGCAGAACCGTGCCTCTGGGCACCTTGATGCGGAGGGTCTGGCCCACCTTGCCGGAGCAGCGCTTGCCCTGGCCGGGCTGGCCGTTTCCGGCGACGTATTTGCGTTTATAGCGAAAGTCCATCAGGGTGGACATGTTGTCGTCCACCTCGAAGATGATGTCTCCGCCCCGTCCGCCGTCTCCCCCGTCGGGGCCGCCGGCGGCGACGTATTTTTCACGATGGAAGGTCACTGCGCCGTTTCCGCCGTCTCCGGCCCGGACGGTGATGGTGACTTTATCCACAAATGCAGAGGCCATAGTTTCCTCCTTTGATGATTGAAGTGCGCTGAATGCTGATACAAATTGCAGTTTATCGGGGAGATGGATTTCGCTGCGCACCCTCTTGGCTCTCCCCCTGGGAGAGCTGGCACGGCGAGAACTAGCCGTGACTGAGAGGGCTTGTTATCACTTCTGACGCGTTGATTTAACTGCATTCTTCATCCGGAAAAACCCTCTCAGTCGCTCGCAAGCTCGCGCCAGCTCCCCCAAAGGGGGAGCCAAGTGAGACTGGCCGACAAACTCCAATTTCACGTTCTCTTATTCTACAAAAAACGGGGCCGGTTTTCACCGACCCCAAATTTCGCAATGTTACTGCGCGATCTCCTCGTAAACGGAGACCTGCTTGCGGGACTTGTCCTTGCGCTCGAAGCGAACGACGCCGTCCACCAGGGCGAACAGAGTGTCGTCCTTGCCCTTGCCGACGTTCACGCCGGGATGGATCTTGGTGCCGCGCTGACGGACGAGGATGTTGCCGGCCAGAACGAACTGACCATCGGCTCTTTTGGGGCCAAGACGCTTCGACTCGGAGTCGCGGCCGTTCTTGGTGGAGCCCATACCTTTTTTATGTGCCAAAGTGTTACACCTCCATGTGTCAGTTTCGGGATCGGTTCAATCAAGCGTTGATGGCTTCGATCTGAACCTTCGTGTAAGGCTGTCTGTGGCCCTGCGTGCGACGATAGCCCTTTTTCGGCTTCATCTTGAAAACGCGGACCTTCTTGCTCTTGCCGTTCTTCACGACGCTGGCGGCCACGCTGGCGCCCTCGATCACGGGCTTGCCGAAGCGGGA
Source organism: uncultured Clostridia bacterium (assembly GCA_946187035.1). Classification (GTDB taxonomy): domain Bacteria; phylum Bacillota; class Clostridia; order Oscillospirales; family Oscillospiraceae; genus CAG-103. The sequence goes on along the minus strand of CAMHPQ010000166.1, from coordinate 295 downwards.
GCCCTCATCGTCCATGACGGCCAGAACGCGGTCAAACTTCACAGCCTCGCCGGCCTCGACGTTCAGCTTCTCGACGAAGATGACGTCACCCTCGGCCACGCGGTACTGCTTGCCGCCGGTTTCGATGATAGCGTGCTTCACTTCTCTTGCACCTGCCTCTCTTGTAGAGTCTCGCTCTTGTGGGCGGGATGATCCGCTTGCAAACCCACTCAATGCGGCCACAGTATTGTACCATTGGGCGTACCCAAAGTCAAGCTGTTTTTTCAGAATCTTTTTACAGCTCGAATTCCACCGT
>CAMHPQ010000165.1 GCA_946187035.1 uncultured Clostridia bacterium | reverse complement strand
CATAAGTGACACCCCAAATCTCTGATTTGGATGGTGGAACTTATGCGTTAGCTGTCTGCGGACTGGTTCGCAATGACATTCTTTTTTCGTTCTCTGCAAAATCCAACGCACCGATAAACTAAAAATTGAACATGAAAATCCCTGCCGCAGTATGTTCTGCAGCAGGGAAAAGCTTTATGGTTGGAATGCCTCGGGCGCTTCCTCAGATAGACCGAAGTGGTGCAGAATCGCCTGGGCGATTCTGGGACAGGCCTTGCCGTCACCATAGGGGTTCACAGCGTGAGCCATCCGGTCATAGGCGGCGGGATCGTCCAGCAGCTCCTGGGCCAGCTTGAGGATCGGCTCTGTCTCCGTTCCGGCCAGCTTCACGGTGCCGGCATCCACGGCCTCGGGACGCTCGGTCTCCCGGCGCAGCACCAGAACGGGCTTGCCCAGAGCGGGAGCCTCCTCCTGAATGCCGCCGGAGTCCGTCATGACGAAGTAGCTCTTTGCCATGAGCCGGTGCATATCCACAGCGTCCAGCGGCTCAATGAGACGGATGTTCTCCATGCCGTCCAGATGCTTCTTCGCGGCTTCCCGGACCACGGGACTCAGGTGCACCGGATAGACCACCAGAATGTCCGGATTCCGTTCGGCCAGAGTCCGGACGGCGGTAAAGATCTGCTCCATGGGCGCACCGTAATTCTCTCTCCGGTGGCAGGTGAGGGCGATCAAACGCTTGCCGCTGAAATCAATGGCGTTCAGCTCCTCAGAGGTAAATCCTTCGCCCCTAACCGTGTAGGCCATGGCGTCGATGACGGTGTTGCCGGTGATGAAAATGTCGCCGGTGACGGACTCCCGCTCCAGATTTCCGGCGTTGGCGCCGGTGGGGGAGAAGTGCAGTGTTGCGATCCGGCCCACCAGAGAGCGGTTCATCTCCTCCGGGAAGGGGGACCAGCGATCAAAGGTGCGCAGTCCGGCCTCCACGTGTCCAACCGGGATCTTTTCATAAAAGGCGGCCAGCGCACCGGCGAAGGTGGTGGTGGTGTCGCCGTGGACCAAAACCAGATCGGGCTTCAGATCCCGCAGCACCTGCCGCATCCCCTCCAGCACACGCATGGTGATGTCGGTGAGATCCTGACCTCTGGTCATAATGTCCAGATCGCAGTCGGCGGTGATGCCGAACTGCTCCATGACGCTGTCCAGCATCTCCCGGTGCTGGGCGGTGATGCAGACCAGACTTTCGAGCTCCGGATGCTTCTGCAGCTCCAGCACCAGCGGGGCCATCTTGATGGCCTCGGGCCGGGTGCCGAAGACGGAGAGCACGCGCAGGGGGTTATTTGCCATTGGAATTGTCTCCTTTATCCGAGTCGGTGGGTTCCTCAGTCTTGTGCACAGGCGGGTGGTGGTGCACCATCCGGTTGATATAGGCCCAGATGGCGACGCCGATGCACAGGGCCAGCAGGAGCAGCAGGATGCGCACGATGCCGCTGGTGGTCAGCGTCACGGCGGCGAGACCCAGCACCGCGCTGATGGCGTAGAGGATGGCCACCGCCTGCTTCTGGTTCAGCCCCAGATCCATCAGCTTGTGGTGGAAGTGGCCGCGATCCGCCTTGAAGGGGCTCTGACCGTGGATGATTCTCCGGAAGAAGGCGAAGATCGTGTCGGACAGGGGCAGGGCCAGGGCCAGCACCGGCACCACAAAGGTGACAACGGCGTAGAACTTGAACAGACCCAGCACCGAGACCGTACTGAGCACATAGCCCAGCATCTGGGAACCGGTGTCGCCCATGAAGATCTTGGCGGGGTTCATGTTGTAGGGCATGAAGCCGATGCAGGCGCCGGCGAGGGCGGCAAGGATCAGCGCCACATTGGGCTCCGAAACCCGCAGGGCCACCGCCAGCATGGTGATGCAGCTGATGGTGCTCACGCCCACGGCGAGGCCATCCAGCCCATCGATCAGGTTCACACTGTTGGTGATGCCCACGATCCAGAGGATGGTGATGGGGATGCCGAGACTGCCGATAATGATGCTCTCGGTCTGGCTGAATACATTGGGATTCATGAACACATGGATCACGACCCCGTGGGCCACGGCGATGACGGCGGCGACGATCTGCGCCAGCAGCTTCATCCAGGGCTTCAGATCCAGCACATCGTCCAACGCACCGGTGACCACGATCAAAATCGAGCCCAAAAGAATGCCGCGGACCTCGGTGGTGATGTCTGCGAAAAACAGCACCGAAACCAGAAATCCCAGAAAGATCGCCAGTCCGCCCATGCGGGGGATGGGGTGGTCATGAATGTGCCGCTTGTGATCCGGCACGTCCATCGCGCCCACCTTGGTGGCAAAGGTCTTGACCGCCGGCGTCACAGCGATGCTGACGCCAAAGGCCGCGATGATGGAAAGCACCAGCCGCAGCCAGGGCGCTAAACTGAAAAACATTTGCGATTACTCCCTCAGAACGCAGGAAACCCTGCTTTCGTTTCTTCTTTCGTACAGCGAGCTCCGATCAGCGGGCCACAAAGCCGACCTTCTTATAGACCTTGCGAAGGGTCTTTTCAGCGATGTAGGAGG
>CAMHPQ010000164.1 GCA_946187035.1 uncultured Clostridia bacterium | reverse complement strand
GCTTCTGCGGCAAATACGAGCATCCTGAGGACGCCGATTTCATCGTCGACGAGGTCTTTCTGAAAGACGGCGAGCTTTACGCGAACGCGATCGACGACGAGGGTGACGCGCTCAGCTTCCGCCTCTATCCCATCGGCGAAAACACCTTCGGCAGAAAACGCGGCATGCTCAAGCTGCGCTTCGGCGAAGGCTGCCTGATGTTCGACGAGTTTACCTGCAGAAAACTGTAAGAAACCATTCAAGCAATTGAATACGCAAGGAGGATGAACATGAAGTTTTCTGAAATGCCTTACAAAAGGCCCGACCCTGAGGAGCTGAAAGCGGAGCTTCAGGGCTGGACCCAGCGGCTGAAGGCCGCAAAGAGCTACGAGGAGGCCCGCGCGGTCTTTTTGGAGAAACAGGAGAAAGAAAAGCACCCCGAAACCATGGCGACTCTGGCCTATATCCGCCAGTCCATCGACACCCGGGACGCATTCTATAACGAGGAAAAGGATTTCTGGGACGACTTCGGTCCGGAGATCGAGGAGTACGAGCAGGAGTGGAAGGAAGCGATGCTCATCTCCCCCTTCCGCAAGGATTTTGAGGCCGAGTACAGCGATCTGCTGTTCCTGAACATTGAGATCGCGCGCAAGACCTTCTCCCCCGCCATTATCGAGGACATGCAGCGGGAGAATGAACTGGTGGACGCGTACGACAACCTGATCGCCTCGGCGCAGATCCCCTTTGAGGGCGGCGTCTACACCCTGTCCCAGCTGGAGCCCTTCCAGGACGATCCCGACGATGGGCGCCGTCTGGCGGCGTGGAAGGCCAAGGGCCAGTGGTACAAGGACAATCAGCCCCAGCTGGACCGGATCTACGACGATCTTGTCAGGGTCCGCGACGCCATGGGCCGAAAGCTGGGCTACGACGGCTATACCCAGCTGGGCTACTACAACATGGAGCGCAACTGCTGGACCAAGGAGGACATTGAGAAGTTCCGCGAGGCGGTGCAGAAATACGTCGTGCCTCTGGCAGATTCCATCATGCGCGCGCAGGCACAGCGGAATGGAATGCCCTACCCGCTCTCCTTTGCGGACAGCTCGCTGATGTTCCGCAGCGGCAACCCCCGTCCCGTGGGCACGCCGGACGACATTCTGGCCCAGGGCAGGAAGTTCTACGACGAGCTCTCCCCCGAGACCAGCGAGTTCTTCCGGACCATGCTGGAGGAGGAGCTGATGGACGTGCTGTCCACCGAGGGCAAAATGGGCGGCGGCTACTGCAACACGCTGGAGTACTATGAGCGTCCGTTCATTTTTGCCAACTTCAACGGCACCCAGGGTGATGTGGAGGTCGTCACACACGAGGCGGGCCACGCCTTCGCCTACTGGCTGAACCGCAAGCGCATCCCCACCCAGTACGCCGATCCCACGGCAGAAGCCTGCGAGGTCCATTCCATGAGCATGGAGTTCTTCGGTTGGAAGAACACGGAGGGCTTCTTCGGTTCCGACGCCAGGAAGTTCAAGTACAGCCATCTGGCCGGTGCGCTGCTCTTCCTGCCCTATGGGACGATGGTCGATCACTTCCAGCATATCGTCTACGCGCATCCGGAGCTGACGCCCGAGCAGCGCCATGCGGAGTGGAAGAAGCTCCTGGGCATCTATCAGCCGTGGCTGAAGCTGGACGGCGAGATCCCCTTCTTCTCTGACGGCGAGGGTTGGCAGCGCCAGATCCACATCTATGAGTGCCCGTTTTATTACATCGACTACTGCCTGGCCCAGACGGTGGCCCTCCAGTTCTGGGCCATGATCCAGCAGGACCCCGACGACGCCTGGCAGCACTACATGGCCTACACCAGACAGGGCGGCAGCCGCACCTTCGTGGACCTGCTCAAGCACGCCGGACTGCGGACCCCCTTTGACGAGGAATGCCTCAAGGGCGTCTGCAAGGCCGCCAAGACGTGGCTGGACGAGTTCGATCTCACCGGCATCGAATAATACAGGAGAACAGAAGCGGCCGTTCCGCTTTCGGGACGGCCGCTCGGGAGGAAAACACCTATGGATAAGAAAACCATGATGGAAAACCTGGCCCGGGAGTCCCATGAAAAGGGCGGCTTCAACGGCGCCTGGCTCTACGCGGAAAAGGGCGAGATCGTCAGCAAGGGCGCTTTCGGCTTCCGGGACCCCGAGGGGACGCAGCCGATCACGGAGGACACGATCTTCCAGCTGGCTTCGGTCAGCAAAAACTTCACGGCGACGGCGGTCATGCTGCTGCGGCGGGAGGGAAAGCTGGGCCTGGAGGACGAGATCACCAGGTTCTTTCCGGAGATCCCCTATCCCGGCGTGACGGTCCGGCATCTGCTGACCCACACCGGCGGCGTACCCGATTACTTTGACGACGCGGACTGGTTCTTCAAGATCTGGAAGGAAGAGAGGCGGGTGCCGGGCAACGACGAGATCCTTCGCTTCCTCTGTGAGACCAAGTGTAAGCCCTACTGTGCGCCGGGAGAGGAATTCCATTATTCCAACACCGGCTACAACCTGCTGGCGCTGCTGGTGGAACGACTCTCCGGCCTTCCCTATGAGGATTTTCTGCAGAAGAATCTCTTCGAGCC
>CAMHPQ010000163.1 GCA_946187035.1 uncultured Clostridia bacterium | reverse complement strand
GCTTCCCGTTCTATCTGCCCAAGGGCATGGTGCTGCGCAACACCCTGATCGACTATTGGCGCCAGGTCCACAGACGCTGGGACTACGTGGAGATCTCCACCCCCCAGATCATGCGCCGCACCCTGTGGGAGACCTCCGGCCACTGGGATCACTACAAGGACAACATGTACACCACCGTCATCGACGAAGAGGACTTCGCCATCAAGCCCATGAACTGCCCCGGCAGCATCCTGGTCTATGATCTGGAGCCCCACTCCTACCGCGATCTGCCCCTGCGCTACGCCGAGCTGGGCGCGGTGCACCGTCATGAGCTCTCCGGCGCCCTCCACGGCATGTTCCGTGTCCGCGCCTTCACCCAGGACGACGCCCACATCCTGCTGGCCAAAGAGCAGATCACCGATGAGGTCATCCGCATCGCCCGCCTGTTCGACGAGGTCTACTCCCTCTTCGGCCTGCCCTATAAGATCGAGCTGAGCACCATGCCCGACGATCACATCGGCACCCGCGAGGACTGGGAGAAGGCCGAGAACGCCCTGGCCGACGCCATCACCTCCATCGGCAAGGAGTATATCCTCAACCCCGGCGACGGCGCATTCTATGGTCCGAAGCTGGACTTCCACATCCAGGACTCCCTGGGCCGTACCTGGCAGTGCGGCACCATCCAGCTGGACTACCAGCTGCCCGGCCGCTTTGATCTGGAGTACGTGGGCGCCGACGGCGAGAAGCACACCCCCGTCATGATCCACCGCGTGGTCTTCGGCTCCATCGAGCGTTTCATCGGCGTCATCACCGAGCACTTCGGCGGCGCGTTCCCCCTGTGGCTCAGCCCGGTGCAGGCCGTGGTCATGCCCATCACCGACCGTGTCAATGATTACGCCCAGAAGGTCTGCGATCAGCTCAACGCCGCCGGCCTCCGCTGCGAGACCGACCTCAGAAATGAGAAGATCGGCTACAAGATCCGCGAGGCCCAGGGCCAGAAGATCCCCTACATGCTGGTGGTGGGCGACAAGGAGGCCGAGTCCGGCGCCGTTTCCGTCCGCACCCGCACCGGCGACCAGAGCGTCGAGAGTGTGGAGGAGCTCGTCGCCAGACTGGTGAAGGAAAACGCCGACAGAGTGCAGTAAGGCACACATATAATAATTAGAACCACGCCGTGAAAATCGGCGTGGTTTTTTTGTATCGTAGTGCGGGGAGACTTTTCAAATTCTAGTTTATCGCTCTGCGAGAGTGTAGAGTGAAGAGTGTAGAGTGGAGATAAGGAAGATTGAAAACAATTTGCGCCAGAGTAAAAATATGTCATTGCGAACCAGTGACCGATGTCATCTGGTGTGGCAATCCGCATCCCCCGGCGGCGGAGTAAATTCCGGCTGAGCGTTGGAAAAGAACGTATTCGCCCAACAACTCAGAAGTAATCAGTCTGTACTGCAAGAGAACGGATTGCCACAGGTGTGCGCACTGGTTCGCAATGACAAGCTTTGAGTCTGGCAGATAAACTCCAATTTACCGCTGGAATGTGAAATCGTGTTTAAACCCCACACTTCACACTTCAAACTCCACACTGAGCGCTAAACTCCCAACTTGCCAAATTGTATATTTTTCTCGCTTCTTCGCAAACTATCTTAAATTCTTCTGCGAAGGAGCGTTTTTATGTCTCGTGCAAACTTCCGGCGGGCCGCGGTGTGGCTGGCGGTGGCCCTGTCGATCCTGGCGATCATCCTGGCCTCGGCGGCCCCGGCGAAGGCGGCCTCCTACCAGCGGGGCTCCAGCGGCAGCGTGGTCAGCCAGATCCAGACCAAGCTGAAAAACTGGGGCTACTATTCCGGCGCGGTGGACGGGGTCTACGGCTCCGGCACCGAAAAGGCCGTCCGGCTGTTCCAGCAGAAAAACGGTCTCACTGTGGACGGCAAGGTCGGCAGCGCCACCCTGGCCGCCATGGGCATCAACCCCGGAACGGCCAGCGCATCCGGCGGGCAAAACCTGGATCTCCTGGCGCGGCTGATCTCCGCCGAGGCCAGGGGCGAGCCCTACGCCGGGCAGGTGGCCGTGGGTGCCGTGGTCCTGAATCGCGTGCGGCACCCGTCCTTTCCCAACACCATCTCCGGCGTCATCTACCAGAACGGCGCCTTCAGCTGCATTTCTGACGGCCAGTTCTGGCAGCCGGTGGCCCAGAGCGCCTACCAGGCCGCCCGGGACGCCCTCAACGGCAGCGACCCCTCCGGCGGCGCCATCTACTATTTTAACCCTGCCAAAGCTACCAGCAAGTGGATCTGGTCCAGGCCCCTGATCGTGGTTATCGGCAGCCATCGGTTTTGTTCTTAATGGGAATATCAAAATCGCACAAAATCGTGCCGAAAAACCAGTGTAATTTTTTGCAGAAATTCGTAAAAAAATGATTGACATTCTGATGAGAAAAGTGCTATACTACGAATCACCGCGAGGAAACAACTTGAAAAGAAAAAACGAATTTGAAAAATTCAAAAAAAGTTCTTGACAAGTGCTTCTCACCGTGGTATAGTAAATAAGCTTTCGCCCTTACGGCGAAGCGAGCGTGTACCTTGTAAATTAAACAATGTAAGAAGCTTATGCAAATAAGCACCAG
>CAMHPQ010000162.1 GCA_946187035.1 uncultured Clostridia bacterium | reverse complement strand
CCCGCCCTACAGAAAGAGACCGATTAACTATAATTTGCATAGTAAAACGCGCTGCGGACAAGCTCCGCAGCGCGAAATTGGTTCTATGCAGTTTTCATCCGGCGAAGAGCAGGCCGCGCATGACCTGGTCGCCGTCCTGGAAGCCGGAGGGAGTCTCCACCTGGTAGAGGTTGTCCGGATTCAGGCGCAGCAGGATGGGCGCGCCGCTCTGGTAGGCCTGCACCCACTGGCTCTGGTCCGTGCCGCTGACCTGGATGCTGTCGCCGGGGTAGAGCTTGATGGGCTCGGCGTCCCGGCTCTCGTAGGCCAGCACCGTGTCCGTGATCGTCACGCTGATGGAGTGGGCCGCGTAGCACATTTCCCCGCGCACCAGCGCCAGTCTGCCGGACTCCACCCGGTAGGTCACGTCGCCGTACCAGGTCATCAGCCCTTCCAGTCTGCCGTTCACCAGCACGTCGCCGTTGCCCTGATAGGTAACGGTGTCCTTTTTGCTCCAGTCGTCCCAGGCCAGACTGGGGACGCTGCCCACGCAGGTGAGGCTTTCATCCCCATAGCGGAAGAAATAGGTCTGGGGGTCGTCGCTGGGGCCGAAGTCCTCCACGGCCAGCTCCAGCGCCCGGTCATAGCGGTCCAGATTCACCACGGCGAAATAGTCGCTCTCGGCGTACTCGAAGGGTCCGGAGGCATAGAGCACGTCGGTAAACCGCTTGCCGTTGATCGTGAGCTCCAGGCCGTCCTCGCCGTGACTGAGACATACTTCGTCCAGACTGCCGTCGCTGTCCATGTCCACGCTGATGGTGTCGCCCAGCGCGGTCAGCAGCGTTCCGTCGATCTGCACCCCGGGCTCCACGGATTCCTTCGCCTCAGGCGCCGGCGTGGGGGTGTATTTGGGGATGTAGGTCTCCTGCGGTTCGGCCTTCCCGGCGCAGGCTGTCAGCAGCAGCATCGCCGCCAGCAGGAGCGGAAGCAGTCGTTTCATCAGTCCGCGTCCGCAAAGTCGGTGACGATCACGTCGCCGTCTTCCTTCACCAGCTCCACCGTGCAGCCGAAGCCGAAGGTTGCCACAGCGGTGGCCGCAAGCAGCAGCGGGGCCTTCAGCGCCAGGGCGCCGCCCACCACGCCCGCCGTCAGGGGGACGTTCACGATGGTCTCACCGTTGTGCTTCACCAGCACCCGGCGGACGTTGCCCTCATGGACCAGATTTTTCAGGCGGTTCAGGATCTCCTGTACGTTTTCGTTATTCAAAATGATTTCCTCCTTTTTTTGATGGCCAAAAGCCCTTTGCATTTCAGACGAGATCAGTATACCACAAGTTCCGGCCCTTGCAAACAGAAATCTTTTTCACCCGCCGTGTAAGACAGGCAAATTCTCCTTATTTGTCCATCTTATTCCAAGAAAACCTTGACAAGGTGTGGATTTGTAGTGCACAATAGGGTTGTTGAGTTTTGGAAAACTGCGGAGCGTGAGAAGATGCGAAAAAGAATTTTGAGCCTTTTGCTCGCAGCGATTCTGCTGTTGAGCGTGATGCCCATGGCCGGCGCCGCGGGCGAGACCCGGCTTTACGACTGGTCCTTCGACATTCTGGATCGGATGAACGCCCTGCGGGCCCGGTACGGCATCAGCCCCCTGACCATGGACGAGACCCTGCTGGAGTGCGCCATGATCCGCGCAAACGAGCTCTCCTCCAACTACGGCCACACCCGGCCCAACGGCAGACAGTGGTACACGGTCTACCCCGGCACCTATCGCTCCATGGGAGAGAACATCGGCTACGGCTACACCTCCGCCCAGAACGCCCATGAGATGTGGGCCAACTCCAGAGACCACCGTGAGAACATCTTAAACCCGGACTACACCTGCTGCGGCGTCGGCATGGTGGAGATCGGCGGCACCGTCTACGGCGTTGAGCTGTTCGCCGACTCCAGCTGTTTGAAAAAGGCCGTCAGCGCAGACCAGTATGTCTCCGGCGGCGCCTCGTCGCCCGTCGCCTCCACCCCGGCGCCGACCACCAGACAGCAGACCACCGTGGCGGGCTTCCGGGACGTCTCCTCCGGCAGCTACTACGCCGACGCGGTGGAGTGGGCGGTCAGCCGGCGGATCGTCTCCGGCACCGGAAGCGGCACCTTCTCCCCCAACCAGAGCTGCACCCGGGGCGAGATCGTCACCTTCCTCTGGCGCGCCGCCGGGTCCCCGCGCATGTACGGCAGCTGCCCCTTCACAGACGTCCATTCCTCGGATTACTTCTACCAGGCCTGCATCTGGGCGGTCAGGAACGGCGTCACCTACGGCACCAGCCGCACCACCTTCTCCCCCTATCAGAGCTGCACCAGAGGCGAGGCCGTGACCTTCCTCTGGCGGAACGCGGGCCAGCCCAGAGTCACCCGATCCTCCGGGTTCTGGGACGTGCCCTCCAATCAGTATTACGCCACCGCCGTGGCCTGGGCCCACCAGAACGGCATCGCCGAGGGCACCACCTTCGCCACCTTCAGCCCAAATCTCACCTGCACAAGGGCGCAGATCGTGGAGTTCATCTATCGGTGGAAAACCTGAACCCAATAAAAACAATCCAGCGCACTGCAGAAACGATCTGCGGTGCGCTGGTTTTTGTTTTCAAATTTTAGTTTATCGCTCTTTTTGTAGGGCGGGGACCTGTGCCCCGCCCTACAAGCACCAGTTTCCGTGGGCTTA
>CAMHPQ010000161.1 GCA_946187035.1 uncultured Clostridia bacterium | reverse complement strand
CCCCGCCCTACAAATTCTAATTTAACATTCCAAACTCCACCCTGCTTGAAGCAGCTACCGGCAGAAGAAGCGCTCTGCTTCCTCTGCCGGTATGGATTTTTTACCAGACTGCCCCGAGGAAGGCCGCCTCGACATCGGGATTGTCGATGGGCTCATCCACCGGTTCATCCTCCGGGGGCGGCGGCGTCGGAACCGGGGTGGCCGTCGGCTTGGGGGTGGCGGTGGGCTTGGGCGTCTTCTTGGGTTTGTCGGTGCTCTTCGGGGAGGCGCTGGGGTCCACCGTCGGGGTCGGGGTGGAGATGTTCAGGTTGCCGAAGATGCCGGTGGGCTTGCCGATCTCCGGGGTCGGGAAGGACTTATAGGCCAGGCCGGAGTGGATGTCGCCCATGACCAGCCGGAAGATCTGAGCTGCGGGGTTGCCGCTGTAGCTCATCTTCTCCGGGGTGTCGTAGCCGGTCCAGACGGCGGCCACATAGTAGGGCGTGAAGCCCACGAACCAGCGGTCACAGTCGTTGGAGGTGGTGCCGGTCTTGCCGCCCACGGGCATGTTGCTCAGCCGCGCCTCGGTGCCGGTACCGGCGTTGACGGCGTTGAAGAGCATGTCCTCCATGTTCCAGGCCACGTTCTGCTTGAAGGCCTGGATGGTGCGGGCGGGATTCTCCAGGACCACGTTGCCGGCGGAGTCGGTGACGTAGTTGAAGGTGCGGGAATAGGTGAACACGCCGTCGTTGACGAAGGCGCAGTAGGCCTGGGCCATCTCCCGGACGGTGATGCCGTTGGTCAGCTGACCCAGCGCCAGCGGAGCGTAGTCCTGGTCAAAGTCGTCCAGGCTGGTGACGCCCAGCTTCTCCTTCAGGAACTGGAAGGAGACGGCGGGGGTGAGCTTATCCAGAATCTGCGCGGAGACGGTGTTCAGCGAGCGCTGCAGGGCGGTGCGGATGGTGATGACGCCATAGTTGCCGCCACCGGAGTTTCTCGGGTACCAGCTGGTGCCGGAGAGCTTGATGCTGCTGCTGTCGTTGACGCGGGTATTCTGGGTGATGAGACCCAGCTCCATGGCGGGGCCGTAGACCGCGATGGGCTTGATGGAGGATCCGGGCGGTCTCTGGGACTGGGTGGCCCGGTTGGTGCCGAAGTTGATCTCCTTGACGCCGTAGCCGCCGGCCATGGCCTGGACCTCGCCGGTGTAGGGGTCGATGATGACGATGGCGGACTGGCAGTGCTGGCCGGAGGCGGAGTTGTGCAGCGGCAGCTTGCCCTGGGTGTAATAGGAGTCCACAATGTTCTGGATCTTCGGGTTGAAGCAGGAATAGACCTGATAGCCACCGGAGTAGAGCAGGGTCTTGGCGGTGTCGCGGCTGATGCTGCGGTCCTCCATGAGCCGCTGGATCACGTCCTCGATGACGGCCTCGGCGTAGTAGCTGTAGATGGTCTGGCCAACTTCCTCGGTCTCACTGCGGACGAACACCGGCACGTCGGCCACGGCCTGGTCGTGCTCCTCCTTGGTGATGAAGTCCAGCTCATACATCTTGTCCAGAATGGTGATGCGCCGGTTGTTGTTGTTCTCCGAGCTGATGAAGGGGTCGTACTTGGAGGGGTTGTTGGTGATGCCCACGATGCTGGCGCACTCCGACAGACTCAGCTGCGACGGGGCCTTGCCGAAGTAGGTCTCCGCCGCGGTGTAGACGCCGTAGCTGCCCTCGCCGAAGTAGACGATGTTCAGATACCACTCCATGATCTCCTGCTTGGAGTAGTTTTTCTCAAACTCCAACGCCTGGAAGATCTCCAGCAGCTTTCGCTGAACGGTGATGTCGTCCTGATGGGTCAGGTTCTTGATCAGCTGCTGGGTGATGGTGGAGCCGCCGAAGTCGTTGCGCATGCCCAGGAACATGTTCACGAAGGCGCCGGTGGTGCGGTACCAGTCCACGCCCTTGTGCTGGTAAAAGCGCTGGTCCTCGATGGCCACAGCCGCCTTCTCCATGTACTGGGGGATGTCCGAATAGTCCACCCAGACGCGCTTCTCCAGACTGGACAGGCCCACCAGCTTCTGCCAGTTGCCGTTGTCGTCCTCATAGAGAATCGAACTGGACAGAGAGACCGTGAAGTCCTCCAGCTCTACGTCCAGCTCCGTGGAGAGACAGGTTTTGACGTAGTATGCGAAGATGCACAGAAACAGCAGCGCCGTCACGATCAGGATCAGAAAGATCGTGCCGATCACGCGAAAGACAGAACCGGTCACGCCCACTGCGGCGTTGGCTGTGCCGTCCGCCACCGTGCGCGACAAGCTTTTCTTTTTTCGAGCAGATGCCATGTGCGTCGATTCACCTCCGTATCAGGGGTAGTCACAGTATTATATCACACTCTGTCAACGATGAACAGAGATTTTTCCAAATGTGGATAAAAAATTAAGAAACGCGGAAAAATTCAAAGGAATGGATGGGAGGGGTTCGGATGCGCCATATGGTTTTGAAGTCAATCGGAACGGCGGTGCTGACGGTGCTGGCGGTGGTCTGCGCCCATGAGGCCGTCGGCACCTTCCCCGCCGCCGCCAACACGGAAGTCCACAGTTATGACGGCGCAAGGGCCGAATTTGTTCTCCGGGATTATGAGGGATATGTGAGCGTCTTCTCCCCCGGGGCAGATCCGGAGCCCCTGCAGATCACCGCCATCCAGACCGAGAGTCTCCGAAAGCGTGACCGGGAGCTGCTGGAAGGCGGCCTCACCGTAGGCAGCCGGGAGCAGCTTTTGATGCTGCTGGAGGATTTGAGCGAGTAGGGTGGAGTTTGGAGTGTGGAGTGTGGAGTGTGGAGTTGAAATGATATCCCACACTCCAGCGATAAATTAGAGTTTAACGGGAACTTGAAAAAT
>CAMHPQ010000160.1 GCA_946187035.1 uncultured Clostridia bacterium | reverse complement strand
GACAGCGGAACGTGATGATGTCCGTCTTTGATAAGGCCCGCAAGAGCAACCTCTCAGAGCTCTTCAGTCTGGCCAAGGCGCTGATTCCGCAGCTGACCACCGACCAGAGCAGCGTGCAGATCCTCTCTCTGGTGGCCAGCGGCTATCTGGCCCTGCGCGGCTGCGACGAGATCCAGTCCTACTCCGTCCCGGCGGACAACGCCTATTACAACGCCACCATCCGGGGCATGATGGTGCTGGTGCCCAATCTGCAGCTGATCCGCAGCCAGATGGAGGGCTACCTGCCGCTGAACCCGGCACAGAAAGGATAAAGAGACATGAAAAATCAGGTAAAAGCCAAAATGCTCGCCGGAGAGAAGACCCTGGGCACCTTCTTCGAGCTGGGCAGCGCCACCGCCGCCGAGTGCATGGGTCTCGCGGGGTTTGACTATATCATCATCGACAACGAGCACGGCCCCTTCGATCCCCAGTCCACCCTGGACTATGTCCGCGCGGCGAAGCTCTACGGCATGACGCCCTTTGCCAGAGTCTCGGAGATCAGCCGCCCTTCCATCCTGCGTCTGCTGGACGTGGGCGTCATGGGTCTGGTGATACCGGACGTGCGCACGGTGGCCGAGGTGGAGAAGATCGTGGAGTACGGCAAATATCTTCCCCTGGGCAAGCGCGGCGTGGCCAACACCGCCGGCAGCGGCTTCTGGTATGAGGACTACGCCCGGCAGGGACTGGATCACTATTTCGAGGTCTCCAACCGGGAGACCATGCTCCTGCCGCAGTGCGAGACCCTGGAATGCCTGAACGATCTGGAGAATATCCTCGCCGTCCCGGGCATCGACGGCGTCTACGTGGGGCCCTTCGATCTGAGCACCGCCCTGGGCAAGCCGGGCCGGTTCGACGATCCGGAGGTGAAGGACGCCATCGCCCACATTCAGAAGGTCTGCGCCTCCATGGGCAAGCTCTCCTTCATTTTCGCCGCCAACGAGGCCGCCGCGAAGCAGGACTTCCAGCTGGGCTACGGCAGCGTCACGCTGGGCATGGACGCCACGATCCTCACCAACGCCGCCATCGCAGCCAAAAAGAATCTGCTGGAATAAGCATACAGCGTGTCGGGTTATTCCGGCACGTTTTCATTGCGGAGTGTTTGCCAATTATAGTTTATCGGGATGTTTGAATGATCCGCCCTACAAAGAACGAGCGATAAACTCCAATTAATCGGTACAATGTAAAATCTCGTTAAAACTCCAAACTCCACAAGGAAATGGAACCTTTCTCTCTGATATCCGTCAGAATACTAACCTTTCAAAATGAGGTGGAAAAAATGAAACTGAAAAAGATCGCATCCATGGTATTGATCTGCTGTCTGCTGCTGGGCGTCCTGTCCGCCTGCGGCAAGCAGACTGCGGAAACGCCGGAACCCAGCGCCTCCACAGAGCCCGCAGCCGCCGCGCCTGTGCGCCCGGTGCTGCACTTTGCCGAGAGCTACGGCGAGGTCTCCGATGCCATCAAAGACGCCGAGACAACCCGCGCGGCAAGAAACAACCTCTATTCCGGTCTGACCGCCCAAGCGGATATGGCTGTTGCCGAGGATGCTGTCGCCGACGGCAAGGGCTCCGGGGAAGGCGAGGGCACCTTCTACTCCATGACCAATGTGCAGGTGCAGGGCGTGGACGAGGGCGACATCGTCAAGACCGACGGTACCTATCTCTACATCCTCCGGGACTATGAGCTCATCATCATGAAGGCAGATAACGGCGCCGTCACCGAGGTCTCCCACACCATCATCGGCGAGGCTTGGGACCGGGTGGAAAACGAGGACGGCTCCGCCCACACCAGCCAGAAGCAGCCCGCGGCCATGTACATCCTGGGTGACCGGGCGGTGATCCTCTCCGACAAATACAGCTGGGAAACCACGGCCAAAGGCGAGGAGAGCGGCGAGGACTACATCGCCGTGGACATTCTGGATCTCTCGGATCGCGCAGCGCCTCAGATCGTCAAGACCCTGGGCCAGGACGGCTATCTGATCGACTCCCGGATGATCGGCGACAAGCTCTATATCGCCACCGCCTACAACGTCTGGGACCCCGATGAAAACGACAACGAGACCTTTGTGCCCTGCCTCTACACCGACGGGGCGAAGCAGCCCGTGGACTGCGGCACCATCGGCATCCTCCCCGGCGGCAGCTCCACCACCTATTCCGTCCTTGCCAGCTATGACGTGTCCGCCGCGGGACTCATCAGCACCCAGTCCATTCTGGGCGGCGGCAGCATGATCTATATGAACCAGGAGAATCTCTATCTGGCGGACAGCACCTACGACGACACGATCACCGACGAGACCGAGGAGGCGCCCTACACCATCACCTCTCACGTCAGCCAGTCCACCACCAAGATCCACCGCTTCTCCGTGGCCGACGGCAAGCTGACCTACGCCGCCACCGGCGCGGTGCCCGGGGCGCTGAACAACCAGTTCTCCATGGACGAGAAGGACGGCAACCTGCGGCTCGTCACCAACGTCCAGACCGAGACCTACCAGATCTACGTGGACGCGGCCCACGATTTCCAGAACTACAAGCCCGGCGACAACAGCTCCTCCACCAGCGTCTATGTGCTGGACTCCCAGCTGCAGCCTGTTGGAAGCGTCACCGGCATCGCGGAGGATGAGTTCGTCTACTCCGTCCGCTTCAGCGGCGACTGGGGTTATCTCTGCACCTACCGCACCGTGGACCCGATCTTCGCCGTGGATCTGTCCGATCCGGCGAAGCCCGCTGTCACCGGCGCCGTGGAGCTGCCGGGCTACTCCGATTACCTCCACCTCTGGGAGGAGGGGAAGCTCTTCGGTCTCGGCATGAAGACCCAGGAGGTCGCCAATGAGGCCGGCGACACCATCGCCACCATGGACGGCATGAAGATGGTCATGATCGACACCTCCGACCCCGCCAACCTCAAGGAGCTGAGCACCCTGAAGATCGACGCCGACTACTCCGAGGCCCTCTACAACCACAAGGCCATTCTGGTGGACCATGATCGGAATCTCATCGCCTTCCCGGCGGAGGGTAGCTACCTGATTTACGGCTACACCGATGGTGACGGCTTCCAGCTGAAAAAGGAG
>CAMHPQ010000159.1 GCA_946187035.1 uncultured Clostridia bacterium | reverse complement strand
CGCTGTTTCCGCCCCCGGCGGCGCTCGCAAACGTCCCCGCTTCGGTAACCCTCCGAATATTCACAGCGCCCCCGCCTTGCGGCGGAGGCGCTTTTTGTGGCGGAGAAGCCGGGATTTGAACCCGGGCGCGGCTCAACACCGCCTACTCCCTTAGCAGGGGAGCCCCTTCGGCCTCTTGGGTACT
This sequence comes from uncultured Clostridia bacterium, assembly GCA_946187035.1. Classification (GTDB taxonomy): domain Bacteria; phylum Bacillota; class Clostridia; order Oscillospirales; family Oscillospiraceae; genus CAG-103. The sequence goes on along the minus strand of CAMHPQ010000159.1, from coordinate 3,049 downwards.
TCTCCAGACCGCTATGGTATATTATCATATTGGAGTCGGATTGTCAACCTTATTTTTCAGATTTTCTATGCTGGGTTGGAATGATACAATCGTAGCGCACGGCCTTGCCGCGAATGGAGTAAGCGGGCTTCCGTTCTGCCAGATAAGGCCCCTTCAGCGGACGCTTGATGACCACCTTTTTGGGACCTGCGGCCACTGCTGCCTCCAGCAGCTCCACCTCGTCAGAGCAGGGGGCCTCCAAGCGCTGGAGCAGCTGCAGCTTTTTTCCGATGAGGCCGCTTTTTCTCCGCTCCGGGAACATGGGGTCCAGCAGCACCACCTCCGGCGCCTGGTCGAGATCTCGCAGCAGTTGGATGCTGTCACCCTCGTGGAGCTCCATACGGCCCACGATTTCCGTGAGTGCCGGATCCAGAGCAGCTCGCTCCATGGTGTCTTTTAGCAGGGCGGCGATCACGGGGTTGCGCTCACAGAGGATCACGGAGAAGCCCGCAGCCGCCAGCAGGAGCGCATCCTCGCCCATGCCTGCAGTGGCGTCGATGGCAGTGGGCGTCCCTTCAAAGCCCTTGATTTTCGCAGCACGCACCAGCATCTCGCCGTTCAATGCATTGGGATGCAGGCGGGGGAGAAGGGCAGAGAAGTCCCCCAGCAGCGACAGCTTGTCCAACTGCAGATGCAGGCCATCTCCATCCAACCGCAGGCAGAGCTGTCCCGCCTCGGCTGTCTCCGAGATCGGAAGCCCCAGCCTTTTCGACAGACGCTGCGCCTCCTCCATCCGCTCCGGCGCGGCACAGAGGATCAGATTGTCTTGCATTTCCAAAGAAACCTCTCCCATTTGTTTTTTGTTATTATAATCAAAAGGAAGCGTGATTTCAACCGGCCGACAATAGAAATGCAAATTATAGTTTATCGGGGAGTAGAATAGAATGCCATTCCCCTTGGCTCTCCCTCCGGGAGAGCTGGCACGGCGGATAATAGCCGTGACTGAGAGGGCTTGTTATCACTTCTGACGCATTGATTATACTGCACTTATCGTCCTGCAAAACCCTCTCAGTCGCTCGCAAGCTCGCGCCAGCTCCCCCAAAGGGGGAGCCAAGTGAGTCTGGCAGACAAACTCCAATTTGCAAACAAAAAGGAGCCGCAGAAGCAGCTCCTTAAAAGATGGGGGTGGGTTTACTTTTTCAGCTCCATGTAACGGTTGAGTACCGCCGCCAGCTGGGCTCTGGTGGAGAGACCCTGGGGAGAGAAGGTGCCGTTGCCCATACCGTTGACGATGCTGTTCTGCACAGCCCAGGCCACAGCCGGTACTGCGTACTCGCTGATGCTGGCGGTGTCAGAGAATGCCTTCACCGCGTCGGTGTTGGAGACCGTCTGCTTGGAATAGCGGTACAGCATGGCCACCATCTGCTCGCGGGTGATGCTGCTGTCGGGATCGAAGGTGGTGGCGGAGGTGCCGTTCACCACGCCGTTGTTGTAGCACCAGGCCACGGCATCCTTGTACCAGCTTGCCGTCAGATCCGTGAAGGGGCAGCGCAGGCTGGAGGCGTCGGGCTTGTTGGCCATGCGGTAGATGACGGCGGCGAACTGGGCGCGGGTGGTAGTGCCGTCAGGGGCGAAGATATCCTTCTCCATGCCCTCCATGATGCCGTTGTCCCAGACGTAGTAGACGTTCGGATAGTACCAGATGCCCTTTGCCACATCCTTGAAGGGGAACTCCTTGGCCGGCTCCGGGGAGGCGGTGGGTTCTGCCGTGGGCTCTGCGGTGGGAGCAGGACTTGCAGTGGGCGTGGGTGTGGGTTCAACCGTGGCAGTCGGGGTGGGCGTGGGTTTCGCAGTTGCGGTGGGCTGCGGATCGTCGGCGCTGCGCTCCGGCAGAGCCTTGAAGATCTGGTCGGCGATGTAGGCATGACCCGCCTCGTTGGGGTGCGTTCCCACCAGCATCATGACATAAAGGCCATCATCAGAGGCGGAGAGCTCGGAGAGCGCCGGGAAACCGAAGACCTCGGTATCCGAAATATCGACATATTTATAATTGAAATGCTGGGGGCTGAGGGTGCTGATATAGAAGTTGATGTCGGCGATCACCGGATCGATGAGCCGGCCAACCTGCAGGAAAGAAGCCGAGTCGCTCAGCTGGATCTCCCGGAAGGGGTTATAAAGGCCCAGCGCAAGGACGGTAGCATTCGGATTCAGCTTGTGGATGGTGGAGAGGATCACTTCCCAGTTCTGCCTGAACATGATCTCGCTTTCTGCCAGGGTGGAGAGCGCGGCAGTCATCACCTGCGGCAGCTTTCCGATGGTCTCCAGCGTGGACAGCATCTCCGCAAAGGCGGCGCCGATGCTGCCGCCGTGGTTTGCAAGCAGCGCCTTCAGGCGGGCAGTGATGCTGTTTTCCGAGTCGCTGCTGTAGATGTTGGTCAGTGCGTTATGCATGACCTTCAGCATCAGATCGTTGGAGCCGATGTTGATGGTGATCAGATCCGCCTTCTTGACGCTGTCCACATACTGCTGGCGGGAGGCGAGAAATGTGTCCATGTCCATGCCGAGATTGGTGGCAACCAGAAGCTCGGTGTAGTCATCGCCGTTGTAGTTCTCGTCCAGCATCATACGCAGCTCGGTGCTGCGCATACCGGAGCGGGACAGAGAGTTGGTGGTTTTCGCGCCGATGGCTTTGGAGACGATCTCCGGGAAGCTGCCCGCAACCAGCGTGCCGTCGTTCAGACCGACAACGACTCCGTCAACGATCGCGGGGCCGTCGGGCGTGGAATAGGGGTAGGTGGACAGGCCGAAACCGCCGGGGATGCTGTCACCGAGGACCGTGTAGGTGTTGTAGTGCTTCACGGTCTCCTTGGTGGCGGCGAAGGCGGTAAAGCCGAACAGTCCCAGACACAGGACTGCCGCCAGCACCAGCGCGAGAATGCGTTTGCTTTGCTTCATAGTTTCTTTCCTCCATTTTGTAATCCTTATTACAATTATATTCTTACATCTTATATTCTTAAAAAGTAATCAAAAAATCGCATAGTGTCCAAATTTTTTAAGAAAAGTGATATGC
>CAMHPQ010000158.1 GCA_946187035.1 uncultured Clostridia bacterium | reverse complement strand
AGGTCCCCGCCCTACGGTGGATCATTCAAACTCCCCGATAAACTCCAATTTGCATTCCAGCTAATTTTACATAATTATATTATGGTTAATCTATGCGGCAAAAAAGAAAACCGGTTGCCCGGTTCTCTCAGAATAAAAATCTGTGCTTTTGAAATGCTTCTCTGGTGATCACGAGGCCGGTGTCGGTCTCCCGGAAGCCCAGCTTGGGGAAGATGATCAGAAGATCCGGGTCCTCCGTGGTGACGGTGGTTACGACCCTTTGCAGGCCCAGGTCTCCGAAGGCCCGGTCCAGCATCTGCAGGGCGGCATAGGTGCCGGTGCGGAGGCGGTTGTAGCCGGTCTCCCCCAGGAGCAGATAGAGCCGCGCGGCGCCGGTTTCCCGGTTTATCTCCGTGAGGCCCGCCAGCCCCACCTGGGTGTAATAGAGGTACACCATGCAGTCCAGCCGCTCGGGGCTTTGGGAGGCTTCCTCGAACCACTGTTCCGGGTTTTCCCGGGGCAGATCGTGGCTCGTCACCGCGCCGTATCCCCGGTTTACCCAGAAGGTCAGCCGGGGCAGGTCCTCCCTTTTCAGTTCCACCGTTTCAATGTTCATGTCACCAGATGAAGTTGGACTTCAGCATTTCGCCGTTGTCGATGAGGATGTCCTCGCCGGTGATGGAGCGGTTCGTCACCGTGAGGAAGAAGGCCAGATCGGCGATCTCCTCCGGCTCCGCCCACTTGCCCAAAAGGGTCTCGGCCTTCACGGCTTCGTAGAGGGCGGGGCTCTCCAGGATGTGCCGGTTCATGGGGGTGATGACGCCGCCGGGCGAGATGCTGTTGCAGGTGGCGCCCCGCTCGGCAAGCTTCAGGGCGAGGTTTTTCATGTATCCCACCAGGCCGGCCTTGCTGGCCACATACCAGGGAAATTCCGCGCCGTTTCTGGCGGAGGCCGAGGCGATGAACAGCACCGAACGCAGCCCCTCGCTTTGGATGAATTTCTCCGTGAAGCGGATGGTGGCCGTCAGGTTCACGTCGATGGCGTCCTGCTCGGCGATGGTACCGGCGCAGTTGATGAGGATCTCCGGCTGGGGCAGCTCCGGCGTCTCCGGATTGCGGATGTCCCAGACCAGATGGCGATAATTCGGGTGCGCCATGGTCTGCTCCGCCAGATCCACGCCATAGACGGTGTGGCCCCCCTCGAGAAACTTCTCTGCCGCGGCCCTGCCGATGCCGCCGGCGGCCCCTGTGATGAGTACGTTCATAGTACCACTCCTGCTGATAATGCAATGTCATCCTGAGCGAAGTCGAAGGATCTCAATCATTGCTTACCACAGATTCTTCGACTCTCTTCGCTCGCTCAGAATGACAGAATAATGGCTATTGTTTGATTACACTGCCTGGGGCTGGAGCCGGAGCTTTCTGGAGATCCGGTAGCCCGCCGGGGAGAAGACCACCTCAAACAGCAGCTCCATGCAGGCGCCGGTGAGGGCGCAGGTGAAGCACTGCAGCAGCGTCCAGCCGAAGAACAGCTTGCTCACCAGCAGGGCGAAGATCAGGTTGTCCGCAAACTGGGCGACGAAGGTGGAGACATAGGCTCTGGCGGCAAAGACGCCGAAGCCGGAGTCCTTCTGCAGCAGCCTGCCGATCCAGGCGTTGAGGAAGTTGTTCAGGATGGCCGAGGCGATGAAGGCGATGGAGCTGCCCAGGATGATGAACCAGGTGCCGCCGAAGGTGTGGTCCAGGGCGGTGTTGATGACCGCCTCACTGCCCGCCACGAAGCTCTCCCCCCAGACGCCGGAAATGCGGCTGGCCAGGAAGAAAATCAGCGCCATGAGGAGGTTCATGCCCAGGGCAACGAAGCTCAGCATGGTGGCTGCCCGGGGGCCGTAGTTCTGGGTCAGCACGTCCATGGTCAGGAAGGTCAGCCAGGAAAACAAAATCCCGCAGTCCAAAGCCAGCCAGTCCACGCCGGTGTTGATGCTCTTGTTCGCCAGAAGATTCATCCCCACAACGGAGAGGATCATCAGGGAAACCAGCAGCGGCGGAACGGTCTGCAGCATACTGCGGAATTCGGAAATCAGTTTTTTCATGTGTCTTTGCTCCTTGTTTTTTAGGGGTGGTTATCAAGTGACACCCTATGAAGTTTTACGGCGCAATAAAAGCGCGTGATGAATTGTATCACATCACGCGCGGAATTGCAACCTTATTTTCCCGGGAACAGCCTGGGGAGTTTTTTCGGGGAAAACCCGGGAGTTTTTTCGGGGAACAGTTTGGGAAAGATCCACCGGCAGAAGGGCGCGGCGGCGAACATGTTCCAGAAGAAGGCCATGGGGAAGTTTTTCAGAACCGTCCCCACCCAGATGGCGGGAAGCTGCGTCACCGGCTGCTTCGCCAGGATCACGTTGAACAGGATCGAGGCCACCAGGCTCATGGTGGGGCACATCACCGCCACGGTGCCGGCCTGCCGCATGAGGATGCAGAAATAGGGGTTGTCCCGCTCCGGGTTTGTGTGCTTCGCCGCAAAGGCCGCGCCGAAGCGGTTGCCCCAGAGATTGGAAAACAGGAACACGAACAGGCCCATATAGCCGGCCTCTGCCAGCGCCGCCGGGAACACCGCGTTGGTCATGGTGGAAAAGCCGCCCACCTGCAGTGGGAAGCCCATCTTGATGGCGATGTTGTAGACCTCCATGCCGATGGCCATGGCGTAGCTCATCAGCAGCCCGAAGATGATCCCCTGCCCTTTTGTCTTTGGCATAATTTAAAAACCTCCATATCAAAAAATCCGCAAAGCGAAGCCTGTCAATACAGACTACGCCCTGCGGACTTATTTCTGATTTTCGGATTCACTTTCCGCCGCGCATTATACACCACGGGGAATGAAAAATGCAAGTGGAAATTATTTTCTCCCGGCGAAACAGAACGGGAGCTCCATCCGGTGCGCTTCCAACAGTTCCTTGTCGGTGAGGATGTCCTTGGCCAGACCTTCGGCCACGATCTCGCCCCGGTCTAACAGGATCACACGCTCACAAGTGTCCAGGATCATGTCCAGATCGTGGGAGGTGATGAGCTTGGTCTGGGGCAGGCTGTTGATGGTGTTGATGACCACCCGACGATTGTAGGGATCCAGAGCCGCCGTGGGCTCGTCCATCAAAATGGCCTCCGGCTCCATGGCGAGGATGGTGGCGATGGCGGCCATGCGCTTTTCACCGCCGGAGAGCTTGTGGTTGTGGCGGTGCTTCAGCTCCGTGATGCCCAACTGCTCCAGGGCCGCGTCCGCTCTGGCCTCGGCCTCTTCTCTGGAGAGCATGTAGTTCAGGGGCCCGAAGATCATGTCCTCATAGACCGTGGGCATGAACATCTGGTTGTCGGAGTTCTGCAGCACGAAGCCCAGCT
>CAMHPQ010000157.1 GCA_946187035.1 uncultured Clostridia bacterium | reverse complement strand
CATATTTTAACCTCCCAAAGTCCGAAAAGCAAGTAAAAAGTATCGCTTAACGCCGTACCATTCACGAAAGATATGATGCAGGAAAACCTTTCCCTATCATGCCGGAAAAGGCAGGCAAATCCGGCCGGAACGGCGCTGATTTCTTTCTTCTCATGCCGCAGATGCGGACAGGGCCTGCCCCCGTGATTTCCGGGGCAAGGGAGCCGATCTGCCGCTCTCATCGGAAAAAAGAAAACGGGAAAATGGTCCCGCACCCACGGCGGGCCGAAGCTATCAAGCTGTCGACAAAGTGTCGACAGCTTGAACCGCCAAAATGGAAACTTCCGAAAAAGTTCCCATTTTGGCATAGATTGAACGTGAAGGGGGGCATACCCTCCCCCCTTCACAATCCCCCCATGCGTGTCCAAGCTCTGCCGCATAGGTTTGTCTACAGTCTGAGATCGGCGCGCCTGGCCGGCGCGCCGATCTTTTTCAGGGTCGAAGTTCAACTGCACATAGAATTATTTCAATTTTCTCGTTATTTACGAATTGCCCTTCCCGCGATATGATGCAGTCGTGGGCCACGAAAACCAAAAACAAGGAGAAGCATCATGGACACTTTGAAAATCGGACAGTACATCCAGAGTTTGCGGAAAGCCGCAGGTCTCACCCAGAAGGAGCTGGCGGAGAAGCTGAATCTTTCCTTCCAGGCCGTTTCCAAGTGGGAAAACGGCGACTCTCTCCCCGACACCGGGGTGCTGCTGGATCTCTGCGACATTTTGAACACCACGGCGGACAAGCTGCTCAACGGCGGCAGCATCGTCGCGAAGGAGCGCAGGCTGATGCGTCTGGAGGACGTGGTCACGGGCTTTCAGTATCTGGAGGACATCGGAAAGCTTTTCGGCGAGGACTGCAGCTTTTACACGGGCATGATCGAAGGGATCAACGAGAAGATGAATATGGACATCCTCAGCTACCTGAAGGACCCCATGACCCGGGAGGTCATGTACGCGGAGGTCCTGATCCAGGGGATCCTCTCCGGCCGGACCGTGGATCTGGAGGAGATCGACGCCGCCTTCCGGAACCGCCACATGGTGGAGACCATCCGGCGTTATCTGGCCAAGGCGAACGGAAGCCCCGCGACTGTCTGACACAAAAGAATGCCTGATAGGAAGTTCGGGAATGATTTCCCGGATCTCTATCAGGCATTCCTTTCAGTCCAGTTCCTTGTACATGGCGGGCGCGTCGGCCTTGCTGGCGGTCTCGCTGATCTGCGTGACCTCCACCCGCATGGTGCGGTTGCCGAAGGCGACCTCGATCACGTCCCCTTCCTTGACCTGGTAGCTGGCCTTCACCTGGCGGCCGTTGACATTGACACGCTCCCCGTCGCAGGCCTCGTTGGCCACGGTGCGGCGCTTGATAAGGCGGGAGACCTTCAAATATTTATCCAGACGCATATACATACACTCCTTTATAGGAAAGTGGATTGCGAATCCTGTTTCGCAATGAAAAAAACTGCGCTGTCCTAACGGACTGCGCAGTTATTCTATCACAAGGAACCCTTACTTGGCAACGGCGTCCTTCAGAGCCTTGCCGATCTTGAAGGAAGCAACGCGAGTCGCGGGGATCTCGATCTCTTCCTTGGTCTGGGGGTTGCGGCCGATGCGGGCGCCGCGCTCCTTGACTTCAAAAGCGCCAAAGCCAACCAGCTGGACCTTCTCGCCGGCGACCAGGGTCTCGGTGATGGCGTCAAAAGTGGCGTTGACAGCCTGCTCGCAATCCTTCTTGGACAGGCCGGTCTTCTTGGCAACAGCAGTAACGAGTTCTGCTTTATTCATCGTATAATTCCTCCTCAGAATCTTTTGGCACAAGGCCATTTTTTACATGTTTTGCTGTGACAGACAGCGAAGATTAATTTACCATAAACGCTGCGGTTTATCAAGTAGTATTTCCGGTTTTTGATGCTTTTTTTCAGCGCATACGCAAGATTTTGGCTATTTTTTCCCCACCGGGGATCAGACGCATGTCCTCCTTCGTCACGGAACGGGAGAAAATGGCAGCGGCCAGGTACACCGCCACCGCCGCGAGGATGGCAGCGGCCATGGCCAGAAGGGTGGCAAAGCGGCCATGACCCAGGATCCGGGCCAGCAGTCCGAAGACAGCCCAGGCGGTCACGCCCATGACGGCGCTGGAGAGGACGGGGCCGGCAAAGCAGCGCAGCAGCCGCGGTCGGTAGGAGAGGCCGCGCCACATGAACACATAGTTCATCACCGCCATGACCAGATAGCTCACCAGCGTGCCCACCGGCGCGCCGTAGATGTTGATCTCCCGCCTGGCCACCAGGAACCAGTTGATCAGGATCTTCACAAGGCCGCCCACGATCAGCGTGACCATGGTGAGCTTCTCCTTGCCGGAGGCCTGCAGGATAGCATTTTCCATCAGCAGGATGCAGACGAAGAAGGAGGCGACGCCCATCACTCCCAGAAGGCCGGGGCCCGCCGGGTGACTGCCGGGATAGAGCGTGTCCATGATGGGCTTTGCCAGCACCGCGAGGCCCACGCCCATGGGCACGGACACCAGCGCGGAGATGCGCATGGAGTCCTCGGATACCTTGCCCGCGCTGAGCCGGTCTCCCCTGGCCAGGGCCGAGGAGATGGCCGGCACGATGGAGATGGTGAGGGGCGTAATGAAAGCGGCGGGAAGATTGAACAGGGTCTGGGCCTTGCCGTAGACCCCGTAGAGCACCTTGGCCTGCTGATAGTTGAAGCCCGCGGCGCTCTGGAGCCGGTTCATGCAGAGCTTGGAGTCCACGCTGTTGAGCAGGGCCATGATGCAGGCGCCCAGGGCAATGGGGACGCCGATGGAGAAGATGTTTTTGACGATGGTGAGGGCAGAGTCCACGGTGTCGTCGTCATCCGGCACGTCCTTGGGATCCCGGACCCCGGCGGTATAGGGGGAGGCCAGCACATCATAGTGCCGGCGCTTGTAGAGCACCATGTAGAGCAGGGACACCGCCGAGCCCACGCTGACGCCAAAGATGGCGCCGGCAGAGCCCATGGGCAGCGCGTCCGGCCTGCCGGCCCTGGCCCGCAGCACCAGAACGGCGATCACGAGACCTGCCACCACCTTGAAGAGGACCTCCAGCACCTCGTCCACCGTGGTGGGGAGCATGTTGCCGTTGCCCTGGCAGTAGCCCCGGTAGGCGGAGACCATGCACACCAGCAGGATCGCCGGGGCCATGGCCCGCACGCTGGGGGCCGCGTCCGGATTTTCCAGGTATTCGGCGGCCAGCCACCTGGGGAAGAAGAACATGACGGACGCGAACACCAGGCCCAGCACCGTAAAGCTGATCAGGGCCACGCGGAAGAGCTTCTCCTCCTGTCTGGCGCGGCCGTGGGCGTCCGCCTCCGCCACCAGGCGGGACAGCGCCACGGGAAGACCGGCGGTGGCGAGGGTGAAGAAGACGAAATAGATATTGTAGGCGCCCATGAACATG
>CAMHPQ010000156.1 GCA_946187035.1 uncultured Clostridia bacterium | reverse complement strand
AAGCGTGTCATTGCGAACCAGTCCGCAGACTGGTGTGGCAATCCGTTCTCTTGCGGTACAGACTATCATTTTGCTAGAAGTAAGGCGAATCCGTTTTATCTCAACGATCTACTCGTCTATACTCCGCCGGGGGATGCGGATTGCCACACCAGTGACATCGGTCACTGGTTCGCAATGACAAGATTTTACTCTGTTCGCTAAACTGGAAAAAGCGCCCCTGCGGGGCGGGAATTCCGCTATTGACTTTCCTTCGGAAATGTCTATAATATGAAAATGGTTTTCATTTTCTAATTGGAGGGATGCTGCATGGCGGCTTATCGGACGAAGCAGCGCTCGGAGATCGCGGACTATCTGGCCTCGATCCCCGGGGAGCATGTGACCGCCGGCGACATCTGCGCCCATTTTCGGGCTCAGGGTCGGGCTGTAGGAACGGCCACGGTCTACCGGCAGCTGGAGCGCATGGTGTCCGAGGGCACCGTGAGCAAATACATCATCGACGAGAGCGCCGGCGCGTGCTTTGCCTATATCGGCGCGGACTCCCATCTGGGCGGCGAACGCTGCTACCACTGCAAGTGCGAGCGGTGCGGCAGGCTGATCCACATGGAGTGTGCGGAGCTGAACCACATCGCCGCCCACCTGCTGGCGGATCACGGCTTTCGCCTGAATCCCATGCGGACGGTGTTTTACGGCGTCTGTGCCGACTGTGCGAAGGAGGATGAAGATGGCTCTGCTGAAGTGTGAAAACGTAACTCTGGGCTACGACGGCGAGGCACTGATCAAGGATCTGAGCTTTGAGGTCAACCCCGGGGACTATCTCTGCATCGTGGGCGAAAACGGCGCCGGCAAGAGCACCCTCATGCGTACACTGCTGGGATTGCAGCCGCCTATGAGCGGTAAAGTGGAGCTGGGCGAGGGTTTAAAACACAGCGAGCTTGGCTGGCTTCCCCAGCAGACCCCGGTGCAGCGGGACTTCCCCGCCAGCGTAAAGGAGATCGTCCGCTCCGGCTGCCAGAACCGCGGCGGGTTCCGGGCGTTTTATTCCAAAGAGGACAAGCAGCGCTCTGACGCCGCCATGGAGCGGATGGACATCACCCATCTTGCCAACCGCTGCTACCGGGAGCTATCCGGCGGGCAGCAGCAAAGAGTCTTGCTGGCAAGGGCCCTGTGCGCGGCAGAGCGGATTTTGCTTTTGGACGAGCCGGTTGCGGGTCTCGACCCCATGGCCACCGGTGAGCTCTACGCCGCCATCGGCGAGCTGAACCGGGAGGGCATGGCCATCGTCATGATCAGCCACGACGTGAACACCGCCCTGCGCTACGCCACCCACATTCTGCATCTGGGCGGCGCCACCTTCTTCGGCTCCAAGGAGGACTACATGCGCTCCGGCGGGGCCAGACGCTACCTCCGCAGAAAGGAGGGCGGCCACAAATGATAGAAAAACTGGCGATGTATCTGGCGCTGCCCTTTGTGCGGTACGCGCTGATTGTGGGCGTTTTGATCTCCCTCTGCGCCGCACTGCTGGGCGTGACGCTGGTACTCAAGCGTTTCAGCTTCATCGGCGACGGTCTCAGCCACGTGGCCTTCGGCGCCATGGCGATTGCGACGGTGCTGAACGTGACCAACTCTATGCTGTTCGTGCTGCCGGTGACGGCCTTCTGCGCCATTCTGCTGCTCCGGCTGGGACAGAACGCCAAGATCAACGGCGACGCCGCCATCGCCATGCTCAGCGTGGGCGCGCTGGCGGTGGGCTATCTTTTGATCAACCTGTTTTCCTCCTCGGCCAACCTCACCGGGGACGTGTGCAGCACCCTGTTCGGCTCCACGGCCATTCTGACCATCACGAAATCCGAGGTCTGGCTCTGCGTGGGTCTCAGTGCGGCAGTGATCATTGTTTTTGTGCTGTTCTATAATAAACTCTTCGCCATCACCTTTGACGAGCGGTTCGCCAAAGCCGTGGGCACCAAGACGGAGCTGCTGAGCCTGCTGCTGGCGGTGATCATCGCGGTGATCATTGTGCTGGCCATGAAGCTGGTGGGCGCACTGCTGATCTCCGCGCTGGTGGTCTTCCCCGCCCTCAGCGCTATGCGGGTGTTCAAGAGCTTTCTCAGCGTCACGATCTGCTCCGCCGTGGTGTCCGTCTCCGGGGCGCTGGTGGGCATGGTGATATCCGTTCTGGCCGGAACCCCCGTGGGCGCCACCATCGTGGTGGTGGATCTCATCGTGTTCGGCGCGTTCAGCCTGATCGGATCGGTGAAAGGCGCGTAACATGGAAGTATTTGTTTTGATTCTGGAGCTGATCGGCACCGCGGCCTTCGCGGTCTCCGGCGCTATGATCGCCCTGCAAAAAAAGATGGACATCTTCGGCGTGTGCATGCTGGGGCTCACCACCGCCTGCGGAGGCGGGGTGCTCCGAGACGTGTTTCTCGGCGTGCTGCCGCCGGTGATGTTCCGGGAGCCGGTGTTCGCGCTGGTGGCGGTGGCGGCCTCCATCATCATGTTCCTCCCTGTGGTGCGCAGGGCTCTAGCCAGACAGGAGCAGGCCTATGAAAAACTGCTGCTCCTTGCAGACGCCGCGGGGCTGGGTATTTTCACCGCCATGGGCGTGGCCGCCACGATCCGCGCGGGATATGGCGGAAACGTCTTTTTCGCCGTCTTTCTCGGCACCATCACTGGCGTGGGCGGCGGCGTGCTGCGAGACATCATGGCGGGGTCTCCCCCGTACATTTTTGTGAAGCACATCTACGCCCTGGCGGCCATCTTCGGGGCGCTGCTCTGCGCCATTCTGTGGAAGCCTCTGGGACAAAAAAGCGCCATGCTGGTCTGCGTGGCGGCGGTGCTGCTGATCCGACTGCTGGCGGCCCACTACCGCTGGAGTCTCCCAAAAGCAACCGAATAAAAAACTCTGCTGTCTCAATGGACAGCAGAGTTTATTGTTTTCCGATGAAGTTTATTCGTCCTCGCACTCCAGCATGATTTTCAGGATGACTTTATCCGTTTCCCGCATGCCCTCTCTGGCCAGAATGCCGATGTTCCGGATGGTGCCCTCCACGCCCTTGGTGACAATACCGTCGCCGCCGACGAAGCGTCTGCCCTGCTTGGCCATGGCATAGCTCAGAAGGCCGGCCTCCACCGCAGCAGCGATTTTGGCCGCGCAGGAGGGCTTGGCACCGTCGCAGACCGTGCCGGAGATCATGCCCATGGCCGTTGTCACCGTCTCGGCGATGATCTGGTAGGGCTCGTCGTGGAGGTATGCGATGCCCGCAGCCGCGCCGATGCCCGCGCTGACCGCTCCGCAGAAGGCGCTGAGTCTGCCGATGCCGGTTTTCTGATGGATCGTCACCAGATCGGAGACCGCCACGGCCCGGAGCATTTTCTCTCTGCTGACGCCCAGATACTTCGCGTACCGATACACCGGCATGGAGGCGGTGATGCCCTGGTTGCCGGAGCCGGAGACGATGACCACCGGCAGCTCGCAGCCGCTCAT
>CAMHPQ010000155.1 GCA_946187035.1 uncultured Clostridia bacterium | reverse complement strand
CCTCCCTCAGTCTCGCTGCGCTCGACAGCTCCCTCTCCGAGGGCGCCAAGGGGGGGCACAGCAACATCCAACAGTTCGATAAACTAAAATTTGAAATCATTGCGGCGGGGCACAGGTCCCCGCCCTACAATCCATTTGAACAGCAAAACTCCCCACCGTCGGCAGTGGGGAGTGAAATTTTAATGTCCGATGACTTCCAGGATCTGCGATCTGGAGGTCTCCGCCAGTTCCCTGGTCTTGCTGGCCTTCACCGTCTCGGCGTCGATCACGTCGAGGATCTGCAGCTCCACATAGGTTCTCCGGAAGGGATAATTCTTCTTGAAGGTGTCCGTTCCCAGGATGGCAGTGACCACCACGGGGACCTTCGCCTTCTGGGCCGCCTTGAAGGAGCCGGCGTGGAACTCCTGCAGGTCGCCGGTTCTGGTGCGGGTGCCCTCGGGATAGATGCCGTAGGAGCAGAGGTGGTTTTTCATGTTCTCGGCGGCCTTGTTGATGGTCACAAGGGCGTTTCGGGCATTCTCCCGGTCAATGCCCAGGAATCCGCAGCGGTAGGCCACCCGGCCCAGAAACAGCTTGTAAATGTTCTCCGGCTTGGACACGAAGGCCATGGAGCGGGACTTCAGCGCCGCCATGGTCGTCAGCGGATCCAGGATGGAGCGGTGGTTGCAGACCAAGAGGAATTCGCCCTCCGGCAGCTTCTCCAGTCCCGTCACCTTCCACTTCACCCGCAGCACCGCCAGAGCCCAGTCGATGAACATCATCATTTGGCTGTGGTAGAAGGGGGAGATGTCGGTATATTCCCGATCCATGGACACCGTTTTGCAGATAATCCACACAATCAGGATGTACAGCAGATTGAAAACCAAAAAAGCGCCCACGAGAATCAGCAGCGTCCACCAGCCGGTGTGGGCAAAAAACAGCGCCGCGGCAGCGACCAGCAGCGCAGGAATCCACAGGAGATAAAACAGCAAGAGGCTTCCCTCCAAATCAAGTTGACATTGCTTGTATTATAAACCTTCCCCAGCCTGAGTTGTGAACAAATTGAAAACGCTTACAAAGAAGTATGAAAAAACCAAAATCAGCTCTGGTAATTCGCTATTTAATCTGATAATATGATAAACAGGAGAGGAGGCGTATCGCGTGGCCGACCAATACACCGAAAAAGAGATCATCATCAAAGACATCATCTGCAAACTGGATGCTGGGCAGCTAAAGGCCGGAGACCGCCTGCCCACCGAAAGCGAGCTGGCCGCGCAGTACGGCATCAGCAAAACCAACATCCATCTGGGCATTCAGCAGCTGGAACGCCTGGGCTTCGTCCGCGTGGTCCCGAGACACGCCATTTACATCAATCCGCCGCAGGAGTTGACGCTGGAAGCCGTCGACGCGCTGTTCAAATATCTCGACCACATCCCCAGCCGCCCGGTGATCGAAGCGATGCTGGAGATGCGCCGCATGATGGGCATGAGCATGATCCAGGGGCTATCCAAAAACCAGACGGCTGAGAATCTTGCCCGGATCGACGCACTGCTGGATGCGCTGGACGAGGCGGTGGACAGAAAAGATCCCCAAATCCGGGAGCAGGCCCTGCTGGAGCTGCTGGCTTTTCTTTACCGCAGCGCCGGGAACGCGCTGTTTCCGATCCTGGTGCGGTCCCTGCGCAACGCCATGACCCAGGCGGTGCATTACATCAGTCTCTACGCCGACCCCAGAGAGATGGTCAACATCTACCGCTCCATGAAGGATTACGTCCTGGCCGGCGATGTGCCCGCCGCAACCAAGGTATGGGTCGAATGGAACGGACGCATGACGCAGATCTTCCTGCGGGGGCTGTACGGAGAACCCTGACAATTCTAAAACAAATGCAGACTCCCTCTGCCTCAGTCGGCGGAGGGAGTATTATTATGGGTTGAGCGAGACACAAACGCCGTGCTGCTCCAGAACCCACTGCAGTCGGTCAAGATTCAGAGCTCCGAGGCCATACAGGCCAAGAGGCAGCGAGCCAACATCGTTCCCCGCAGCATCGTAGAGCTTCTTCCGAAACAGCGGCTGACGAACGCGCACGTCTGAAAGCGAGCATCTCCGGCTTCCGAGCGGCGACCAGCAGATCAGGTCATCGCCCTCGACGCGGAGAAACAGAGTCACGCGAAAATGCTCCCGCGTCGCCCTCCCGTAAAAGTGCGGCGGGATGCTCCGCTGGTGCACAAGCTCCCTGAGGCGTTTGGACCCCGGCAGATTCGACGGGATTTTCATGACGCGCGCTCCGCAATACAGGCAAAGCACAGGTCCCGGGCGCATCCAAAACAGCCGATAAGCCGTAATCTCTGACCATGCGAAGGAGATCGGCTGCTTCCCATTGGATTGAAAAGAAACCTGGTCGCCCTGCAGCATCAGATACTGCGCCCGTTCCTCCCGCTCCTGAAAGGTAAAGCAGAGCAGCATCACTGCCCCCGCCGCCAGCGCAAGCCATCTGCCCGGACTGTCAAACAAAATCAGAAAACCGATCCCGGCCATCAAGACGGAGATGACATATCCCATATACCGGCCGGCCACGATTTCCTGCTCATCAGGCAGATAAACCTCCGCATCCGGCGGGAAGTCGGCTCGATTGAATTCTTGTCTTTTCATCATAGCCTTGGTAAAAGATCTCCGAAAGAGACCCCTTGCTGCTCCAGCCTCCAGCCCAGCAGATCCAGATTCATGATGGTGGATCTGAGGGAGGCGATTTTCGTCCCATCCGCCGCCAGCAGTTCCGTCGTCATCAGCGGCTCCGCCACGCGAACAGAAGAGAGCGGATAGCGCTGCTTCCCGTGGATCAGCTCGTCGCCCTCCACCCGCAGTCTGGCTGTAAGGCGAAAGGAATCCAACGTTTCCTCCCCGAACACCTGCGGCGGGCTGCCTCTCTGACGCAGCAGCTGCCGAATCCGCGTCTCTCCAGGGATGCCGCAGATATCCGTCACGCAGTACTCACCGCGAAAGAGCTGAAGGCGGTGTGCCCGTCCATTATAATAATACCGCCAGCCGGTGATCTCCTGCAGATCAAATTGAATGGCTGCGCCCAACCGCTTCCGGAGCTCCACCGCTGTGCCGGTAATCACGGTTTCCTCCGGCAGAAACAGGCGAAGCACCAGAATCAGCAGAACCGGGATCACCATCAATACCAGAATGCCGATCTTGACGACTGTTGATTTCGCAACCAGGAGCAGCAGAAGAAGAAAGATAACCTCAAAGCCGAAAAACAGAACCACCAGCCCCAAAACGGTCTCCGACCAGTCCTCCCGGAACACCTCCGCCCCGGACGGAATGCTCTTTTCTTTTTGATTCATTTAAATCACCATATTTATTATAGAAAAGAAGGAAAACAATGTCAATCTGACAGTATGACGCTGAAATCATGAAAACGTTCAATTCCCAGGAAAAGCAAAGAACCACAGCCGTAGCTGTGGTTCTTTGTGTTGGCATTGACCTATCTTCCCGGTCCGTCTCCAGACAAGTATTGTCGG
>CAMHPQ010000154.1 GCA_946187035.1 uncultured Clostridia bacterium | reverse complement strand
GAGTTCATCATCTGCGACATCGACCAGCACATCGAGCCCTACTACATCGACGTGGCCGAGTCCTTCGGTCTGCCCGCCGACGTCTGCTCCCGCTGCGCCGCTGAGACCGGCGTCGCCCTGGACGACGCGTTCCCGATTGCGGGCCGCGCCATGATCGCCACCAACATGCCCTGCAACGCCTCCGAGGCCACCAGCATGTTCCAGCGCCGCCGCATCGGCATGCCCGACTACGTGGCCAGCATGTCCATGATCCACAACGACGAAGACACCGCCCTCCCCTTTGACCGCAAGATCATGGAGGAGACCATCGCCTTCATCGAAGAGCAGTATGAGACCAAGTGGAACTGGAAGGCCTTCTTCAAGGCTGCCAAGAACTTCAACGAGCAGAACACCTACGAGCTGGAGAAGTGGGACTACATGAAGACCGGCTACACCGCCGAGGTGGGCATCTCCGAGACTCTGTACAAGCTGTTCGAGTGGCAGTCTGTCAACGGCACCGATCCCTACTTCAACAAGGTTGACCGCAAGGTCATGAAGATCCTCCGCAAGTGCTACGAGAATCGCTACGAGCCCTTCGGCGGCAAGACCCGTCACCGCGCGTTCCTGTGGGGACCCTCCGCGGTTTACTACACCGACTTCCCCACCTGGTGCCAGAACGCCTGGGGCCTGGCCATCGTGCTGAACATGGACTCCACCATGGGCTTCAACATGATCGACACCGAGGATCCCGATCGCGCGCTGGACGATCTGGCTCTGCTGACCACCAAGGCCTGCATGCGCCACATGGCCGTCGGCGGCTGGGACAACATCAACGCCGTTTGGGAATGGGCCCACAACTTCAACTGCGACATGGTCCTGATGAACGACAACATCGCCTGCAAGGGCATGCTGGGCGTCCACTCCATCATGGAGGAGCAGGCCCGCGATCTGGGCTTCCACTTCATCTTCATCGAGCATGACCTGGAAGACAGCCGCACCGTCTCCCGTCAGAACATGCGTGACTGCGTCAACCAGTACATGTCCATCGTTCTCGGCGAGGAGCCGCTGGATCCGACCATCATCACCTTCGATGATTCGGAAGCGTATTAAGAAAGGCAGGGACAATCCATGGATATCAAACTCGTTGCCAAGATCATCGGCAAGCTCGGGCTGTTCGGCTTCCTCGGTTTCGTCGGCACCTTCAGCCTGTACATGTTCAACGGTGAGAACAAGCTGATCTACTATGTGATCCGCCCGCTGCTGAACAAGCACTACGACGCGCAGGTCCGCGACAAGCGCATCGTGTAAGACGACCTGAATATAGCCCCCTTGCTGTCATGGCAAGGGGGTTTTTACTTTGGCGTGTGGAGTTTCGATGGTGCAAATTATAGTTTAACGAACATAGTAAAAGAGTGTCATTGCGAACCAGTGCGCACACCTGTGGCAATCCGTTCTCTTGCGGTACAGACTGATTCTTTACGAAATGTTGGGCGAATTCGTTTTTTCTCAACGTTCTGCGAATATTGACTCCGCCGCAGGGGGATGCGGATTGCCACACCATACGTGACACCCCAAATCTCTGATTTGGCTGGTGGAACTTATGCGTTAGCTGATGACGTCGGTCACTGGCTCGCAATGACATCCTATTATGGTTTTTTGCAAAATCTAACTGCCCGTTATACTCCAATTAACCACCGCACGGCGGACGCTCAAAAGAACACCGCTCCTGCATTACGGCAGGAGCGGTGTGGGTTATTCGGTTTCCTTTTCTCCGGTGACGATCTCCCGGATGGTGGGATACGGGAGCTTCAGCTCCTGGCGGTCGTAGGTCAGCAGGCCGTTGAGCTCGGTCTCCACGTCGCTGAGCTGGGTGTAGACCGCGGCGGCCAGACCCTGCTCCTTCGCCGGGAGGATTTCCTCGTTGTAGAGCTTCGTCAAGGCCTTTTTCAGCGCTTCGGCGTCCTTGCAGGCCTTGTAGCCGAAGGCCTTCTCCGGTCTGGCGTGGCCCTCCACGCGGAGGGTGTAGCCGCCGAACTCCGACAGGAGCACCGCCCGGCCCAGCTTGTCCGGCTTATAGTGGTACTTGGTCAGGTACACATGCAGGCTCTGGACGTCGCCGAAGCCCTGGTCGTGCCAGCCGCTGGCGGGATCCACGGTGCGGCTGCGGTCGATGGACTCGATGGTCTCCACAGCGGTGCGGCTGTCAAACTGGCCCCACCCCTCGTTGAAGGGCACCCACATGACGATGCTGGGGTGGTTGTAGAGGGTGGACACCATGCGCTTGAGCTCCGTGAGGAACTGTCTTCTGCCGTCGGCGCTCTCCCGGCCGAAGAGGGCGTAGCGGCTGTCGTCAAAGCTCTGCTTCGTCACCAGGGGGGCGTTCACCACAGCGGCCTTGTACTCTCCGCCGCCGGCGGGCATGTCCTGCCAGACCAGCATGCCGATCCGGTCACAGTGGTAGTACCACCGGTCCGGCTCCACCTTCATGTGCTTGCGGAGCATGTTGAAGCCCATGGCCTTGGCGCACTCAATGTCGTAGACCATGGCGTCGTCGGCGGGGGGCGTGTACTGGCCGTCGCTCCAGTAGCCCTGATCCAGCAGACCGTTGTGGAAGTAGGGCTCGCCGTTTAAGAGCAGTCTCGGCACGCCGTTTTCGTCCTTCCCCACGCCCACGCTTCGCATGGCGAAATAGCTGGTGACGCAGTCCTCGCCCAGAGTCAGGGTGAAGGGATAGAGCACCGGGTTCTCCGGGCTCCAGAGCTCCAGCCCCGCCGTGGGTACCCGGACGGTCTTGCCGGCGGGGAAGGCGAACTTCTTGCCCTCCAGCTCCATAACGCATTTGCCCGCGCCGTAGACCACCACCTCCAGAGCCTCCAGCTCCGGCTTGGGGGTGAGCTTTAAGCCGCGGATGTAGTTTCTGGGGACGCTCTCGATCCAGACCGTCTGCCAGATGCCGCTCTGGCCGTGGTACCAGATGCCGCCGGGCTCCAGCCGCTGCTTTCCTCTGGGCAGATCGTTCTGGTCGGTCTGATCCCGGACGCAGACCAGCAACTGGTTTTTCTGCCGGATCACGTCGGTGATCTCCACGGTGAAGGGGGTGTAGCCGCCGGTGTGGCTGCCCACCTCCACGCCGTTGCACCAGACCGTGGCAATCTGGTCCACCGCGCCGAAGTGCAGCAGAATGCGGCCCCGGTTGAACCCCTCCGGCAGCTCGAAGCTGCGGATGTACCAGAGCCAGTCGTCGGGCTGGATGCGCCGCTCTACGCCGGAGAGCTGGCTCTCGGGAGAGTAGGGGACGATGATGGTGCCGTCGGAACGCTCGGGGCGTTTGGCGGATTTGGTCACGGCGTACTGCCAGGGGCCGTTCAGATTCAGATAGCTGTCGCGCCGAAGCTGCGGTCTGGGATATTCCTGCAACGGGCAGGCGGGATCAAAGCTCTCGCCCCAGGGGGTCAGCATATGGGATGCTCCTTTCGGTGTGGAGTTCAAAGAATTGCAAATTATAGTTTATCGCTTTCTTCGTGTAGGG
>CAMHPQ010000153.1 GCA_946187035.1 uncultured Clostridia bacterium | reverse complement strand
CGCCATGCGCATCACCACCGGCATGCTGAACAACGTTCTCGCCGACGCCCAGGCCAGAGTCCAGCCGCCCACGGACAAGGGCCGCCGGCTGAAGATCTACTACATGACCCAGGTGGGCGTGAAGCCGCCGGTGTTCGTGATCTTCTGCAACTCCAAAGAGCTGTTCCACTTCAGCTATCAGCGGTATATCGAAAACCAGATCCGCGCGGTCTTCGGCCTGGAGGGCACGCCCATCCGGCTGCTGATCCGCCAGAAGGGGGAGAAGGAATGATCCCGTTACTGCTTGCGGTCATCGCCGTCTCGTCCTACCTCTTGGGCAACATCAACGCGGTGCGGATCGTCTCCCGCATGTTCCGGAGGCAGCTGCCCAACTACTCCGGCGAGCGGGCCATGGCAGAGCTCAACCGGGTCTTCGGCGTTCAGGGCGTGGCGGCGGCCAACATCGTGGACGCGGCCAAGACCGTGGTGGCGGTGCTCTTAGGCGGTCTGGTGCTGCAGATTCTGGGCCGTGAGCCGGCGGAGTCCCTCATCAGCTACACGGCGGTGGGCCGGTGCTTTGCGGCCTTCTGCGTGCTGCTGGGCCACTGCTGGCCGGCCTTCAACCGGTTTCGCGGGGGCCGCGGCGGTGTGGTGGCCCTGGCCGCCATGCTCTGCATCCACTTCCCGCTGGGCGTTTTGATGCTGCTGATCTTCATTGCCATCACCTGGGCCTCCAAGTATCTGGCCCTGGGCACCCTGGCGGCGGCGATCCTGGCCCCCTTCACGGTCTGGCTGGAGTACGGCAGCCTGTGCTTCTATCTGGCCCTGCTGTGTACGCTGGTGCTGTTCGTCACCCACCGGAGGAGTATCCTGAACCTGCTTCAGAAAAGAGAGCCCAAGCTGAATCTGCAGCGAGACCTCAGCATGAAGTTCGAGGAAGAGGATTTTTAAACTATGACCTGGTTTTTCCTGCTGGGCACAATACTCACGCTGTATGACGGGTTCGTATTCGTGCTGCTCCTCGTCTGGATCCGTCGGGAGCGGAAAGGACAGCAGCTCACCAGGGAGCGCTTTCGCCAGCTGGTGATCCTGGTGATCGTCAACCTGCTGATCGTCCTGGCGGCCAAGCTGCTGGTGTGGATTCCGGAGCTGCGAAACTGGCTCCTGCCCAGGATCGAGGGCCACCAGCCCTCCTGGACGCTGATCCCGACCATCTGGCTCTTTGACCACCGGATGCTCTGGTACCAGATCACCAAGATCCTCGGCCTCGTCGGCATTTGGACCATGATGAGACAACATCACGATTAAAAGCTGTCCATAAGGGCGGCTTTTTTTCAGTGTGGAGTTTGGAGTGTGGAGTGTGGAGTTTAAAGTGTCTTCGACGAATTTCAAATTCCAGTTTATCGGGGCGAAGCCTCCGTTTTAAAGGCTTCCCCTTGAGGGGAAGCTGTCGAGCGAAGCGAGACTGATGAGGTGGCCAAGTTTCGGCAGAAGCACAAGATTTCCACCTCATCCGTCACGGCTATTTCCCGCCGTGCCACCTTCCCCTCAAGGGGAAGGCTTCGCTCTATCCAACTGCCCTACAAACTCCAATTTATCGCTGGAATGTGAAATCTTGTTTAAACTCCACACTCCAAACTCCAAACTCCACACTCTAAAAACTCCACACTCCACACTCCAATCTCAAAACTCCACACTCTTTCTGTGACCTTCTCACAGACACAATGTTCAGAATTTGCTACAATGCAACCATAAACCTACATAGATATAGGTATATAGTAATTTATGGGAGCCAACTCCCTTGAAAGAAAGGACAGATCCACTCATGCTGGAACTGAAAAACATTTGCTTCGAGGCCGCGGACGAAGACGGCGGCATCAAGCAGATCCTGAAAAACGTCAATCTGACCATCGACGAGCGCATGGTGGTCATCACCGGCCCCAACGGCAGCGGCAAGTCCACCCTGGCCAAGGTCATCGCGGGCATCGTGACCCCCACCTCCGGTCAGGTCATCCTGGACGGCGAGGACATCACCGGTCTCGACATCACCGAGCGCGCCAAAAAGGGCGTCAGCTTCGCCTTCCAGCAGCCGGTGCGCTTCAAGGGCATCACGGTCTTTGACCTGATCTCCATCGCCTCCGGCAAGAAGCTCACCGTGGCCCAGGCATGCAACTACCTCTCCGAGGTGGGCCTGTGCGCCAGAGATTATGTAAACCGCGAGGTGAACGCCTCCCTCTCCGGCGGCGAGCTCAAGCGCATCGAAATCGCCACCATGCTGGCCCGCAGCACCAAGCTGACCCTGTTCGACGAGCCCGAGGCCGGCATCGACCTGTGGAGCTTCAAGAACCTGATCCAGGTCTTCGAGAAGATGCACGAGGACATCCACGGCAGCATTCTGATCATCTCCCACCAGGAGCGCATTCTGGAGACCGCCGACAAGATCGTGGTTCTGGCCGACGGCGAGATCCGCGCCATCGGCAGCAAGGACGAGATCATGCCTGAGCTCATGGCGGCATCCGGCGTCTGCAGCCGACTGACGGACAAGGTCTAAGGAGGAAACGAACATGGCTATGGATTTGATTCAGAAACGCCTCCTGCTGGAGACTGCCGATCTCCACGGCATCCCCGAGGGCGCATACAACATCCGCTCTGACGGTCAGCTGGCTGGCCGCAACACCACCGCCAACATCGACATCGTCACCAAGACGGACAAGCCCGGCATTGACATCTTCGTCAAGGACGGCACCAAGAACGAGAGCATGCACATCCCGGTCATCATCGAGAAGTCCGGTCTGCAGGATCTGGTTTACAACGATTTCTACATCGGCGACAACTGCGACATCGTCATCGTGGCCGGCTGCGGCATCTCCAACTGCGGCACCCAGGAGAGCCGTCACGACGGTATCCACAGCTTCTTCATCGGCAAGAACAGCAAGGTGAAGTACATCGAAAAGCACTACGGCGAGGGCGACGGCCGCGGCACCAACGTCATGAACCCCACCACCATCGTGAATCTGGGCGAGGGCAGCTACATGGAGATGGAGACCACCCAGATCAAGGGCATCGACTCCACCATCCGCAACACCGAGGCCAAGTGCGCCGACGGGGCCCAGCTGGTGATCACCGAGAAGATCATGACCCACGGCAGCCAGTACGCCGAGACCAACTTCACCGTGGATCTGGACGGCGTGGACTCCAGCGCCAACGTGATCTCCCGCAGCGTGGCCAGAGAGGACTCCCGCCAGATGTTCAACTCCAACATCCGCGGCAACAACAAGTGCGCCGGCCACTCCGAGTGCGACGCCATCATCATGGACAACGCCTATGTGGGCGCAAGACCTGAGATCGTGGCCAACTCCGTGGACGCCAGCCTCATCCACGAGGCCGCCATCGGCAAGATCGCCGGCGACCAGCTCATCAAGCTCATGACCCTGGGCCTCACCGAGAAAGAGGCAGAGGAGCAGATCATCAACGGCTTCCTGAAGTAAATTAACAAAAATCCCCTTCCCCGAATCTGAAACTCAGGTTCGGGGATTGTTGTTGGAAGTGCAAATTCCAGTTTAGCGGTCTCTTTGTGTAGGGCGGGGACCTGTGCCCCGCCGCCACAGAATGACGTTGAACCAAC
>CAMHPQ010000152.1 GCA_946187035.1 uncultured Clostridia bacterium | reverse complement strand
TTTACTGCAGGCCGTTCTCATAGGCCTGGATCATCTTCTTGACCATCTGGCCGCCGACGGAGCCGGCCTGCTTGCTGGTCAGATCGCCGTTGTAGCCCTGCTTCAGGTTGACGCCGATCTCGTTGGCCGCCTCCATCTTGAAGCGGTTCATGGCCTCGCGGGCGTTGGGGTTCACCAGATTGTTGGAACTCTTCGCCATTTCAGTGCATCTCCTTTGCATAGATTCCTGCGCCGACGTTTGACCCGGCGCAGGGGAGATGCAAAACCGCAAATCCGACCGCTGCCGACGTCGCGTCGCCGTGCAGTGATGCTATTTTCTGCACCATTCGCTTTTTTTATGCTGAAAAAATGTTCCAGCACTGGAATTCCGCTGCAAAGGGAGAGCGGGGAATGGATTTGATCATTCCCGCCGCGCACATTATTAATATTTATTAAAAATTATAATTTTTCTGGAAAGATTCTGGAACGTTTGCTATAATAAAAAAGAATAGATCCCATTCGGGAAAAAGAAGAGACAATTGTTTGACAGGAGTGATTGGATGAAACGGAAAATCCGCAGTTGGGCGGCTTTGCTGCTCTGCGTCTGTATGCTGCTCTCCCTGGGAACCTCGGCCCTCGGAGCCCGGATGCCGGACGTCACGTCCGAGATGTCCAGCCCGAGCTACTGGTCGGATCTGCAGAAAGATCCCTCCGCCGTTTTGATGACGATGGAGGAAATCGCCGCCCAGAACGCCGCGAACATCGCGGAGCCCGGCACCAACATGACAGATCTGAAAAGCCTGCCGGAGACCATCGACGGCGTCGCCCAGAAGGAGGCGCTGCAGAAGAGCGGCTGGGACGACGCAAATTACTATCTCGGCTGGACCTATCAGACCGACGGCAGCGCGGCGGATCAGGCCTTTTACGACGCCATGATCCGCAACATGGCGGATCCTGCGGCCAGCGAAAAGCAGCCGCTGCGCTACGGCATCGTGGTGAATCGCACCACCCTGCGCACCTTCCCCTCCGACGCCCAGATCCTCGACGATCCGGCGGACCCGGAATTTGACTATCAGCATCTGACCGGCGTGCGGGTCAACGAGCCGCTGGCGATCTATGCGGTGAGCGCAGACGGGAACTTCTATCTGGTGAAATCCATCAGCTGTCCCGGCTGGGTGCCGGCGGAGGATGTGGCCGTCTGCAAAGACAAGGCCGAGTGGCTCTCTGCCTGGGACTTCCAGCAGGAGGACGCGCTGGTGGTCTGGGGTACTTACACAACTGCATTGTCCCTGGTGGCGCCGGAGGTCTCCCGTCGTCTGCTGACCCAGGGCACCGTCCTGCAGCGGGTGGAGCTGGAAGACCGCAACGCCCTGGTGAACAACCGCGCCGCCTATAACAACCACGTGGTCTATCTCCCCGTGCGGAACGACGACGGCAGCTATGCCAAAAAGCTCTGCCTGATCGCGGAGCATGCCGAGGTCTCCGAAGGCTATCTCCCCATGACCCGGGAGAATATCTCCAAGGTTGCCCTCTCCGTTCTGGGCGACGCCTACGGCTGGGGCGGCATGATGCTCACGGACGACTGCTCCGGCTATGTGCGCAGCATCTATAAATGCTTCGGTCTGGAGCTTGCCCGCAACACCAACTGGCAGCAGAAAATGCCGCTGTTCCAGCTGAATCTCACCGGGCTTTCTGACGAAATGAAGGCCGCCGCCATCCAAGCGCTTCCCCTCGGGGCGACGCTGTTTTTCAGCGGCCATGAGATGCTCTATCTGGGCTCCGTGGGCGACAAGCTCTACGTGGTCAGCGCCGTCAGCAGCATCATGAATCCCGACGTGGAGGGCAAACGCCAGCGGGCCCGGGACGTGATGATCAACACCCTGGACGTCAAGCGCGCCAACGGCAACACCTGGCTGACCTCCCTCACCGGGGCGGACGTGCCCTACTACCCGGCGGACACCGGCGTGCTGGTGCCGAAGGAGAGCGACCACGGCACCGTGACCCTCAGCCCCATGATCGCGCCCAAGGGCACGAATGTCACGGTCACGGCGAACCCCGAGCGGGGATATGCCCTGCAAATGCTCACCCTTACAGATGGATCCGGTGAACAGACCACTGTCACCGATTTGACCTTCCCCATGCCCGCAGGCGTCAACCGCGTGCAGGCCAGCTTCACGCCGAAGCTGTTCGGAGACACTGCGCCCAGTGCCTGGTATCACGACGCGGTGCTCTGGGCCGTTGAAAACGGCGTCACCGAGGGCACCAGCGACACGAATTTCAGCCCCAACGAGAGCTGCACCCGCGCCCAGGCGGTCACGTTCCTCTGGCGCGCCGCCGGATCACCGGAGCCGAAGAGCGAGGACAATCCCTTCCGGGACGTGGCTGCGGAGGCTTATTCCCACGACGCGGTCCTCTGGGCTGTTGAGCAGAAGATCACCAACGGCACGGCTTCCGACGCCTTCAGTCCGAACGCCCGCTGCACCCGCGCCCAGATCGTGACGCTGCTGTACCGGGCGGCGGGCAGTCCCGAAGCCTCCGGAAAGGCTGTCTTCACGGACGTCTCTGCCAGCGCCTACTACGCTGACGCCGTCCGCTGGGCGGTGGAGCAGGGGATCACCAACGGCACGGACAGCGCCCACTTCAGCCCCGATAAAACCTGCACCCGCGCGGAGATCATCACCTTCCTATACCGCGCAGCGACCAAGTAAAAAACGGAACCCACCCATCGGACCAGAAAGGAGCGAAAAAGATGATGAAGCGAGCAGCCAGCGTTTTTTTGGCGATCCTGATGCTCATTGGCGTCATGATCCCCGGGGTCTCGGCGGCGGAGCCCACAGATCTCCCCGCCAGCGACAGCCCCATGCTCGAAAACACCACCGACTCCAGCAAATTCCCAAGGGAGACGGCGAATCTCACGGACGTCTACGGCCAGATCGACACCGACTCCGCAAACGAGATGGACTCCATGTTCTCCGACGCGGCCTGGGACAGATTCTTCGATGACATGGACCGGACGCTGGACTTCGAGCCCGTGGAGGACAAGGAGGCCGCCCCGGTTTTGAAGAGCGCCGACCACTTCGTGGAAGACGGCGGCCTCCAGGCCTACCTGAAGGGCGGGAACCTCCTCATGGGCTCCCAGGTGGGGCTCCAGGCCAACAAGGAAGAGAAGGTCAAGGTCCTGGGCGCGGACAACAACGCCGGCGCCTGGGTCTTCGTGGTGGACAAGGACGCCCTCTGCTTCTGGGTGAAGGATACCGACGGCCAGGGCATCGCGGGCGCGCTGGTGACCATTTCCTATCTGGACGACGCCGGCAAGCGGCAGACCCGGAGCACCGTGACCACCGGCGGCAATACCCCCGGCATCGCCGTGTTTGACGATGCGCCCGAGAGCGTCTTCGGCATCCTGGACATCCAGGCCGAAGGTTACCGGGCCGTCTCTGTGCTGGACAAGCAAATGGAGGCGGGGGAGACGTACACCTACGTCCTGGAGGACAGCAAGGCGAACGATCTCTACCTCCGCGGCGTGGATCTATCCGGCAAGGATCTGATGAACGAGGAGACGCCCCTCTCCCTCATGGATCACGACACGGACAGCCTCTCTTTGAAGGTGCTGGTGACGAAGTCCGGCAGCGCCAGCTTCCCCAGCTCCGTGGAGATCCAGTC
>CAMHPQ010000151.1 GCA_946187035.1 uncultured Clostridia bacterium | reverse complement strand
GGCAAATCGTCTGCAGCGCGTGTGGTTCAATTTAATTCTTCGACAGCAGGATCTCGTCGGAGTCCAGAGTGGTGCCCGCCAGCTCCGCGAATTTGTCCATCAGGTCGTGCTTGGTCAGGTGCTGTTTCTCCTCGCCCTTCACGTCCAGGATGATCTCGCCCTCGTTCATCATGATCAGCCGGTTGCCGTGGCGGATGGCGTCTTTCATGTTGTGGGTGATCATCAGGGCCGTGAGCTTGTCTCTGGAGATGATCTGGTCGCTGAGCTCCAGCACCTTAGCGGCGGTGGTGGGATCCAGTGCCGCGGTGTGCTCGTCCAGAAGCAGCAGCTTCGGGTGCTCCATGGAGGCCATCAGCAGGGTCAGCGCCTGACGCTGGCCGCCGGAGAGCAGACCCACCTTGGCGGTGAGCCGATCCTCCAGACCCAGGCCCAGGATCTTCAGCTTCTCGGCGAATTCCTCTTTCTCCGCCTTGGTGACGCCCCAGCTGAGTCCGCGCTTTTTGCCGCGGCGGCGGGCCAGAGCCAGATTTTCGATGATCTGCATGTTGGGGGCGGTGCCGGTCATGGGATCCTGGAACACGCGGCCGATGTACTGGGCCCGCTGGTGCTCCTGCAGACCGGTGACGTTGACGCCGTCGATGAGGATGGCGCCGCTGTCCACGGGCCAGACGCCGGCTACGGCGTTGAGCATAGTGCTCTTGCCGGCGCCGTTGCCGCCGATGACGGTGACGAAATCGCCGGGCTCCAGATGGAGGTTGATGTTCTTCAGGGCCTTCTTTTCGTTGATGGTCCCGGGGTTGAAGGTCTTGGAGACCTGGTGCAGTTTAAGCATCTTTCGTCTCCCCCTTTCCCTTCAAAAAAGCTGCGCTGCGGCGGCCCGCCAGCAGATAGGAGCTGCGCCGCTGGGCCTGCAGATAGGGCACCGCCAGGAAGATGGCAACCAGCACGGCGGTGAAGAGCTTCAGGTCGTTGGAGTCCAGCTTCAGCCAGAGGATGATGACCATGACGATGTAGTAGGCGATGCCGCCCAGCACCACGAAGGTCAGTCGGGTATAGAAGCTGCTGCCCTTGCGGAAGAAGGCGTCGCAGAGCACCTCGCCGATGATGACGGCGGCCAGACCGATGACGATGGCGCCGCGGCCCATGTTGATGTCCGCGAAGCCCTGGAACTGGCTCATGAGGCCGCCGGAGAGGGCCACCAGACCGTTGGAGAGGCTCAGGCCCAGCACCTTCATGTTGTTGATGTTGATGCCCTGGGCCCGGCTCATGCTGGGGTTGGAGCCGGTGGAGCGGATGGCGGACCCCTGCTCGGTGCCGAAATACCAGTACAGGATCGCAATGATGGCGACGGCGATGACGGCCCCAACCAGAATGGCCATGGGCACCGTGCGGGCCGTCAGCACCAGATTGTAGCGGTCCGGGTTCACAGGCTTGTTGGCGCTCATGCCCATGATGCGCAGGTTGATGGAATACAGGGCAAACTGGGTCAGAATACCGGAGAGGATCGCCGGGATGCCCAGCTTGGTGTGCAGCAGGCCCGTGATCAGGCCCGCCAGAATGCCCGCGGCCAGCGCCACCAGAAGCGCCGCCCACGCGGGGCAGCCGCCCAGGATCAGCATGACGGTCACGGCGCCGCCGGTGGTGAAGGATCCGTCCACCGTCAGATCCGCCACGTCCAGCAGTCGGAAGGTGATGTACACACCCAGGGCCATGATGCCCCAGATGATGCCCTGTGCAACGCCGCCCGGCAGTCGGCTCACCAGATTCGGAAAGCTCAGTCCGGCGGCGAGGAGCGTTACGTTCATAGCAGTTCGTCCTCTTTCTTCTTCAGGATAGTAAGCGGAGCCATGACCAAAACAGACTCCATTGCTTTGGTCAAGGCTTCGCAGGAAGGAATGCGGTTTGGATGGGTTAAATTGCAGTTCAGCGAACAGAGTAAAATCTTGTCATTGCGAACCAGTCCGCAGACTGGTGTGGCAATCCGTACTCTTGCAGTGCAGACTGATTCTTTGCTGAATGTTAGGCGAATCCGTTCTGCATGTTTCACCCCGCCGCTGGGGGATGCGGATTGCCACACCAGTGACGTCGGTCACTGGTTCGCAATGACACTCTTTGAGTCTGGCAGACAAACTCCAATTTGCCTCGGTTTTCCATATTCAAGGCGCGCTGTGTATTGCAACGCGCCTTGAGCATAGGTTCAAAATGAATTACTCGGCGTCGATGGGAGCGTAGTCGTCGGGAACGGTGATGTTCAGAGCGGCGCAGCGCTCGGCGTCGTACTTCTTCGCGGGGTTCGGATAGTACTCAATGGCCATGTCGGAGACGTTGGACTCGCCGTTCAGGATCTGCACGGCCATCTCACCGGTGGTGCGGCCCAGCTCGTAGTAGTTGATGGAGAGGGTGGCAACGCCGCAGCCGGAGCAGAGGCCTTCCTCACCGGCGATGATGGGCACGCCCGCGGGCTGAGCCACATTGTTGATGGCCTCGGCGCAGTTGGCGGCGGTGTTATCGGTGGGGATGTAGAGCACGTCGTTCTCGTCGCAGGCCTGGCCGGCAACGGAGGCCACATCGTTGGAGTCGGCGAAGGTGTAGACGCTGACGTTCACGCCGGCCTTCTCCAGCTCGGCCTTGACGACCTCAGCCTGGTAGACGCTGTTGGGCTCGCCGGAGCAGTAGAGGATGCCCACGTTCTTGGCCTCGGGGAAGAGCTCCGTGACCATGGCGGCCTGCTGATCCAGGGGAGCCAGGTCGGAGGTGCCGGAGACGTTGCCGCCCACGGTGCCGTTGAAGTCAGCGATCTCCAGAGCCACGCCGTACTCGGTGATGGAGGTGCCCAGGACGGGGATGGTGTTGGTGGCGGCGGCGGCAGCCTGCAGAGCGGGGGTGGCGTTGGCCAGGATCAGGTCCACGTTCTCGGCCACGAAGCCGCTGCAGATGGTGGCGCAGTTGGCGCTGTCGCCGGAGGCGTTCTGCACGTCCACAACGACGTTGCCTTCACCGAAGGTCTCCTGCAGGACGTCGATGAAGCCCTGGGTGGCGGCGTCCAGCGCGGGATGCTGCACCAGCTGGCAGACGCCAACGGTGAAGACCTCGCCCTCGGCGGGGGTGACGGCATCGACAGCCTCAGCGCTGCCGTCGGAAGGGGTGTTGGAGTTTCCGCAGGCTGCCAGAGCGAACAGCATCAGAGCGGCCAGCACCAGTGCGGTGATCTTTTTCATGATTTGTCCTCCTAAATTTCAAATTGGTCTTTTCCGCGGCAAACAAAATGCCGCACAGTCGTCTGTGCGGGCAGGTTTCATTGAACAGAATGTCAGCACAAATGACTATTACCTTTTCTTAAAAGTAATAGTAATAGAATCGACGTGCGAACATGCTGTGCACCATGGAAAAAGACTCCTTTGATGATGTGCGTTCACTTTACTCCTTTTCCTTAAAAAAGTCAATGTGCATAAGTGGAAAAGATGGATTTTTGTTAGTTTGTACATAAAACGCCTTTTCTTTTTAGCCATTTAAATTAAATATTGCCACATACATCGGTGGAAATCGACCATTGCGCGGCGGGAGGTTCCGTGATAAGATGGCAGAAACAGTGTGGAGTGTGGAGTGTGGAGTTTAAAACCGGATTTCACATTTCAGCGATAAATTGGGAGTTTGTAGGGCGGGGACCTGTGCCCCGCCGCAACAAATATGCTGCCGGATCAACGGCGGGGCAC
>CAMHPQ010000150.1 GCA_946187035.1 uncultured Clostridia bacterium | reverse complement strand
AGCCAGTGACCGATGTCATCTGGCGTGGCAATCCGCATCCCCCGGCGGCGGAGTAAAAACTAGCAGAACGTTGAGATCAAACGAATTCGCCCAACTCTATGCAAAGAATTGGTTTATATCGCAAGAGAACGGATTGCCACACCAGTGTGCGCACTGGTTCGCAATGACACTCTTTAGGTCTGATGCAAAGAACAGCCCGAAAAACTCCAATTAATCGTTCATTCCTCGTAGGGCGGGTCGCTTGCGCCCGCCGTGAGATTTTTTGCTTGTAGGGGACGGCGTCCTCGACGTCCCGGCGGTAAAAGGTTGGATTCTTTAGAGGGTTGGGAGAAATGAGAATCGGTGCGGACTCGCCTGAATTCAACCGATCTGACCACTGTCTCCTGCACGGGCTGTCGAGGACGCCAGCCCCTACAGTTCATTTAACAACTCGCTAAACTCTCAATTTCCCGTCCTGCATTTTTTCAACAAATTCCCGAAAATCTCTTTCCACGTTGGAGAATATGTGGTATAATTGACAAGATTCACAACGATCCGACGGGGTTTCACATTTGCTGGAGGGATGCAACATGCCGGATTTGGAAAACGCGCTGCAGATGCTCCCCTTCTGGGACGATCTGACCGAGGAACAAAAGCAGCAGGCCCGCATCGGCTCGCGGCTGAACCGCTATGACCGGGGGGCCATGGTCCACACCTGCGACGGGGAATGTCTCGGTCTGGTGCTGGTGACTTCCGGAAAGCTCCGGGCCTACATGACCAGCGAGGACGGCAGAGAGATCGCCCTCTACCGGCTTTTTGAGGGCGACGCCTGCGTGCTGGCCGCCTCCTGCGTGATCCGGGCCATCACCTTCGAGGTGCAGCTCACCGCCGACGTGGACACAGAGCTGCTGGTCTTGAACGCGCCCACCTTCCTGCGGCTGAGTCAGGCCAATCTCCACGTAGAGTGCTGCATGTACCGTCTCGCCACCGAGCGGTTTTCCGACGTGATGTGGTCCATGCAGCAGCTGCTGTTCACCAGCTTTGACAAGCGGCTGGCCCAGTATCTCTGGGACGAGTCCAGCCAGGCGAAGGAAGTCATCAAGGCCACCCATGAGCAGATCGCCAAGGACACCGGCGCCGTCCGGGAGACCGTCACCAGAATGCTCCGGAGCTTCGCCGAGGACGGCATGGTGAAGCTGGGCCGCGGCTCCGTGACCATCGAGGACGCCGCAAAGGTGAAAAAACTCGCCCTTATGTGACGAGCGCACGGAAAAGCCTTTCGATTCCGGGTATACTGTACACAACCAAACACAAGAAAGGATGTACAACTATGGTTACTGAAATCACAATGGCAAACTTTGAGTCTGAGGTTCTGAAATCCGACAAGCCCGTCCTGGTGGACTTCTGGGCCAGCTGGTGCGGCCCCTGCAAGATGCTCTCCCCCGTGGTGGACGAGATCGCCGCGGAGAATCCCGACGTGAAGGTCTGCAAGATCAACGTGGACGACGAGCCCGGTCTCGCCGGTCAGTTCAACGTCATGAGCATCCCCACCCTGCTGGTCTTCAAGGACGGCAAGGTCGCGGCCAGCTCTGTGGGCGTCCGTCCGAAAAACGCGATCCTCGATCTGCTGAAGTAAAAAAGAAGAACACAAAGCCGGAGTTTTTCTCTCCGGCTATGTGTTGTTTTAGGTAGAATTTCTTATTATCCAAATCTTGAGAAAAACAGGAGGAAAATTCCATGCATTGCACCATGAAGATCTATGACGATCTGCTGTGGATCGGCGCCTCTGACCGGCGTCTGGCCCTGTTTGAGAGCGTCTATCCCATCCCCCGCGGCGTCAGCTACAATAGCTACCTGCTGCTGGACGAGAAAACCGTCCTGCTGGACACCGTGGACCACTCTGTCTCCGGCCAGTTCTTTGAGAACCTGGAGCACGGTCTGAACGGACGGCCCCTGGACTACATCGTCGTGCACCACATGGAGCCCGACCACGCCAAGACCCTGGGCGACACCGTTCTGCGCTATCCCGACGCCAAGATCATCTGCAACGCCAAGATCGCCGAGATGATCAAGAACTACTTCACCTTCGACATCGACTCCCGCGCCATCCTCATGGAAGAGGGCGGCACCATGTGCTTCGGCAAGCACACCCTGGCCTTCGTCATGGCCCCCATGGTCCACTGGCCGGAAGTTATGGTGAGCTTCGACGTGGCCACCGGCACCCTGTTCTCCGCCGACGCCTTCGGCACCTTCGGCGCTCTGAACGGCAACCTCTTCGCGGACGAGTATGACTTTGAGCACGACTGGCTCCCCGACGCCCGGCGCTACTTTACCAACATCGTGGGCAAGTACGGCGTCCAGGTCCAGGCCCTGCTGAAGAAGGCCGCCACCCTGGACATCCGCATGATCTGCCCCCTGCACGGCCCGGTGTGGAGAAAGAACATCGGCTGGTTCGTGGACAAGTACGACAAGTGGAGCAGCTACACCCCCGAGGACAACGCGGTCATGATCGCCTACGCCTCCGTCTACGGCAACACCG
This sequence comes from uncultured Clostridia bacterium, assembly GCA_946187035.1. GTDB lineage: Bacteria > Bacillota > Clostridia > Oscillospirales > Oscillospiraceae > CAG-103. Next base: position 1,209 of record CAMHPQ010000150.1, on the reverse strand, counting down.
AGAACACCGCCCACGTGCTGGCCTCCATGCTGGCCGAGCGCGGCGTGCGCAACATCGCCATGTATGACGTGAGCCAGACCCACGCCAGCGTCATCGTGGCCGAGGCCTTCCGCTGCAGCCACCTGGTCTTCGCCTCCACCACCTACAACGCCGGCATCTTCGTGAACATGGAGAACACCCTCCACGACATAGCCGCCCACAACGTCCTCAACCGCAAGGTGGCCATCATCGAAAACGGCTCCTGGGCGCCCACCAGCGGCGGTCTCATGCGCAACATTCTCAAGCCTCTGAAGGGCATCGAGTTCCTGAACGACCGCTTCACCATCACCTCCTCCCTGAAGGAGAGCCAGCTGCCCGAGCTGGAGGCCCTGGCCGACGCCATCTGCGAGAGCATCCCGAAGCCGCGGCCCATCGTCAACGAGGGCATGCAGAACCCCGCCGCCCTGTTCAAGTTCACCTACGGCCTCTACGCCCTGGGCGCCAAAGAGGGCGACAAGGACAACATCTGCGTCATCAACACCGCCCAGCAGATGGCCAACAAGCCCGAGCGCATCAGCATCAGCGTCATCAAGGCCAACTACACCTGCGGCATGATCGAGCGCACCGGCAAGTTCACCCTGGGCATCCTCACCAAGGAAGTGCCCTTCAGCTTCTTCCAGCAGTTCGGCTTCCAGTCCGGCGCCGACACCGACAAGCTGGCCGGCTTCGACTTCGTGGATCGCTGCCAGGCCGGCATCGTCTACCCCAACCGCTACATCAACGCCATGTTCTCCTGCAACGTGCTGGAGAGCTATGACCAGGGCAGCCACCGGATGTTCATCGCCGAGATCGTGGAGAGCAAGGTCTTCTCCAACGACGAGGGCGTGACCTACGACTACTACCGCAGCGACATCAAGCCCGCTCCCAAGCCGCTGGCCAAGGCCGAGGGCGCCTGCTGGGTCTGCTCCGTCTGCGGCTACGTCTACGAGGGCGAGGAGATCCCCGCCGACTTCGTGTGCCCGCTGTGCAAGCACCCCGCCAGCGACTTCACCAAGCGGGAGGCAACGCCCGGCGACGACCGCGTGGGCTGGGTCTGCACCGTCTGCGGCTACGTCTACGAGGGCGAGACCATGCCCGACGACTTCGTGTGCCCGCTCTGCAACCACACCAAGGCCGACTTCAAGCCGCTCGAGTAATACCCGATATACCCAAAAATCCTCCGCTCATGGC
>CAMHPQ010000149.1 GCA_946187035.1 uncultured Clostridia bacterium | reverse complement strand
AGCACATTTGTTAGTGGCGGGGCACAGGTCCCCGCCCTACATGGGGTGAGCGACAAACTCCCAGTTTATCTGCTCATTAACTCCGTCCTCACCAGCTCCGCGATGGCCTGGATCTGCTCTCTGCTGAGGGGATCCCGCAGTCCGTGGTGGGTCATCAATTCGGTGAAGCTGTACTCATCGGCGGCGTTCTGCACCTGCTTGTAGAGCTCCAGCCCCTCCCCTGCCTTTGCCAATTCGCGCTCATAGAACTGGATGGCTGCGCTGTCGCTGGTCATGTAGCTGAGGATGTAGAAGGGCGCCTCAAAAAAGTGGGTGATGGAGACCCAGCTGGTGGCATCGACGCGCTCCCCGTAGCCGGTCTCCGCGCCGAAATCCTTCGCCGTCTGCAGGGCGATGGCGTTCACGTTCTCCAAAGTCAATTCTTCATCGGGCAGGGCATAGACCGCTTCTTCAAAGGCATTAAAACTCCCCTGCTGGGTGTAGAGCTGCAGCACGTCCGCCAGCTTCCAGGCGGTGAGAGTCTCTCTCAAATCCTCGTCCTGCAGATACTCCAGAGCCAGATACTCCATGCCCTGGGAGAGCGCCTCGCTGGTGTCGGTGCCGTGGTAGGCGCCGTAGTAGAGGAAATCGTCAGTGTAGTGGCCGAATTCGTGGGCGATGGTGAGGGTGTCCTCCGCGTAGCCGGCGCTGTCGGTGAAGAGGTAGGGCGCCTCCCATTCGCTGAGGTAGACCTCGTAGGAGTCCGGGGTCTTTTTTTCGGAAACAGACACGTCAAACAGGTCATACTCCAGCATGAAATCCATGGCGTCTGCAAAGTCGCCGCCCAGGGTCTCGGCCATCTGGGCCACCGCATCCAGAGAATCCTCGGCCTCCTGCTCCTCGGTGCCGTAGTAGGCGTCCTGCAGCAGACCGCTTTCATCCGCCTCCACATAGAGAGGCACCAGAATCTCCCGGACGGCGTCGGTGTAGGCCAGAACCTCGTCGGGATCGTAGTCGTAGCCGTTTTCGTCATAGGCCATCTGGCGGTAGTCCTCATAGCCGTATTCGACGGCCATGGCCTCCCGGACGCGCACCAGCCGGATGTAGAGCTCCCCCAGCTCCGCGTTCACGGAGGCATAATACTGCTCATAGGCCTGTTCCTCCGAGACCGGAAGCGTCCCGTCGTCCACGGCGGCGTAGAGCTCGTCCAAGGTGTAGTCCGTGCCGCCGATGTTCACCGTCGCGCTGTTGAGCCTGGCGTAATACTGCGTCACCAGATCGTTTTCCTGCCGTCTGAGATCTGTGAGGGTCTTGGAGATCACATAGTCGTCCCCGTAGTCATCCAGAAAATCCTCCCCCAGGCAGAACCGCTCCAGCATCTCCGAGGCCTCGGAGGCGGCGCAGAAGGTGAAGAGCTCCTCCAGGGCGGCGTAATACGTCACCATGGCGTCGGAGCACCAGGCGGTCTCGTCGGCGTAGTAAGCGTCGGTCACGTCCCGATCCGAGCGGATGCGGGAGAGGGTCATCATGGTCTCCAGATGGTAGTAATCCTCGAAGATCGTGTTCAGCGCGTCCTGGGCGCCCCGGAGCTTGAACAGCTGCCGGAGCTTTCCGCCCTCCATGGCCTGCACCGCGGCTCTGGCGGCCTCGATGTTTTTCAGGGCCGCATCCAGATCCGGGCGGCTGTATTCCAGCTGGTCAAAGACCTGCATATCCACATAGCCGTCCTCTCTGCTGCCGCAGCCGGAGAGCAGTCCCAGCAGCAGCGTCAGGCAGAGAAACAGCGTCAAAATTCGTCTCATATCCCATACTCCTTCTGTTTTTTGCCATTTTACCATATCGAGTTCGGCGCGGCAACGGATTTTCAGCGTTTTTTTCCTTGAAAAAACACAAGTTTTCATTGACCTTTGGTTTCGTTTGTGGTATCATATCTCTACCTGTCAGTCGAGAGGTTTATTTTTGTTGCGCAAAAATCCCGAAACTCGGCTGTTTCAGGGAGGCAATCGCAGCAATGCGAAATCTATAAGGAGGTGCCGAAAACATGGCGAAAGCTGGAGCCCGCGTGAAGGTCACGCTGAGATGCTCGGAGTGCAAGCAGAGGAACTACAACACCGTGAAGAACAAAAAGAACACCACGGACAAACTCGAAATGAGCAAGTACTGCCCCTTCTGCCGTAAGCACACGAAGCACACGGAAACGAAGTAAGGACTTTCGAAAGGAGTAGTCACATGGCTGAGAAGAAACAGGAAGTCAGCACTGCTGCCGTTAAGAAAGTCGATCAGAAGCTCGGCTTCGGTCAGAGAACCGGTAAGTGGTTCCGCGAGATGAAGAGCGAGCTGAAAAAGGTCGTTTGGCCCACCCCCAAGCAGCTTGCGCAGAACACCGGCGTGTCCCTCGTGGTCATGGCCGGGTCCGCCATCGTCCTCTGGGCGTTTGACTTTGTGGCGGATCAGGGTGTTCAGCTGCTTTTGAAACTTGGTGGCTAACCAATGGCAGACAATGCAAAGTGGTATGTGATTCACACATACTCCAGCTACGAAAACAGCGTAGCAGCAGCAATTCTCAAGGCGGCGGAAAACCGCCATATGCAGGATCTGATCCACGAGGTCAAGATCCCCATGGAGACCGTGACGGAGATCACCGAGTCCGGCGTCAAGAAGACCGTGGAGCGCAAGATCTTCCCCGGCTACGTGCTGGTGAAGATGGTGCTGACGGACGACAGCTGGCATCTGGTGCACAACGTCCGAGGCGCGGCAGGCTTTGTCGGCGCCGATGGGGATAAGATCAAGGCCATCCCCCTGACTGAGGAGGAGGTTTACGCCCTGGGCGTGGAGCACCGCGAGATCGTGGTGGGCATCCACGTGGGAGATCGGGTCAGCATCACCGACGGCCCCATGCGCGGCTACCTCGGCACCGTCGAGGAGCTGGACGTGGAAAAGGAGCGCGTGCGCGTCGCCGTGTCCATGTTCGGACGCGAGACGCCCGTGGATCTGGATCTGGATCAGGTCGAGGCCGTCAAAGAGTAATTCCCTTTAACTATCACTTTTTAGAAAGAGGTGCTTTCAGTTGGCACAGAAAGTAGTTGGATACGTCAGATTCCAGGTTCCTGCCGGCAGAGCGACCCCGGCTCCCCCTGTGGGCCCGGCCCTCGGCCAGTACGGTATCAATATCGGTCAGTTCACGAAGGACTTTAACGAGCGCACCAAGAACGACATGGGCATGATGATCCCCGTGGTCATCACCGTCTACGCTGACCGCTCCTTCTCCTTCATCACCAAGACCCCGCCCGCCGCTCTGCTGATCAAGAAGGCCTGCGGCATCGAGACCGCTTCCGGCGTCCCCCAGAGAGACAAGGTCGCCACCATCAGCAAGGAAGACGTCCGCAAGATCGCCGAGCAGAAGATGCCCGACCTGAACTGCACGGACATCGAATCCGCCATGAGCATGATCGCCGGCACCTGCCGCAGCATGGGCGTTGTTGTCGGCGACTGAGTCGCCTTATCGTGGGAGGATCATCCATCCGACGAACCACATAATTAGGAGGAAACCAAAGTGTTCAGAGGTAAAAATTACAAAGAGAGCGCCAAGCTCATTGATAAACAGATGCAGTACGAGCCGAAGGAAGCCTTCGATCTCGTCACCAAGACGTCCAAGGCCAAGTTCGACGAGACCGTCGAGCTGCACGTGAAGCTGGGCGTCGACTCCCGTCACGCCGACCAGCAGGTCCGCGGCGCCATCGTCCTGCCCCACGGCACCGGCAAGACCGTCC
>CAMHPQ010000148.1 GCA_946187035.1 uncultured Clostridia bacterium | reverse complement strand
ACCGCCGTGGTCAGAAACTGGATGGCGGAGATGCCGATGGGATCCCCGTGCTGCACAAAATGGTCGCAGCAGAGGATGTGGCCGCTGAAGAGCACCGCGCAGACCACCACCATGGTGTCCCCGTGGGTGAGCCGGAAGCCCTCGGTGACGCAGAGCAGATACATGCCCACCACGCCGATGGCCACCGCCAGCCACACCAGCCAGCTGTTTTTCCGACGAAACAGCACAAAACTTAAAACCGGAACGATCAGAATGTACATGGCGGTGATGAAGCCCGCCTTGCCCGCCGTGGTGTAGACCAGACCCATCTGCTGAAACACGCTGGCCGTGCCGAGAAAGACGCCGCACAGAATGCCGCCGATCAGGGTGTCGTGCTTCCGTCTGGCAGCTTCCTGCGCAGTGCGGTCAGATTTCTCTCTCTTTGCGCTCACCAGCGCAACGGCCCCCACCGCCGCGGCAGCCAGCCAAAAGCGCGCGGCGGTGAAGGTGATGGGTTCGATGCTGTCCATGCCGACCCGCTGAAAGACGAAGGCCGTGCCCCAGATCAGGGCCGTCAGGGTCAAAAGCAGGTTTCCCAGCAGCTTCTTGTTCTGCATTCCGATTCGATCTTTCTGTTGAAAACTCAGGGCTCCAGCTCGCCGAGGATCGTTTCCAGCTCGGCAGTCTGGAAGGTGTATTTTTCGTCGCAGAACTGGCAGGAGACCTCGATGGCCTGGCCCGCTGCGATCATATCCTTCAAGGCGTCGGAGCCCACGGTGGAGATGGCGCCGCGAACCCGGTCTCTGCTGCAGTAGCAGCGGTACTCCACCGGGGTGCGGCTGACGATCTCCGGCTCAAAGCCCTTCATGACCTGGTTGATCACGGTCTCGGGGCCGTCCTCGTCCAGAATGGTGGTCAGCTGATCCATGAGGAAGATGTTGTCCTCCAGCTTTTCGATGAGCTCCTCCGGGGCCCCGGGCATCAGCTGCACGATGAAGCCGCCGGCCGCCTTCACGCTGCGGTCGGTGTCCACCAGAACCCCCAGACCGCTGGCGGCGGCGATCTGCTCGCTCTCCACCAGATAGGCCGCCAGGTCCTCGGCGATTTCGCCGCTGACCAGCTCGGTGCTGCCGATGTAGGGCTCCCGCATGCCGAGATCCCGGCTGACGGTGAACATGCCGTCCTTGCCCACAGCGCCGCCCACGTCCAGCTTGCCGTCCTGCCGCAGGGGCAGATCCACACTGGGGTCGCCCACCAGGCCGCGGACGTTGCCCTGAGAATCCGACACCGCCACCACGCTGCCGATGGGGCCGCCGCCCTGAACGCGGATGGTGAGGGTGGCGTGGTCCTCCTTCAGCTGCTCGCCCAGCATGGAGGCCGCGCAGAGGGTCCTGCCCAGGGCCGCGATGGCAGTGGGGGTGCAGTGGTGGATCTCATTGGCCCGCTGCACGGTATCTCTGGCAGTGACCACCTGCATCTTGATAAAACCGTCCTTGGAGACGGCTCTTAACATCTCGTCCATGATTCATTCCTCCCGAATGGCTGTGAAAAATAGTCTGCCCCGGTCTCCCTGGGGCCCGTCCGGATGGGTCCGGACGTCGGTAAAGCCGCCCGCCGTCAGCAGTTTCGTCAGCTGCTCCGGCCTGTGGACATATTCGATGTGCTCCTCGGATTCTCTGGTCCACATGTCGCCTTCCCGCTCGAAGAGATCCATGCCGAAGCGCATGACGCCCTCGCTGAGCTCCGCCCGCCAGAGGCAGAGCACGTCCTCGGTCTCGTCCACGAAGATCTCCCCGTCCAGAGACTGAAAGGACTCCGGCGTGCGGATGTCGAAGATCAGCAGCCCGCCGGGCCGGATGAACAGGTGCAGCCGGTGCAAAACCTCCGGCAGCAGCTCCGGGGAGAGATAGTCGAACCCGTCCAGAGAACAGTAGGCCGCGTCCACGGTACCGTAGAGATCCAGCGCCTCTGCCGGTTGACATAATAGCAGCGGCGGCACACATTCCTCCGGCAGGGAGAAGGCCTTCTCCTGAGCCTGCATGAGCATGTCGGCCGAGGCGTCGGCGGCGATCAGCTCATAGCCCCGCTCCGCCATCAGGCAGGTGAGCGTGCCGGTGCCGCAGCAGAGATCCAGCAGGGTGTGGATCGGGCCTGCCGCGGCACGAAAATGGGTCTCATAGTAATCGGCGAAATCGGCGTAGTTGACGTCTCTGGTGAGCACGTCATACCACGCGGCCAGCGGGCCGTAGGCGCTCATTCGTCTTCCTTGGGGGCGTGCTTGCCCAGCCGCTCGAAGACCATCTCATAGGCGCCGGTGCCGTACTGCAGGGAGCGGTTGACCCGGCTGATGGTGGCGCTGGAGGCGCCGGTGCGCTCCAGAATGTCACTGTAGATCATGCCGCTGTGGAGGAAGCCCGCCACCTGGTAGCGCTGCTCCATGGCCCGCAGCTCGTTGACCGTGCACAAATCTTCCAGAAACTTTTGGCACTCCTCCGCCGTCTTTAAGGTAAGGATGGCTTCGTATAGCTCCTCGCAGCGGTTGTCCTTATTGCGTTTATACATGTGTCTGCCTCACTTTCCAGTTTTCTTCAATTTCTCACTTTACTTTCGTACAGTATATGATAGCACATTACTGCGTGAAAATCAAACCCGGAAGTGTGAAAAAATGAAAAACCTTTCAGAATCCGGCGCAGCCGTTGACAAAAGGACGCATTTTGTGTTGAAGTCACAATAAATATGCTTGCTTTTCCCATGGGAATACGTTAAAATAGACACAAAGATGAAAAAGTCAGGAGGGGGAGATTGATGAAATTCATGATCGGCAGCTTCGTGCTGTCCATGCCGACGGTCTGGATCATCGCCATCATCGCCTTCGCGGTGGTGGAGGGCATGACCGCAGGCCTTGTCACCATCTGGTTCGCGCTGGGCTCTCTGGCGGCGCTGCTGGCGGCTCTGTTCGGGGCTCCGCTGTGGCTGCAGCTGGTGTGGTTCTTCGTGATCTCTATCGCCACGCTGATCGCCACCCGCCCGCTGGCGAGAAAGTACATGAACGGCAAAACCGAGGCCACCAACGCGGACATGTATGTGGGCAAGGAGTGCGTCGTCACCGAGACCATCGACAACATCCGCGGCACCGGTGCCGTGAAGGTGGCCGGGAAGGTCTGGACCGCCCGCACCGAGGAGGACACCATCGTCCCCGAGGGCACCAAGGCCGAGGCCATTCGCATCGAGGGCGTGAAGCTCATCGTGAAGCCGTTATCGGAAGTTCAAAACGGGGAAGCATAAACCAAACGGATTATTATTGTAAGGAGGATATGAAAGATGCCTTATGTACCGATTGCATTGATTGTCATTGTACTGTTCATTCTGGTGCGCTGCATCAACATCGTGCCTCAGGCCAAGGCCTACGTGGTCACATGGCTGGGCGCCTACAAGACCACCTGGGGTGTGGGTCTGCACTTCAAGGTGCCGTTCCTGGAGCGGATCGAAAAGCGCGTGAGCCTGAAGGAGCAGGTGGCGGACTTCCCGCCCCAGCCGGTTATCACCAAGGATAACGTCACCATGCAGATCGACACCGTGGTCTACTATCAGATCACCGACCCGAAGCTCTACACCTACGGCATCGAGCGGCCCATTCTCGCCATCGAGAACCTGTCCGCCACCACCCTGCGTAACCTGATCGGCGATCTGGAGCTGGACCAGTGCCTGACCAGCCGCGACCTGATCAACTCCAAGATGCGGCAGATCCTGGACGAGGCCACCGACCCCTGGGGCATCAAGGTCAACCGCGTGGAGCTGA
>CAMHPQ010000147.1 GCA_946187035.1 uncultured Clostridia bacterium | reverse complement strand
GTTGGCAAACCCTCACCATCCTATCATTGGAGGTCTTTCTTTTCCATCTATAAGTTTTTTATTGCCCCCGGCTGAGCCGGGGGTTGCTTGTCTCTTAAGAGCCAAAGCTTCAGCCTCCCGCCGTCTGGCAGGAGGCTGTTTTTCATTTTTGGGGCCGTTTCTTCACCGTGTTGGCAATGGTCTGGAAGTTGCCGCCTCTGTCGTCGCTGGCGCCGGATCTGGCGAAGGCCAGCAGGGTCACGAACAGCAGCTCCAGATTCCGCTCCCGGGTCCAGACCCGGTAATACCCCTGGGCGGGAACGAGCTTTCCCAGCTTGCCCCTGGCCTCGGCGTCCTCCTCGTGGACATAGATGCTGGTGCTCTCCGCTCTGGCCAGCTCCTCGTCGTCCCGGAAAATGCGGTAGTTGACGCCCACCAGCTTGCCGCCGCCGGCGCCGTAGCTGGATTCCACCCGGATGCCGTTCTGCTTCAAGTGCTTCCAGATGTCCTGGCCGTCGAAGGTGAAGGTATAGTGGTTGTCCAGCAGCAGAGCGTTCCACTCGCTGCTCTCCTCGTGGCCCACGGTGTGGGGCGTGGTCTTCTGGTGCTCATGGTCGATGAAATCAAACTCATAGGGCGTCATCAGACTGAATTTGGTCATCTTCGCCTCGAAGAGCACCCTGCGCTCTGCGTCCTCCATGCGGTGGCCGTATTTGGCCGTGCCCCGATCCGTCAGGAAGTAGACCTCCCGCTCCTCTCCCGGGTCCGGCGCGGGATAGCCGGCAGCGCCGGAGCGCTCCTGCTGCTGGGCAACGGCGGCGTTTTTCTTTTTGGTGCGGACGGCGGAAAAGATGGCGATGGCGAGAATGGCCGCGCCCACGGCCATCAGATAGATGCCGAAGCCCTGCCCGCCATGGATGACAGAGGGATTGTTGGGATCATAGCGCACCGTGACCGTCTTGCCGGGGGCAAAGCTGGGGCTGAAGAAGTCCAGCAGTCCCGTGTAGGTCTTCCCGTCCACGGTGTATTCCACCGTGACGTCATAGTCCCGGTTGTCGTCATCGTCCAGGGCGATGGATTCCTCGGTCTCCTCCACAGAGAGGATGGTGGCGGTGGTTTTTTCAAACCCGCGGGACTGGATGAAGGTGGTATAGAAGCCGAACACCAGTGCAATGACCGCCAGCACGCTGGCAAAGATGCTGAGCTTCGGGCCTCGAACAGAAAACATGGTCGTCTCCCCTTTCTATGAATCGGCTGATTTCATTTTAGCATAATCGCCGCCGCAGCACAAGCGCATACAGCAGCAAAAAACAGCCGCCGGATGAACAGCGGCTGTTGGTTTTATTTGCGCAGCGTCAGCAGCTGCCGATAGGTCTCCGGGGTGTTGCAGTTCATGAGCAGCGCGGGGTCTCCGGTGTAATGCACAGTCTGCACCGCAGCCTGATCCAGCAATCGCCGGACCGAGGTGCGCTCTGTCTTCAGAATGGCTTCACAGGCGGCGGCAAGGCTCCGGTCATAAATCCCGATCAGGGGCTCCGGCTCGCCGTCGTGCTCCAGGAGGGTAATACCGCCCTGGTGCGCCCCGATCAGAGACAGCAGCGTCTCCTCCGGAAGGAGCGGCGCGTCCACACTGAGAAACAGCACCGCGTCGCGCTTTGCCCTTTTGAGACAGGCGTGGATCCCGCTCAGCGGCCCCCGGTGGGGATATACATCCGGGATGCCCTCCTCCGTGCCGGAGATCAGCACCTCGCCGACGCCGAGGCTTTGCAGCTTTTGAATCTGATGGGACAGCAGCGTGCCTGATCCGAAGGGCAGCGACGCCTTGTCCCGCCCCATTCTGGTGGAGTAGCCCCCCGCCAGAACGGCGGCGGAGAGTTCCGATGGCCGCATGTGTTCACCTCATTTCAGCAGCATGATCCGCTCTGCCGGCAGCCGCAGATACAGCGTTTCGCCCGCCTCTGTCTGCCGGAAATCCGCTTTCTCCAGCTCCACCCGCAGCGGCTTCCCGCCGGGGGTCTCGGCCATGAGGATGGTGGAAAACACGTCCTCGATCACCCGCTGGACCCGGCAGGGGATCACGTTCTCACCGGGGCCCTTCGCAAGCTCGATGTGGTGCGCCCGAATGGCGGCGTATTGCAGTTCAGCCGGAATTTCGCCGCAGGTGAGCTCCGCGCCCCAGTTGGGGACCCGGATGCGGCCTTCACCGGTTTTCTCCGCGCGGCTGTAATTCTTGCAGCCGGAGAGCAGACAGGCGGAGAGGGTCTCGGGGGCGTCAAAGAGCGCCTGCACCGGCATGGAGCCCTGGCCCGTTCCCGCGTCCAGCACCGTCACCGTGTCGCAGAGCCGCCGCACCTCCTCCCTGCTGTGGGTCACCAGCAGCGTCGTGCCGGAAAACCGATCCAGCAGATCCATGAGCTCCAGCTCCGTCTGCCAGCGCAGGTAGCTGTCCAGCGCCGACAGCGGCTCGTCCAGCATCAGGATCTCCGGCTCTGTCAGCAGGATCCTCGCCAGCGCAGCCCGCTGCTGCTGGCCGCCGGAGAGCTGGCTGGGCCTGTGGCGCTCCAGACCCTCCAGACGGAAGCGGCGGATCATCTCTGAAACCTTTTTCTTGGCCGTCTCCCGTTCCTGCCCTCTGAGTGCGGCCAGGAGGTTCCCCTCCACGGTCATGTTGGGAAAGAGGGCGTAGTTTTGAAACAGCAGACCCACCTTCCGCTGCTGGGGGGTGAGGTTGATGCGCTTCTCACTGTCAAACAGGACGCGCCCATTGACCTCGATGTGCCCCCGATCCGGCGTGACCACCCCGGCGATGCAGCGGAGGGTCATGCTCTTGCCGCAGCCGGAGGCCCCCAGAAGGCCGTGGACGAGGTCGGCGGCCTCGAAGTGGATATTCAGATGAAAGTCGCCGAGGCGCTTTTCGATGTCAACCTTGACGGACATTCACCGTGCCTCCCTTCGATCCCGCTTTTCCAGCAGGTTCACGGTCATCAGCACCACGAAGGAGATGGCCACGTTGATCAGCACCCACTTGAAGGCCAGGGCGTCGTTGTTGGTGCGCCAGAGCTGGTAGACCGTGGTGGAGATGGTGGCGGTGCGGCCGGGGGTGTAGCCCGCGATCATGCTGGTGGCACCGTATTCGCCCAGGGCACGGGCGAAGGCCAGCACCGTTCCGGCAAGAATGCCCTGTCTGCAATAGGGCATCTGGATCCGCCAGAAGATGAAGGAATTCGAGAGTCCCAGGGTCTGGGCCGAGGCCCGGAGGGTGGGGTCGAAGCTCTCAAAGGTGCCTCTGGCCGTGCGGTACATCAAAGGGAACGCCACCACCACCGAGGCGAAGATGGCCGAATACCAGACCATGGTGAGGCGGATGTGAAAGGCGCTCATCATCCAGGCGCCGAAGGCCCGATTGGGGCCGAACGCGAGCAGCAGAAAGTAGCCCACGACCGTCGGCGGCAGCACCAGCGGCAGCGTGAGCACCACGTCCAAAATGCCCTTCAATACCCTTGGCAGCTTCGCCACCCAATGGGCAAAGAAGATGCCCAGGAAAAACACGATCACGCAGCTGATGGCCGCGATCCGCAGGGCGTTGTATAATGGGTAGAGATCCATGATGTTTCTGATTCCGTAAGGTTCAAATTATAGTTTATCGGGGAGTTGCGAGGCAGTATGCGAGATGACCGCCAATCTAAAATGGTGTCATTGCGAACCAGTGCGCACACTGGTGTGGCAATCCGTTCTCTTGCAGTACAGACGAATTCTTTGCGTAATTTTGGGCGAATTCGTTCTATCTCAACGTTTTGCGTATCTTTACTCTGCCGCCGGGGGATGCGGATTGCC
>CAMHPQ010000146.1 GCA_946187035.1 uncultured Clostridia bacterium | reverse complement strand
TGGTCTTGCCCAGATAGCGGTTGGACATGGCGGAGCACTCGATGTGCCAGCCGGGACGACCCTGGCCCCAGGGGGACTCCCAGGAGGGCTCGCCGGGCTTGGCAGCCTTCCACAGGGCAAAGTCCAGCGGGTTTTCCTTGATGTCGTTGACGTCGATGCGGGCGCCGGACTGGAGATCCTCGATGGGCTGGTGGCTGAGCTTGCCGTAGTCCTTGAACTTCAGGGTGCGGTAGTAGACGTCGCCCTGAACCTCATAGGCGTAACCCTTTTCGATCAGAGTCTCGATGATCTCAATGATCTGCTGGATGTTCTCGGTTGCCTTGGGATGCACCGTTGCGGCGCGGACGCCCAGGGCCTGCGCGTCGACGAAATACTCCTCGATGTACTTCTTCGCCACTTCCTCAGAGGTAATGCCCTCTTCGTTGGCGCGATTGATGATCTTGTCATCCACATCGGTGAAGTTCTGCACGAAGGTCACGTCATAGCCGCGGTACTCCAGATAGCGGCGCAGCACATCAAACATGATGATGGGACGGGCGTTGCCCACGTGGATGTAGTTATACACCGTGGGGCCGCAGGCGTACATGCGAACCTTGCCTTCCTCAATGGGAACGAATTCTTCCTTCTGCATGGTCATGTCGTTATAAAACTTCATGGATCTTAACCTCCAAATAAAAATACAAACAAAAACGCCTCTCACGCACTTGGCATGAGAGGCGATACAAACGAAATCGCGGTTCCACTCTCGTTTTTCACTCGTGGGCGCCTTAACGCGGCACAGACGGCGGGGCATTTCCTCCCCACAGCTCCGGGGCGCACTTCCGCTTGCTGCCGGCGGATTCCTCTCAGCACACGGGAACCCTCTCTGAGCCGGCGGGATGAAGCGTACTCTTCCCTTTCACAGCAAATGATATTTTATCACATGTGTTCTGCGCTGTCAATCAGTCTTTGGAGGCAAACTCCATGGTTTCGGGATTTCTGAGTCTCTGGTGTTTGTAGATCGGCACGTTGTATTTCGCGCCAAGAGCCCGAACCAGATCCTTATAGCAGCCCTTCATCTTATCATGGAACACGATGGCCTCAATGCCGCCCTCGATAGAGTCCACGCACTTGGAGGCCCGCTCTACGCCGGACTCGTTTTCGTACTCCCCTGCCACCAGCCACTGGTTGGCCAGACAATGGGTGACGCCGAAGGCCTCGTCGCCCCAGCTTTTCAGAGCGGCTTCTGCCCAGTTGGGCTCAAAGTGAACACCGCCGACGCAGAGGAGATTGTGAACCTTCTTGCCGTCATCATCGAACACATGGGTCAGGGTTCGGGCAAGCGCCAGGCAAGCAGTGTCGTCGTTCCAGCTCTTTGGCGCGCTGCCGACTTCGATATCCACCATGGGCACCGGGAACTCAAGCAGCAGATTCGGATCTCCGTGACCGTCATGGACGCCGGACCAGTGGGTGGCTTCAGTGACCACATGATACTGCTCCAGTCCCAGTTCCACCCGATTGCGCTCAAAGGCCATGAGAAGATTTCGCATAAATCTGGGGTTTGCATTTCCATAACAGCCGGAGGCCATATCGCCCAGAGAGTGCACCGTCAGCACGTCGTCCGGTGCGTTGCCGCCCTCATGCCAGGTGACCATGCCGGACATGTCCGCATCCATGAAATGGGCCTGCATCTCCGGCAGGAACCGGGGATAGTCCAAGCACAGCGCAATGTCCGTGGGGACGAAGAAATATTCATGGGTCCCGTCGGTATAGCGTTTCACGTCCTCACCGCAGAAGGTGAACCCGGCGCTCTCGTTCAAAATGCCCTCGGCGGCCAGATGATCCCAAACGCGAAAGGACACATGGCCCCAATTGTGGTTGTTGCAGATGAAGTAGACAGCTTTCATGTATGTGACTCCTTATTTGTTATATTGCAGTTGATAGAGATCTGTGCGCCGATTTTTCAAAATCGGAATCTGATCCTTGATGCGATCAGCATACCCCAAATCCAACTCCTGCACCAGAAGACCGGGCTTCTCGTCCATCGTCTCCAGCACCGTGCCCCAGGGATCGCAGACCAGGGTGTGGCCCCAGGAGGTGTAGGAGGCCTCGGAGTCTCTCGCCGGGGCGCAGCCTGCGGTGAAGCACTGATTGTCCACCGCCCGCATCCGGAGGCTCAGCTCCCAGTGGGCAGGCCCGGTGGTCATATTGAAGGCCCCCGGCACCAGAATCAGCTTTGCGCCCTCCAGAGAGAGGATCCGAAACAGCTCCGCAAAGCGGATATCGAAGCAGATGGCGACGCCGATCTTTCCGAAGGGCGTATCGAATACCGTCCAGGAATCCCCTGGGGTGAAGGTATCGCTCTCCATGAAGCGAACGCCGCCGGGCACGTCAATGTCGAACAGATGAACTTTGCGGTGCCTGGCTACCTGCTCCCCTTCCGGAGAAAAGACGTAGCAGGTGTTGTAGAGCTGTTCCCCGTCCCGCTCCGGAACGCTGCCGCCAACCAGCCAGATGCGCTCCTTCTTTGCCGTGTCGCGCAGGATCTGCCAGGTAGGGCCGCCCTTCGGTTCGGCATAGGAGACGAAAGCGCTGTTTTCATAGGGGCAGGGCCACATCTCCGGCAAACAGACCAACTCACATCCTTGCGCAGCCGCCTCGGAAACCATGGAGACCATGGCCCTGTGGTTTTGCTCCAGAGAATCCGTCACCGGAAGCTGACACAGTCCCAACTTCATCCGGATCGCTCCTTTCACTTCTTTAATTTGGTAAATATTTTAGCACAGGCCAACTGAAATGACAAGAAAAAGCGTTGTGATATGAATAAATTCAAAGCTTTTCATCGGAAATCCTGTTTCATTCTATAAAAGTTCACAATAAATTACCTTGCATTTCCAACCTGATTGATGTAAATTATACAGAGAGAGGCATGCAACACCTCAAATGACAACAACAGGAGGATTTCCAATGGCAGTCATTGATTTAACCCGGTACGGCATTACCGATACCACCGAAATCGTTTACAATCCCTCTTATGAATTTCTCTATGAGGAAGAAATGAAGCCTGAGCTGACCGGCTATGATAAGGGTCAGGTCAGCGAGCTGGGCGCCGTGAACGTCATGACCGGCATCTACACCGGACGTTCCCCCAAGGACAAATTCATCGTCATGGACGAGAACTCCAAGGACACCGTCTGGTGGACCAGCGACGCATACAAAAACGACAACCACCCCGCCTCCGAGGAGACCTGGGCAGCTGTGAAGGCTCTGGCCCAGAAGGAGCTCTCCGGCAAGCGTCTGTTCGTGGTCGACGCCTTCTGCGGCGCCAATAAGGACACCCGCATGGCTGTGCGCTTCATCATGGAAGTTGCCTGGCAGGCACACTTCGTGCGTAATATGTTCATCAAGCCCACTCCGGAAGAGGAGGCCAACTTCGAGCCGAACTTCGTGGTCTACACCGCCTCCAAGGCCAAGGTGGAAAACTACAAGGAGCTGGGTCTCAACAGCGAGACCGCTGTGGTCTTCAACATCACCAGCCGCGAGCAGGTTATCCTGAACACCTGGTACGGCGGTGAGATGAAAAAGGGCATGTTCTCCATGATGAACTACTACCTCCCGCTGCAGGGCATCGCTTCCATGCACTGCTCCGCCAACACGGACATGGAGGGCAAGAACACCGCCATCTTCTTCGGCCTCTCCGGCACCGGCAAGACCACCCTGTCCACCGATCCCAAGCGTCTGCTGATCGGCGACGACGAGCACGGCTGGGACGATGACGGCGTGTTCAACTTCGAGGGCGGCTGCTACGCCAAGGTCATCAATCTGGATAAGGATTCCGAGCCTGATATCTACAACGCCATCCGCCGCGACGCGCTGCTGGAGAACGTGACGCTGGACGAGGCCGGCAAGATCGACTTCGCCGACAAGTCCGTCACCGAGAACACCCGCGTGAGCTATC
>CAMHPQ010000145.1 GCA_946187035.1 uncultured Clostridia bacterium | reverse complement strand
ACCTGTGCCCCGCCGTTGATCCAGCAGTACATTTGTTTGCGGCGGGGCACAGGTCCCCGCCCTACAAACTACAAATTTCCGCTGTTATATAAACTCCACCGCGCTAATGAGGCCGGAGATCAGCAGGGCGCCGGCGTCCATGGCCTCCAGGCGGAGGTTTGCGCCCCGGACCCGGACTCTGCCGTTCTTCACCTGAAACTCCACGCAGTCGTCGGTATAGGCCACCAGGCCTCGGTGGAGCTCCGCCAGCACCTGTCCTCTGCCCGTAACGGTGACTCTGGGCGCACCAGCCAGCCCCAGGGTGGGGATCTCCAGCCGCTGCGCCGCCCGGTCAATCACGTCCGTAGGAATGTACATGCGCCTCACCTCTCAGGCATTTTATGCGCGCCCTCCCGCATATACCACCACAGGAGGCGATGCACGTTATGAGAAAGCTTCGGACAGCCCTGCCGCTGCTGGCGGGGCTGGGGGCCATGGCCGCGCTGATGCTGTGCCCGGAGACGGCGGCGGAGAGCGCAAGGCAGGGGCTCAGGATCTGTGGCCAGATGCTGATTCCCTCGCTGCTGCCCTTTTTCGTGGTATCGGCGCTCTTGAGAGCCTGGGGACTGCCGGGCGTACTGGGGAGATTGTTCGGAAATCTCACCGCGAAGCTCTGGGGCATGTCCGGCGCAGGAGTCTCGGCCTTTCTGCTGGGCGTCACCGGCGGCTATCCTCTGGGTGCGGCCACAATCGGACAGCTGAGGCGCGACGGCGCGATCTCCAAAATGGACGCTCAGCGGGCCCTGTGCTTCTGCAACAACACCGGCCCGGCCTTTCTGGTGGGCGCGGCGGGCTCCGGGGTGTTTCACAGCAGCGGGATCGGGCTCACGCTCTATCTCACCCATGTACTCTCGGCGGTGATGCTCGGGATGCTCACTGCCCCGCGAACCCTCGGGAATCTCCCCGCCGAGCGCACCTATATTTCCGTGGCCGGTTTCTCCGAGGCCCTGACGGAGGCGGTGAAGACTTCCGTGGAGACGCTGCTCACGGTCTGCGGTTTTGTGGTGATCTTCAGCGTGATCACCGGGCTGTTGCAGGATGAGATCTTTCATTTTTCCGGTCTGCTCTCCTCATACACCGGTATGGAGCTCACCGCCGCGAAAGCGCTGCTGACCGGGATTCTGGAGCTGGGCGGCGGGCTGGGCGCCATGGAGGGGCTCTCCCCCACGGCGGGAAATCTTGCCCTGGCGGCCTTTCTGCTCGGCTTCGGCGGACTCAGCGTGCAGGCCCAGACGGCAGCAGTGCTCCGGGGGACGGATCTCCGGCTCGCGGTTCCGGTTTTCTGCAAGCTGGCCCACGGGATTCTCTCGGCGCTGCTGACGCTGCTGTTCTGCGCGATTTTTTCCTGAAGAAAAATGAAATTCCCTCTTTTCGTGCCGGGCTTTCTGGTGTATAATGGGAACACCGAATCCTAAAAATGAGACACAGGAGGGAATTTGTTATGATTATGGATTGCTCCAAATACGTGGGCAAATGCGTCTGCGGCAGAGAGCACACGCTGGAGACCAAGATGGTGGTTGTCGAGTATGGCGCAACCGCGAAGTTTGAGGAGTACATGGAGGCGGTGGGTCTGGCCGGTAAGCGCCGCGCCGTCGTCTACGACTCCAACATCTACGCTCTCACCGAGGGCAAGCATGTGAAGGCCGATCAGGAGATCGTTCTGCCCAGCCAGGGCCTGCGCAGCGAGGACGTTCTGATCGAGGACATGATGAAGCAGCTGGACAACATCGAGGTCATCGTGGCCTACGGCGCCGGCACCATCATGGACTTTGGCCGCTATCCCGCCTACAAGCTGGGCATCCCCTTCGTGGCCGTGCCCACGCTGGCCAGCTCCGACGGCTTCACCGCCGACATCTGCTCCGTCATTCTGGAAGGCCAGAAGAAGTCCATCCCCATGGTCGCTCCCGTTCTGGTGGTGGCGGATCTGGACATCATCAAGGGCGCGCCCAAGCGTCTGGTGGCCAGCGGCGTCAATGACATTCTCTCCAAGTATATCTCCCTGGTGGACTGGAAGATCTCCCACATCGTGGACGGCGAGTACTACTGCCCCATGGTGGCCGATCTCTCCGCCCACGCCCTGCAGATCATGCGCAAGGCGGCCGACGACTGGGCTGCCGGCGGCGAGCCTGACCACGAGGCCATGACCATGGCCCAGATGGAGTCCGGTCTCACCATGCAGCTGCTGCACCACTCCCGCGCGGCCTCCGGCGCCGAGCACCTGATGGCCCATCTGGTGGAGATGAAGCCGCCGCGCTTCGAGAACGCCGAGGGCATCCACGGCGAGTGCGTGGGCGTCGGCACCTTCGCCTGCTGCAAGGAGTATCACCGTCTGGCCAAGAAGACCCCCAAGGCCAAGAAGTTTGAGCCCCTCACCCGTGAGTGGATCACCGAGAAGTTCGGCGAGCGTCTGGCCGACGGCATCGTGAAGGAGAACGAGAACGACGTCCTCGGCACCTTCGATCCCCAGAACATCGTCGATCACTGGGAT
Organism: uncultured Clostridia bacterium; assembly: GCA_946187035.1. Classification (GTDB taxonomy): domain Bacteria; phylum Bacillota; class Clostridia; order Oscillospirales; family Oscillospiraceae; genus CAG-103. The sequence goes on along the minus strand of CAMHPQ010000145.1, from coordinate 1,445 downwards.
GAGATCGTCGAGCTCATCAACACCATCCCCTCCGTGGAGGAGATGGAGGGTCTGTACAAGGCCATCAACGCCAAGTACCTGCCGGAGCACATCGGCATCGATCCCGCTCTGGGCGACGAGATGCTGCACATCTCCGCCGCCATCCGCAACCGCCTCACCCTGGTCCGCATGGAGCGCGTGCTGGACTTCGAGTAATTGCAACAATTTGAGCCTGCTGCAAAATCGCAGCAGGCTCTTTTTTTCTTTGGTGTGATTACTTCCGAACCGCCCGGAGGATGGCCGTGAACAGGCCGTAGCCGACGCCGGCGATGGGCCAGACGATCCAAGTGCGGTGCCACTCCATGGTGATGAAGCTCCAGCCCAGATAGATCACCAGCGCCGCGCCCCAGTAGATGGCGCTGACCAGCTCATTTTTCTTATTCTCGGCCTTGGTCTCCCGGGTGAAGTCTTTCTCCTCCAGCAAAACCTCGTAGCCGCCCTGGACGATGCAGGTGCGAACGATCAGATACACGCCCACGGCCACCAGCGCCAGCAGGACGCCCGCAGAGGCCGCCATGGCCAGGTCGTTGTCCTCTCCGCCCAGGATCAGCATGATAAACACCGGGATCACCGCCAGCACGCAGAGGGTAATGCCCAGCACCAGCCGGCGGGTATGGGTGGGGGCGTACTGCTCCTTCCGCTCCTTCACCATGCCGTCCACACCGTAGGCGGTGTCCAGCGGCTCCTGGGTCAGCGCGTCGAAGCGGCCCAGACGGATGCCGGCGGTCAGGAACAGCGGCAGGGCGCCGCAGATGAACAGGATCAGCACCACAAGACCGATGCCGCTGGCCTGGCTCTCCGTCATGGCCACCCGACCCGCCTCCTGGGCCGCGCTCAGGATGATCAGCACGATGGGAGACAGGATGCAGAACAGCACCCCCAGGGCGATCCGCTTCGCGGCCATGGCCCGGGTCTCCAGGAAGGCGTTGGCCTCCTCCAGTTCCACTCTTCTCAGAGCGCTGTCCTCCGGGACGGCGTCCAAAACAGGCTTCGCGTCATGCTCCGGCTCCAGCTCGTCTTTCAATAAGTAATCCGTGCTCACGCCGAACACCCGGCTCATGGCCAGAATCCGGTTCATATCCGGCACGGACTGGGCGCTCTCCCATTTGGAGATGGACTGTCGGCTGACGCCCAGCTGCTCGGCCAGCTCCTCCTGGGACCAGCCGTTTTTCTTTCTTAAATCGATAATTTTGTCTGCGAGAATCATGGTTGTCTCCTCTCCCCCGCGCCGCGGGTGTTTGTTGGATTCAGCATACCAGCGCGGGGCGTTCCAGTCCAGAAAGTCCGCTTTTCAATTTGTCAACCGCCGATTGCATTTGCCGCAACCGGTAGGAAAAAGCGTGGAATTTCAATGGGGTTTTAGATAAATTGGAGTTTATCACTCACACCTTGTAGGGCGGGGACCT
>CAMHPQ010000144.1 GCA_946187035.1 uncultured Clostridia bacterium | reverse complement strand
TGCATGAGCGGAGAATGACTCGATTTGGCAATTGAATTGGATATATCTGGTGAATTTGGTATGCAAAGGGGCTTGTTTCTGCCAAAAAAACAAAAATCAACGAAATGGATACCAAAATCTATGAATGAAATACGGCATTTCAGTAAACTAGTAAAAAGGGGGGCGTACGGTGCTTTATACAGATTTTGGTGAAAACCTGAAAAAGCTGCGGCAGGCCCGCGGGCTGACTCAGCAGGAGCTGGGGAGCCGCGTCGGGCTCAGCAAGGCCGTGGTAAGCAAGTATGAAAACGCACTTGGCTACCCGACGCTGGACACGCTCATCACCCTGGCGGCCTTTTTCGGCGTCACCACGGATTACCTGCTGGGGGTCAAGCACCAGAAGACCGCGGACGTCTCCGGCCTCACGGACACGCAGCTGAACGCGGTGCTGTCGGTGATCGACGCGTTCCGCAAAGAGAATCAATAACTGGAGGATCATCCTTTGAAATTTTCCGAAATGCCCTATTCCCGCCCGGATCTGGAATCCGTCAAGGCGGAGATTACTTCTTTGATCGAAAAGCTGAACCAGGCGGAGGACTATGCCTCTGCCAGAGAGGCTTTCCTGGAGATGGACAAGCTCAACCGGAGGGTGGATACCCAGCTGACGCTGGTGAGCATCCGCCACAGCATCGACACCAGAGACAAGTTCTATGACGAAGAGCAGACCTACTGGAACGAGAAGCAGCCGGAGCTGCAGGAGTATGTCCAGCAGTGGACGGACGCCATGCTGGCCAGTCCCTTCCGCAAGGAGTTTGCCGAGGAATACGGCGAGATCATCTTCACCAACGCCGAGCTCCAGAAAAAGAGCTTTTCTCCGGAGATCATCCCCCAGCTGCAGAAGGAAAACGACCTGGTGCAGGCCTACGAAAAGCTGCTGGCCAGCGCCCAGATCCCGTTCCAGGGCGGCGTTTATACTCTGAGCCAGATCGCGCCTTATAAAAACGACGCCGACGACGCGGTGCGCCTGGCGGCCTGGAAGGCGGAGGGCCAGTGGTACAAGGACAACCAGGCCGAGCTGGACCGGCTCTATGACGAGCTGGTGCACGTCCGCCACGAGATGGGCGTGAAGCTGGGCTACGGCGGCTATACCCAGCTGGGCTACTACCGCATGGAGCGCAACTGCTACACCAAGGAGGACGTGGAAGCCTTCCGCAAGCTGGTGGTGGAGTATCTGGTTCCGGTGGCCGATCAGGTGTTCCGGGATCAGGCCAAGCGTCTGGGGAAGGAATACCCCATGAGCTTTGCCGACAATGCCCTCCGGTTCAGAAGCGGCAACCCGAAGCCCCAGGGCAGCGCCGACGACATTCTGGCCGCCGGCCGGAAATTCTATGATGAGCTGAGCCCCGAGACCAGCGAGTTCTTCCGCACTATGCTGGATAATGAGCTGCTGGACGTGCTGTCCACCGAGGGCAAGCAGGGGGGCGGCTACTGCACCAGCCTCCACGATTACGAGGTACCCTTCATCTTCGCCAACTTCAACGGCACCGCCGACGATGTGGAGACCGTCACCCACGAGGCCGGTCACGGCTTCGCCGACTGGTACAACCGCAAGCGTGTGCCGGTGTCCACCGTCTGGCCCAGTCTGGAGGCCTGCGAGGTCCACTCCATGAGCATGGAGTTCTTCGCCTGGCCCTGGTCGGAGCTGTTCTTCGGAGACGATACCCGGAAGTTCCGCTACAACCATCTGGCGGGCTCTCTGACCTTCATCCCTTACGGCACCATGGTGGATCACTTCCAGCACATCGTCTTTGAAAAGCCGGACATGACGCCCAGAGAGCGCCACAACGTCTGGAAGGAGCTGCTGGGGATCTATATGCCCTGGCAGAAGCTGGACGGCGACATCCCGTTCTACTCCGAAGGCGAGGGCTGGCAGCGGCAGCACCACATCTACAGCTTCCCGTTCTACTACATCGACTACTGCCTGGCGCAGACCGTGGCCCTGAGCTTCTGGGCCCGGATCCAGAAGGATCTGCCGGACGCCTGGGCGCACTATATGGCCTATACGAAGCAGGGCGGCAGCGTGACCTTCACGGAGCTGCTGAAGAACGCGGGACTGGACAGCCCCTTCGAGCCTGCCTGCCTCAAGGAGGTCTGCTCCGCCGCGGCCAAGTGGCTGGCGGAATACGACCTCAGCGGGATCGAATAAATGGCCCAGGAGCATCGGCGGCGCCACAAGGCCCATCTGGATCAGCACATCCGGGACGCCAACGGGGAATACCACTATGTGGGCGACTGGTACGCCCTCCGGGGCGGGGGGAAGGCGTTTCTGCCCTTTCTGATCTGGAGCGTGGTCTCCGCGGCCTTTCTGATCGCGGCGGGGTGCCTGCCCTTTCCGGGGATGCTGAACACCTGGTATGTGATCATCCCGTACCTCGGCACCGTGTCCGTGCTCTTCGCCCTGTTCTGGCAGGGGAGGAAGCTGGCATTCTCCAGAGGCCGGGTGAAAACCTTCGTCTGGGAGAATGTGAAGGACAACATTTTCCCCATTACCAGAGCGCTGGCGGTGTTCAACCTGCTCACCGGAGTTTTGGGCGGCGTGTATCTGCTGGTTTCCAAAACCGCCTTCTCCGGCGTCTGCCTCTGTTTTTTCCTGCTGCTGCTTCTGGCGGCAATCTCCGCCTGGATCGCGGGAAATGCTTTTAAGAAGCAGGTGTGGGAAATTGAATCATGATTTCTTCGGTCATGGAACCGTTGAAATAAAAAGAAAATTGAGTCCCTCTGGGCTGCGGTGGTAAAGGCCCCGTTGGACTCGAACAAAATCTCTAAGGAGGACAAAGCAAGTGAAAAGAACCATCGCACTGTTGCTGGCTCTTGTGATGTGCCTCGCCCTGTTCGCAGGCTGCGGCACCAAGCAGGAATCCAGCGGAAGCGCCGAACCGGCCGAGAGCGGCAGCAAGCCGCTGGTCGTCGGCTATTCCAACTTCTCCAGTAAGTTCTCTCCCTTCTTCTCGGAGACTGCTTACGACCAGGACGTCTGGGCCATGACGGCTGTCAACCTGCTCGACATTGACCGTCAGGGCGCCATCGTCGAGAAGGGCAAGACCGGCGAGACCCGTCCCTACAACGGCAACGATTACGAGTACACGGGACTGGCTGACCTGACCATCACCGAGAACGACGACGGCACCATCGCCTACGACTTCGATCTGCGCGACGACGTCACCTTCTCCGATGGTGAGAAGCTCACCGCCGACGACGTCATCTTCTCCATGTACGTTCTGTCTGACCCCACCTATGACGGCAACTCCACCTTCTTTGCGCTGCCCATCGCCGGCATGGAAGAGTATCGTTCCGGCATGTCCAGCCTCTACAGCCTGCTGCTGGAGGCCGGTGAGGACAACACCGACTTCACCAACTGGACCGAGGAAGAGCAGACCGCTTTCTGGAAGTCCCTCAACGAGGCCGGCCCGGCTTTCGCCCAGAGCATTGTTGATTTCTGCATCAACAACGAGTACAACGAGGCTGACGCTTCTGTCGCCGAGTGCGCCGCTACCTGGGGCTTCGAGCTGAAAGAGGACGCCACCGCCGCTGATTTCTGGGCTGCGATCCTCGAGGCTTATGACAACGACATCCCCACTGCCGTCTCCACCGAGGCCGCTGATGTCGATTTCTCCGAGCTGTTCCCCGATTTCGCCGACTACACCAAGGGTGTCAAGACCGGCGACAGCGCTGACTCCATCACCGGCATCGAGAAGACCGGCGATTACTCCGTCCGCGTGACCCTCACCAAGGCGGATGCTCCCGCCATCTATCAGATGGGCATCACCGTGGCTCCCATGCACTACTATGGCGACGCGAGCCTCTATGACTATGACAACAACCAGTTCGGCTTCGTCAAGGGCGACCTGTCCGGCGTGAAGGCCAAGACCACCGAGCCCATGGGCGCCGGCCCCTACAAGTTCCTGAAGTTCGAGAACGGCGTCGTTTACTTCGAGGCCAACGAGAACTACTTCAAGGGCGCTCCCAAGACCCAGTACGTCCAGTTCCTGGAGTCCAGCGATAAGGATAAGCTCAATGGCGTCACCACCGGCACCATCGACATCACCGATCCCAGCT
>CAMHPQ010000143.1 GCA_946187035.1 uncultured Clostridia bacterium | reverse complement strand
GGCCCCCGCCCTACACGAAGAGAGCGATAAACTATAATTTGAATCCCATCTCTCGCTACGGAATCGAGGTGTTTTCCAATTTGAAAAACTGGTTTCGCGCCTTCTCCGGCCTCGTGCCGGTGTCGGTGCGCGGGGCAAATCCGGAGCGGGTGCTGACCCTCTGCGCGGAAAAGGGAATTCCCTGCATGCGCCCCCAACCGGCGGAGGACTTCGTGCTGCGGTTTGAGATCTATCCCCGCGACCGGGACACGGTGGAGCGGCTGGCCCTCCGCTGCGGTTGCGCGGCTGACTTCGGTGAGATCCGGGGGCTTCCGCATCTGAAAAAGACCCTGCGCCCCAGAAGATTCGCCCTGCTTCTGTTGTCCCTTGCGGCGGCGCTGGTGCTGCTCTCCTCGGCCTTCCTCTGGGAAATTGATGTCTCCGGCAACGAGACCATCTCCACCGGGCGGATTCTGCGGGCACTGGACGAGATCGGCTTTCATGAGGGCAAATGCTGGCTGGGGCTGAACAGCGAGGATCTCCAGAGCAAGCTGCTGCTAAAACTCCCGGAACTGGCCTGGGTCAGCTTCCAGATCCGGGGCAGCCGGGCAGAGGTCATCGTCACCGAGGCCATCCCCGCGCCGGAGGTGGTAAACCCGGAGCAGCCTGCCTCCATCGTTGCCTCCGCAGAGGGCGTCATCGTCCGAATGACGGTCTTAAACGGCCAGCCCCAGGTGAAAAGAGGCGACTACGTCTCCAAAGGCCAGACCCTCATTTCCGCCGCGGCGGAGGATCTGCAGGGAGGGCTTCGCCCGATCCACGCACTGGGCAGCGTCCGGGCCAGAACTTATTGGGAGCTCACCGCCGCGGCGCCGCTGGAGATGCAGAAAAAGACCCTTTCCACGAAAAAACACACCCGCTGGGCGGTGCGGATCGGGAAAAAACGGCTCAATTTTTATAAAAACAGTGGAATTCCTGCCACGGATTGTGATACAATCTATAAGATATACGATGTTGCGATTCCCGGGGTGTTCCGGCTGCCGGTGTCCCTGATCCGGGAGACGTCCGCGGCCTATACCGTTTCCGACGCTGCGCCCGGTGCGGACGCACTGGCCCAGACCCTCCACGAGACCCTCCAGCGGCGCATCGGCTCTGACGGCGAGGTCATGGAATCCCATCTGACGAAAAGCGAACACAACGGCCTTCTCACCGTGACCCTCCGCGCCGAGTGCGAGCAGGAGATCGGCGTTGAGGTGCCGGGAAACATACCTGAGATACAGGAGGAAACACCTGCCCATGATCGAACAGACCATACAAGTTGACAGAATCGAAGATGTCATCAGCGTTTTTGGCTCCTTTGACCAGAACCTGCGGATGATCGAAACCGAATACGGCGTCCACGTCACGGACCGGGACGCAAAGCTCCACGTCACCGGCGAGCCGGAGAACGTCATGTCCGCGGTGAAGGCCCTGGGCGGCCTGCTGGGGCTCGCCTCCAAGGGGGAGGAGATCACGGAGCAGAACGTCCGATACCTCTTCCAGCTGGTGCGTGAGGGCAGAGAGCAGAAGATCGGGGAGCTGGCCGGGGACGTGGTCTGCATCACCGCCAAGGGCAAGCCCATCAAGGCCAAGACCATCGGCCAGCGGGCCTATCTGGACGCCATCGAGCAGAACACCATCACCCTGGGCATCGGCCCCGCCGGTACCGGCAAGACCTATCTGGCCGTGGCCGAGGCGGTGGCGGCCTTCCGGGCGGAAAAGGTGAACCGGATCATCCTGACGCGCCCCGCGGTGGAGGCCGGCGAGCGATTAGGTTTTCTGCCCGGCGACCTGCAGAGCAAGGTGGACCCCTATTTGAGACCCCTCTACGACGCTCTGTTTGAAATGCTGGGCGCCGAGACCTACGGCAAGTATCTGGAGCGGGGCAACATCGAGGTGGCGCCCCTGGCCTACATGCGCGGCCGTACCCTGGACGACAGCTTCATCATCCTCGACGAGGCGCAGAACACCTCCAGAGAGCAGATGAAGATGTTCCTGACCCGCATCGGCTTCGGCTCCCACGTGGTCATCACCGGCGACGTGACCCAGATCGACCTGCCGCCGGACAAGACCTCCGGCCTGAAGGAGGCCATGCGGATCCTGGACGGCATCGAGGACATCGCCATCTGCCGCCTGAGTCCCCAGGACGTGGTGCGCCACGCGCTGGTGCAGAAGATCATCGAGGCCTACGACAAAGACGCGAGAAAATCCGAGAAGAAACCGGAAAAGAAGCCGGTGACGAGGAAAAAACCATGAACGAGCTGACCTTTACCCGAAGCCGAACGGGCCTGGGCTATCCCCAGACCGTGCGGCTGGTGCGAAAAGCCATCGATGCGGCGCTCTCTGCCGAGGGGATCGAAGACCCCTGCGCGGTGGAGATCCTGCTCACCGACGACGAGACCATCCACGAGATCAACCTTGAGCACCGGAACGTGGACCGTCCCACGGACGTGCTGAGCTTTCCCATGAATGAGCTGGTTCCGGGGGCGTTTGATCCCGACCTCTGCGAATATGACTATGAGCGGGAGTGCATCCTCCTTGGAGACATGGTGATCTCCATGGAGCGCTGCGCAGCCCAGGGAGAGGAATTCGGCCACGGCTACGCCCACGAGGTGCAGTATCTGGCGGTGCACTCCACTTTACATCTGCTTGGCTACGACCACGAGGACGAGGGCGTCCAGAAGCAGCAGATGCGCCGGAGAGAAAAAGAGATTATGAAATTACTGGAGAAGAAAATATGATTACAAAGACAGCCATGATCACCATTTGCGGTCGTCCCAACGTGGGCAAGAGCACCCTGACCAATGCCCTGGTGGGGGAGAAGATCGCCATTGTATCCAATAAGCCCCAGACCACCCGAAACCGCATCAGCGCCGTTTTGAATCGCGGCGAGACCCAGTTCGTCCTGATGGACACCCCGGGCTTCCACAAGCCGAGAACCAAGCTGGGGGACTACATGGTGAAGGTAGTGCGCGAGAGCGTGGCCGACGTGGACGGCGTGGTGCTGGTGGTGGAACCGATCCCCAGCCTCGGCCCCCAGGAGCAGGTGCTGATCGAGCGGATCAAGCAGTCCGGCGCCCCGGCGGTGCTGTGCATCAACAAGATCGACACCGTGGAAAAGCAGGATCTGCTGGCGGTTATCGCGGCCTACAGCGCCGTGCATGAGTTTCAGGCAATCATCCCCATCTCCGCGAAGAATCAGGAGGGGCTGGAGGAGCTTCTGGACGAGCTGGAGAAGTTTGCCGAGCCGGGGCCCCAGCTGTTCCCGGACGACATGATCTCCGACATGCCGGAAAAGCAGATCTGCGCCGAGCTGGTGCGGGAAAAGCTGCTGCTGTGCCTGGATAAGGAGATTCCCCACGGCACTGCGGTGGCAGTCACCCGCTTTGAGGAGCGGGAGGACGAGGTCATCGAGATGGACGTGACCATCTACTGCGAAAAGGACAGCCACAAGGGCATCATCATCGGCAAGCACGGCGCCATGCTGAAAAAGATCGGCACCCTGGCGCGGGAGGACATCGAGGCCTTCATGGGCACGAAGGTGTTTCTGCAGACCTGGGTGAAGGTCAAGGAAAACTGGCGGGACTCCAACGCCCTTCTGCGAAACTTCGGCTTCACAGAGCAATAACCATGAAAAAACGGATGATTGCAGTTCTGCTTTTGAGCATTCTGCTGCTGTCAGCCTGCGCCGGAGCAGGGGACTGGAGCTATGAACTGCCCAACGGCTATGAGATCTGGCGAATCAACGGCGAAAGCATCGTCATAGGCGTTCGAAACGGATCTGCGCTGTATCCGGTTCTGGATGGCTTCGTGGAGGCCTTCTGCTCTGGCGAGCGTTACGTGGCCGTGCGGATGGCGCCGTCGGAGGAGAGCGGCGAGACCTTCTTCTTGGTGGACACTGAGGGGGGCGCCTCCTATTTCGCCGAGACGGAAGACGAACTGTTTCAGACCTGCGAGAGCCTGGGTGTGACGGATCTCGGAGACTGGATCGAGACCCAGCCCGCACCGAAGGGCGCGAAATTCCCGGAATAAAATTTTACCAATCATAAGAAACCACCCCGCAGAGCAAGCTAGCTCTGCGAGGTG
>CAMHPQ010000142.1 GCA_946187035.1 uncultured Clostridia bacterium | reverse complement strand
ACCTGTGCCCCGCCGTTGATCCGGCAGCACATTGGTTGCGGCGGAGCACAGGTCCCCGCCCTACAAGGAGTGAGCGATAACCTCCAATTTACAAATCTTTCACACTCTTTTAAGGCTTTTCGGTTATATTGAATGCGTCAAATCTCACAAGGGAGGAAGCGCAATGCTGGAGTTTATTTTCGATACCCAGATGCTCATCGAGGGGCACGATCTGGACGAGGACGAGATTTTTGATTACATCACCGAGCACTTCAAGGGCGACAGCCTGCTGGCCGTGGGCGACGAGGATCTGATCAAGATCCACTTCCACACCAACGAGCCCTGGCAGGTGCTGGAGTACGCCGCCAGTCTCGGCGAGCTGCACGACGTGGTCGTGGAGAACATGGATCGGCAGGAGCGCGGTCTCAAAGGCTGATCTTCAGACAAACGCGGAAAAAACACACGCACAGCTGTGCGTGTGTTTTTTATTATGTTTGGTATCATCCCTGGTCGGTGGTTTCGGCTGTCGCTGCAGGCGCAGGAACCGGCATTTCTCCTTTTTCGTTGGGGATATAATTGGGATCGAAGCGGTCAAACTGCTGGCCGAAGATGCCGTGGAGGTCGTCCAGCGCCAGGAGCATGTCGTTGTAGAGCTGCTCGTTGATGTAGCCCAGATTGTCGCCGCTCCAGTAGCTGTCGATGGCCTTGTGCAGGTCCACCAGCTTGTAGCGCCAGCCGTTGTAGAGACCGTGGTCGGCGGTGTCCACCATGATCAGCGGCGCGTAGCTGACGTTCTTCAGATAGGTCTTGCCGTTGGCCACGTCCTTCTCCAGCTGGATGGTGGTGACGCCGGTGAGATTGGTGTAGCGGTCATTCATGCAGGACAGGAAGTTGCCCATGCAGTAGCAGAGATAGCCGGTCTTCTCGTTGCCGTCCTTGTCGGTGACGGTGCGGATCTCCATGGGCTCCGGCACGTGGGGGTGCCCGCCGAGAATCAAATCCACCCCCTGCTGGAACAGGTGGTCGGCCACGGTGTACTGGTAATCCACCGGCTCGGTGTGGTACTCCAGACCCCAGTGCATACACACGGCGATGACGTCCGGGTTCAGCGCCTTGGCCGCCTCGATGTCCGCGTCGATCTTGGCCAGATTCAGCTCGTCGATCGCAGCAGCGTCAATCTCCATGTAGTCGTCGAAGAAGATGTTCGTGGCGTATTCATAGCCTGTCACCGGGAAGCCGTTGGTGCCGTAGGTGTAGTCGATGAAGGCCACGGAGATGCCGTTCACGTCCTCCACAATGACGCCGTTGTTCTGGTCCCGCTCCTCCTGACTCCGGTAGGTGCCAACGTGGTGGAGGCCAACAGAATCCAGCACGTCCAAAGTGGAATCCAGGCCCTCCTTGTGGGCGTCCAGGCAGTGGTTGCTGGCCATTTCGATCAGGTCAAAGCCCACGTCCTTCAGGCTCTGGGCCAGGGCTCTGGGGGAATGGAAGCAGGGATAGCCGGAGATGTCTCCGTCGTCCGGGAAGGTGGTCTCCAGAGTGCAGAAGGCCAGATCCGCCTCCTGAATGTAGGGCGCGGCCCCCTCCATGATGGGGACGTAGTCGTAGTCCGTGCCGTTCCATGCCTGCTCGTTGATGCCCATGTGGCAGACCAGATCCCCGGCGTAGGCCAGGGTGCCGGTGATGAGCTCCGGCTCCTTGGGTTTGGGTGTGGCGGTGGGCTTCGGCGTGGGCGTCTCCTTCAATTCTGCAGTCACCACCGCAGGCGACTCCTTGGCCGCGGCCTCCAGCGCGTTCAGCTTCGTACACCGGGGCATCAAAATCACTGCCGCCAGCGCATAGGCCGCCAGGATCACGACGACCCCGTAATGCTTCCATAACTCTTTGAAATTCAATGTCCTCTCCCCTGTCTATCTTTATGTGGGATGATTGACGCTCTTACCGGGCAAACTCCTCCACGATGGCGAGGCACCAGTCCACCATGCGCTCCATGTCCTCGGCCACAGCGTGCTCATAGGGCCCGTGGTGGCCGTAGCTGGCGGTGGGCAGATTCGGGCAGGGCAGGCCCCGGAAGGACAAAGCAGCCCCGTCCGTGCCGCCGCGGATGGGCGCGGGCTTGGCCTCGAGACCGCAGCGCTCGGCGGCCTTCGTCGCCTTCTCCACCACCTCAAAATGCTCACGGATCTGCTCGAGCATGTTGCGGTACTGCTCCTGGATGGTGAGCTCCACGGTGCCTTCGCCGTACTTGGCGTTCAGGAGCTTTGCGATGTGCTCCATGGTGCTGCAGCGGGCGGCAAACTTCCCGGCGTCGTGGTCGCGGATGATATAGCGAGTCTTGGCGGTCTCCACGTCGCCCTCCATATCCGTCAGGTGGAAGAAGCCCTCGTAGCCCTCGGTGTCTCTGGGAGTGTCGCCGTTCGGCAGCATGGAATTGAACTCCATGGCCACCAGAGAGGCGTTGATCATGGTATCTTTGGATGAGCCGGGGTGCACGTTGAAGCCGTGGAAGGTGATCTCCGCCCCGGCTGCGTTGAAGTTTTCATATTCGATCTCGCCCAGGCCGCCGCCGTCCAGGGTGTAGGCCAGCTCCGCGCCGAGGCGATCCAGATCCATCAGCTCCGCGCCGTGGCCGATCTCCTCATCGGGGCAGAAGCCGATGCACACCGTGCCGTGGGGCATATCGGAAGCAAGCAGCCGCTCGGCCATGGTCATGATCTCCGCCACGCCGGCCTTGTCGTCGGCGCCCAGGACGGTGGTGCCGTCCGTGACCACCAGGGTCTTGCCCACCATCTGCTGCAGGTGCTTGAAATCCGCCGGGCGCAGGACTCTGCCGCTGTCGCCCAGGACGATGTCGCCGCCGTCGTAGTTCTCAATCACCCTCGGCTGCACATTCTCTCCGCTGAAATCCGGGATCGTGTCCACGTGGGCCAGAAAGCCCACCGGGGTCTTGCCCTCCATGCCCGGCGTCGCAGGGAGCTTGGCGTAGACGTAGCAGTGCTCGTCCACGAACACGTCATGGGCGCCCAACGTTTTTAATTCGTCCGCCAGCAGATTCGCCAGATCGAACTGACGAGCGGTGCTGGGGGTGGCGGAAGCGTCCTCCACGCTGCCGGTGGAGACCTTCGCGTAGGTGATCAGTCGTTCATATGCTTTCATAGCGTACCTCCGTCCTTTTTCTCTGTTGTCATTATAGTCGCTGCTCACCGCTTTTGCAAGGTGTGACAGTCACGGGATTTTGATGCCAAAAATTTTCCCGCAGTTCATAGTATCTTAATGAATCTGTGGTAGCATCTGTAAAAAACGAAGGAGGCACACGATGGAACGAAAAGAAGAGCGATCCCTGCTCAGAGATCGCATCAAGGAGCGCCGCAGGAAGATCCAGGAGACCCACGAGGCCGCCCTCACCATTCTGGAGGCAGAGGAGCGGGAGGTCGAGCCGCCGCAGATCAACGGCAAGCTGCGGAGCTTCGCCCTGCGGGTGCCGACCCAGATCAAAAAATGCAGCGGCATCGTGGTCTTCGGAAGACGGATCCGCTCTCTGGTTTTCACCACCGACATCGCCACCATCCGCAACGTGGACGCCGACGCAGTGCTGGCGGTCTATCCCTATACGCCCCAGCAGATCATCACCGAGGCGCTGGTCCACTCGGCGGACATCCCGATCTTCGCCGGGGTCGGCGGCGGTCTGACCCAGGGCAAGCGGGTGGTGAATCTGGCTACCTTCGCGGAGATGCAGGGGGCCAGCGGCGTGGTGGTGAACTCCCCCACAAAAAACGAAGTCATTCAGGAGCTGGCGGACACCATCGATATTCCGATCATTGTCACCGCCGTCTCCGCCGAGGGGATCGCGGAGCGGGTGGAGAGCGGCGCCGCCATCATCAACGTGGCTGCCGGTTCTCAGACCCCCGAAGTGGTAGCCGCGATCCGGAAGCAGTTCCCGGAGCTGCCCATCATCGCCACCGGCGGCCCCACGGATGAGAGTCTGGAGCAGACCATCGCCGCCGGCGCTAACGCCATCGTCTGGACGCCGCCCTCCCCCGGTGAGGTCTTCAAGGAGATCATGGCGGCCTACCGGAAAGGCGAGGCGCACCCGTAACGGTGTGGAGTGTGGAGTTTAAGGTTCAAATTTTAGTTTATCGGGATGTTGCAATGATCTACCGTAGGGCGGGGACCTGTGCCCC
>CAMHPQ010000141.1 GCA_946187035.1 uncultured Clostridia bacterium | reverse complement strand
TCAGGCATGGCACCTTGCAGGCTCAGTTCCGTACCTGCGTGAATAATTCAGGTTTAATTATATGGAAAATTGTGAGAGATAAATTCTAGTTTAGCGAGTTGTTGGATGTTGCTGTGCCCCCCTTGGCGCCCTCGGAGAGGGAGCTGTCGAGCGCAGCGAGACTGAGGGAGGGAACGTCGGACAAAGACAGAAACAAATGTATTGCGGCCTGTGCGGCGAGGCTCGCTCCCTCAGTCACGGCTATTTCCCGCCGTGCCAGCTCCCTCCCAGAGGGAGCCAAGCGGGATGGGCAGAATTGTCTCAACACCCCGACAAACTCCAATTTATCTCTCTCACGCAAAAAACAAAACCGGAACCTGCGCTCCGGTTTCGTATTTGGTTTTTGCGGCTCAGCAGGCCTCGATCAGGATGATGTTCTTCAGCAGATCCACGCTCTTGATCCGGCCGGGCACCTTGGTGCGGATGCCCATCAGGTTGGTCAGCAGGACGCTGTCGCCCTCGGTGGCGATGTCCTGAACTCTGGACAGGACGAGCTTCTGCTCGCCGTCAACGATCTCATAGGCGTCAGAAAGGCACATGGTTATTCTCCTTTCGCAATCTTCAGCGCGTCTTCCAGCGCGTCGTTGCAGTGGTCAAAATAGTGCAGCGCGGCGGAGACGGCATCGGCGGCCTCCTGCTTGCCGGCGTCCTCCAGAGCGTGGGCGATGTCGTGAAGCTCGTCGGCGTGGTGGCGGTTGTGATCCAGCATATAGGCCAGCAGGGTGACGGTCTCCTCAAAGCTCATGGCCTGGGCCTCCCCGTGGGGATGGGCATGCTCGTGGGCGTGCTCATGGGTGTGGCCCTGCTCGTGCTCGTGAGCGTGGGTATGCTCGTGCTCATGACCGTGGCAGTGGTCTTCGGAAATGTGCATGGTTAAGATCTCCTTTCGGATTTTGGTTTGCCCATATTTTAACACCATTTACCTGAATTATCAACAATAAATTGGTTCACAAGGAGTAAAAAAACGTAAAAAACGTTCAGAAAAGTCTTGTAAAATCTATTAAGATATGTTAATCTATTGTCGAGTTATAAGGCAGAGTGTTCATTTCACTCTGTCCAAACGACTCAGTACGTGTAAACCAGGGGTGAAGGATGTGCCCCACAAGAAATCTTTTATAAGGGAAGAAGAGGTGTAACACTTGAAAGATCTCAAGCATCTGATCTACTTTGAGAGCCTTCTGCATGAGGCCAACAACGAGCTGGTCCAGAAAGCGAAAGCGGACGGCCAGATCGCCGTGGGCTATACTTGCTTCCACATGCCCGAGGTGGTTCTCAACGTAGGAAACAGCTTCTCAGTCCGTCTGAGAGCACCGAACACAGGTTCGTTTGACATCGCGTCCTACTACATGTCCAACTATACCTGCGAGTACTGCCGTGCGCTCGTGGAGCGCGCCATCGAGGGTGGCTACAACTTCCTCGACTGCATCGCCGGCGTGGATGCCTGCGCGGAGATGAACCGCTGCATGGAGAACATCGAGATTCTGCAGGGCCCCGATATGCCCGCCGAGAATTTCTTCGTGACCCACGCGGACATTCCGTACAAAGTCACCGACTATACCCTCAAGCACTATGTCACCCAGATCCGCAACCGTTACCTCAACGAGATCGCCGAGAAGTACGGCGTCGATACTTCTGACGATGCACTGCGCGCCGCTGTCAAGGAGCACAATGAGGTTGCCGAGATCATCACCGAGATCGGCGACATGCGCAAGCTGGAGAATCCCCCCATCACCGGCTATGAATTCCACGTACTGTGTCTTGTGACCTACTGCTGCCCGAAGGCCCTCATCCTGCCTTACCTGCGCGAGACTCTGAAGGAGATCAAGAAGCGCAAGGTCGATCCGCAGCCCTGGTACCGCGCTCGCGTCGCCGTCGTCGGCTCCGAGATCGACGACCTCGACATGACCCGCATGATCGAGAACGCCGGCGCGTTCGTTGTCTCCGACCGTTTCTGCTTCGGCTCCACCCCGGGCCGTGAGGTCATCGAGCTCAACGACGAGGAAGACGTCCTCACCCAGATTTGCGCCCACTACCTCAAGGTCACCCAGTGCCCGCGCTACATGAGCCAGGAGAAGATCCAGGAGCGCCGCGACTTCTCCAACTACCTCGCCACCGAGTACAAGGCCGAGGGTATCATTTACGAAGCGATGAAGTTCTGTGATTTCTGGGCATTCGAGCGTACGCTCGTCAGCCACATCATGAACGAGGAGTACAACTGGCCCGTGCTGTCCATCGACCGTCCTTACATGGCGAGAGGTTCCGGCCAGCTGCGCACCAGACTTCAGGCCTTCGTCGAGAGCCTTGAGATCAAGCAGATCCAGAAGGCTGCCAAGGAGGGTTAATCGAAATGCTGAAAACGAACATTGAATGGCTTAAGAAAAACATGGGTCCGGATCTCAAGATCTGGACGCAGATGATCAAGGAGATCGACTGGGGCGAGGTCAAGAGAAAGACCAAGCTCAGCCTCCAGCGCGACAAAGAGCGCATCGTCGGCGAGTACAAGAGCTTCATGGCCATGAGCGCTGCCGACAAGATGGACATCATCATGAACGGCGATAAGCACCTGGGCTGGCTCTACAAGAAAGACGCCATCGCCTTCGCCCGCCGTGAGTGGAAGGGCCTGAAGAGCGTCGGCATCGACTTCACCGGCTGGATGAAGATCTGGGCCGGCATGATCAACATGGTCATGAAGGATCCCTTCTCCATCGCTCTGGCTCTGTTTGAGTATCACTGGTTCGCATCCTATCTGGGCACCCCCGTGGCTGTCGACCGCTCCAACCTGGGCCGCCGCGGCGCTCTGCTGAAGGCCGATATCGACATGTGGCTCGCCATCACCCACTGGGCTGAGTGGCAGATCCAGACCCAGCTGCGCGCTGACGCCCGTCTGGGCGGCGACGAGAAGCTGTCCAAGCAGATCGTTCTGTTCGACGAGATGACTATGGCGCAGATGATGGCCGGCTTCCCGACCCTCATCAGTATGCCCTATCAGATGATCCCTGTGTTCATGTCCTCCGAGCTGGACCAGCTGGCTCTGATCCCGTTCATCGACGCGGTCGAGCAGTACGGCCTGCCCGGCGACGCCTGCCCGCTGCCTGTTGCAGAGTGCGGCTGCGCCATCATGGACGAGTACCCGATCCTGGGCATGGGCTTCATCGCCTCCACGATGCCCTGCGACGGCTCCACCATGGCCTCCTCCTTCCAGGATCGCCGCTTTGGCAAGTACCTGCCCTACTATCCGCTGAGCTTCCCCGTCCGCTACGACGACGAGGACACCATCGAGTGCGCTGCCGAGGATATGAAGGAGTGCATCAGATGGGTTGAGGGCCTGTCCGGCGCCAAGTGGGACTGGGACAACTACTTCAAGACCATGGAGCTCATGAACGAGTGCACTCGTATCGAGCTCGAGAAGTGGGAGATGAACTCCACTCCGTATCCGCAGCTGGTCGGCTCCTCCTATGAGCTGTTCCGTAAGTGGAACTACGAGATGGACGGCGGCCTGTTCCCCGACGGCATCAAGACCCAGCGCAAGCTGCGTGAGGTCATGTACAAGACCTACGAGCAGCGTCTGCCCGCTTACCGCGGCGGCTATGCCAAGCATCGCGCCCTGATCTGGGGCCAGCCGGCGCACTTCTACGCCAACTTCTCCAACTGGCTTGCCAACTCCTGGGGTATCTACATCCTGGCCGAGATGGAAGCTCTGAACTACACCAAGATGCTGAACACCACCGACAAGGAAGAGGCCATCCGCGACCTCTGCCGTCTGTACGAGCGCATGGTTATGCGTCGCCATACCAACGGCGGCCACGACCACGTCCTTGGCGAGCTGTGGCGCCAGCTGAAGGCCTTCAACGCCGACATCGCCATCCTGTATCAGCACGTCAGCTGCAAGACCATGGCCGGCCTGATGGGTCTGTTCGATGACCAGGCTCGTGAGAACAACGTGCACCTCATCTGGGTTGAGCACGACCTTATGGATCCGCGTACCATCTCCCGTAAGGACATGCGTGCCCGTGTCAGCAACTACATGGTCAACGTTATGCATGCTGAGCCTGTCGATCCGTCCCTGATCGAGTTCGACGACGAGGCTTCCTGGTAATTTACCGTTTCTGATTTAATAACAATCTTAGGAGGAAATACAATATGAAATTCTTTGGCGGCTGCGACGTGGGCTCCACCTACACCAAGGCAGTTATTC
>CAMHPQ010000140.1 GCA_946187035.1 uncultured Clostridia bacterium | reverse complement strand
AACCAACGGCGGGGCACAGGTCCCCGCCCTACACAAAGAGACCGCTAAACTATAATTTGAACAGAACCATCCGGCCGAGCCTGATACATTACTGCGAGCTATTGCCTTCTGCCTTTCATCAGCATCCACGCAGTCACCCCGATGGTGAGAATCAGCGTGGCGGCGGGTACGATGTTCTCCGACCAGATAGCCAGCCGAAAGGCGGTTTTCCCGACCGTGGCCGCCGCTGCCAGCATTCCCGCCGCGCCAAGGAGCGCATACCCCTTTCCGGGTCTCCGGAGGGCGAGTCCGGCGGTCTCTCTGCCCAGCAGGAGCAGCGCGGCGAGCATGGCGAAGTCCGGCAGCACCCACATGCCGGCAATCAGCGCCTCGAACCGCTCAAAGGCGCTGGAGAGACTGAGATTCCGCAGCAGCACGAAAAACGGGGCGCTCAGATTTGCCGTCACCTCCGCCCCCAGCACCCCAGCCGCCACGGCGCAGAGTCCCGCCGCCGTGAGACACAGCCGCAGCAGCCATCTCAGCGATTTCCGAAGCCTCGGCGGCCCTTCGGTCTGGAAAAAACCGCTGTAAAACAGCATCCCGCAGCCCAGATTCCAGAGGGGTACCGCGCCCTGCAGGAGCTTCCCGGGCTTCGGGATTGCTTTCAGGGCGGCCCAGTCCATCAGCCCCAGCGAGGCCAGAAGAGAGAGAATCAACGCCGCCGTCACAACCGGGAGAAAGATCTCTGCCGCCCGAAACAGCGCCTTGGGGCCGTGGAGCGCCGCCGGTACTGCCAGCAGAAGCAGCAGAATTCCGTAGGGCAGCCACCCGCGAAAGACGTTCATGGCCGCCAGGAACCGTTCCGCCCCGCTCCGGAGCAATACGCCGCCGTAGAGCCAGAACCACAGCGTCAGCAGCGCCAGAATTGCGCCCCCGGGCTTGCCCCATCCGGCCAGCTGGTCGCCCAGCGGGCCTCTTTCTCGGACGCGGCTGAGTAAAATTCCATATCCCGCCAGCGGCACAAGCGCAAGGAGACAGCTGAGCCACGCGCCGCCGTCTGCCAGCTTGCACGAGAGTCCCGGCAGCAGCCGCAGCAGGGGAGAGAGCACCGCCAGCCCGCCCAGGGCCCAGTATTGTTTTTCGGTCAGACTGTTTTCGTTCATGGCTTCGCTCCGGTGAGCTGCACGGGATCCTCCAGATCATAGCTCCGGGTGATGGCGGCCCGCACCGTCACGGTCACGTCGCCCGCTCCGACCCCGAAGAGATCGGCGTTCAGCCTGCGGGCCTGGGCCAGCACATGCCGAATCTGTTCCAGCACCTGGCTGCAGAGGGAGGCCTCCAGGGTTTTCCTGGCCGCGTCGTCGGTGATGGGCACGCCGCCGTCATTTTCCGAGAGCCTGGCGCGAATCTTCAGGGCGATTTCCCCGTCGGAGACGCTGCACCTGCTGCTCTCCAGGGTCACGGTCACGCCCTCCGGCAGCACAAGATCCCCGTGGCCGCCCAGGGACAGCAGCAGATTCACCGCCGCCGCATCCTCCGGCGCGATCCAGCCGACGCAGCTTCCATCCCTCAAGATACCGTATCCCGCCTCCCGCAGGGTGCCGTCCCGGAGCTCCGCCGCGGCCAGCAGGGCGCAGCCGGACTCCGACAGCTTTCGCAGTGCCTCCCCGCAGGTGAAGGCGTGGCCGTTGCCCTGCCGATTCATGTCCTCCTGGAGAGCGGAGAGCAGGGCGGTCACGTCGGTGCCCTTGCCGCCCAGCCGGACGGCTTCCTCGGCAGAGGCGTTTTTCAGCAGCACCACCGGCGTCCGGAGCCGCATGTCGGAGCTCCGGGCCACGAAGTCCAGCGCCGCCGAGATGTCCGCCCCCGCGCCCAGCAGCAGGTATTTTGCGTGGGCGTAGAACAGGGTGCCGCTACCGGTTCTCTGCTGCAGGGCGTCCATGGCCAGCCGGATGGAGCTGCCGGAGGCGGTCTCCTTTGTCTCCGGGGAGCCGGCGCAAATACTCAGCTTGACGCCGGATTCCGCAGGGTCCAGCCCCACGGTCTCCACCTGAACCAGCTGGTCGATGGCCCGGACGTCCGCCCAGACCGCCCCGCAGCCGGTCAGTAAAACCGCCGCCAGAAGCAGAATCGGAATCAAGTCCCGCACGGGAGCCTCCTTTCCAGTGCAAAAATGATTTCAAATTATAGTTTATCGAGCTGTCTTTAATGATCCTGCGTACCCCCTTGGCGCCCTCGGAGAGGGAGCTGTCGAGCGCAGCGAGACTGAGGGAGGGAACGTCGGACAAAGGCAGAAACCAATGCAGTGCGGCCTGTTCGGCAAGGTTCGCTCCCTCAGTCACGGCTATTACCCGCCGTGCCAGCTCCCTCGCCGAGGGAGCCGAGTGGGATGGGCAGCATTTTTTCAACGCACCGTTAAACTCCAATTTACCGCTGAAATGTGGAATTATATTTAAACTCCACACTTCACACTCCACACTCCAAACTACTTCTGCCGCCTCCGATTTCTTCTCACCAGCTTCGGGTCCCGGAACTTGTACGCCCACTGGGGTTTTCTCAGCAGCGTCCGGAACAGCGCCCCGTTCTCGCTGTCCACGAAGGGGTAGAGATACGCCACCCCTTGGCACTCCAGCGTGCAGAGATACCAGACCAGCGCCGCCAGCCCCGCCGTGATCCCGGGCATCCCCGCCAAGATCGCCAGCCCAACCAGCCCGGCCCGGAGAAATCGCAGAATCGAGCCCAGCTCCTGATTGGGCACGTTGTAGCCTGCGATGCCCGCCATGGCCACGATGATGATGGCGATGGGGCTGGCCAGCTTCGCGCTGACGGCGGCCCCCCCCACCAGCAGTGCCCCGATGATGCTGACGGTCTGACCCACCTGAGCCGGCAGCCGGAGCCCTGCCTCCTGCAGCAATTCAAAGGAGATCAACAGCAGGAGCATCACCGTCCCGGGGGCAAAGGGCACCGCCTGCTCTGACCGGACGATGCTCTCCAGAAGCTTCGCCGGCAGCATTTCCTGGTGCCAGGTGGCCGCCGCCGTGTAGAGGGCCGGCAGCGTCAGCGCCAGAACCAGCGCCAGCCACCGCAGCAGCGTCAATCCCGAGGCCAGCAGATGCTGGTCGGCCCGATCCTCCGGCGCCCGCATCAGCAGCGGCAGCGTCCCCGGCAGCAGGAAGCCCACCGGCAGCCCGTCGCACAAAAGCCCGATCCTGCCCTCCAAAAGCCCTGCGGCCAGCTTGTCCGGACGTTCCGTGTGAGCCGCCTGGGGGAAGGGAGAGTGGGGGTGGTCGATGAGATAGGGCTCCAGGTCCCCGCCTGAGAGCACCCCGTCCAGATCCATGGTCTCCAGCTTCTGCTGCAGGGCCTGCACCCGGGCCGGGTCTGCGATGTCCTCCATATATAATAGAGTGACCGCCGTGCCCGACTGCCTCCCCACGGTGGTCTCCTTGAGCTTCAGCTTCGGCGACTGAATCCGGCGGCGCACCAGAGCCGTGTTCACCCGGAGCGTCTCCACAAAGGCCGCCCTGGGGCCCTTGATGGATTTCTCGATGGCGGCCTCGGAAACCTGCCGCGCTTGTGTGCTCTTGACCTCAAAGGTAACAGCCGTCCGAATGGTTTCCAGAATCACCGCCGCGTGACCACTGGTGAGATCGGCGGCCAGATCCTCCAGCTTCTCCCGGGTCTGTACCGACGCTCTCCAGACGGCGCCCTGGCGAATCCGCCGGAGAGCCTCTGCGCTGGTCTTCACGCCGCTGAGCCGCCCCTGCTCGGTGAGGGGACGGATCACATCCTCAGACACATCACCCTCTGAGACCACGCCGTCGATCCAGCAGACGTAGGCCGGGATCTGGCTGTCCAGCCCAAGCTTGATCCGCCGAAGAAAAAAATCATCGCAGTCGGAAAAAATGTTTTTTACGCTCTCCACGGTGACTGGCCGGGAATCCATTGACATATCAAGGGAATTTGTAAAAATAGCATCTGACATATTGGGTAGTATTCCCGCTGAAAACCACAATATTTAGATTCTGAAAAATAATTTAGAGAAATTGTGAAAAAAATGTTGACAAGTCGGAAAAACGGTGCTATATTATCTGAGCACTTGATCGAAGCCCACGCGGTTCCCGAGTTGCCCCGAAAAAAATAAAAATTAGGGGTTGACAAACGGTTCCGAATGTGGTATTCTATCAAAGCTGTCCGCAAGAAACACAAAGACAGTGAGCGTGTACCTTGTAAATTAAACAATGTAAGAAGCTTATGCAAATAAGCACCAG
>CAMHPQ010000139.1 GCA_946187035.1 uncultured Clostridia bacterium | reverse complement strand
TCACACAAATACGACCATCGCGCTGCGGAGAGATCTGCAGCGCGGTTTTGTCATTGCATGGATTGTTCAAATTCCAGTTTATCGGGGAGTTTATGAATTGCAGAATGTCGGATAGAAACTTGGCCTTCCCCTGGGGGAAGGTGGCACGGCGGGAACTAGCCGTGACGGATGAGGGTAGAGCCATTGTGATTTCTTTTGAGTTGCTGCCTTGATCCAGCTGCTCCCCGACCCTCATCCACCGCAAGCGGTCCCCCTTCCCCCAGGGGAAGGCTGGCAGTAGATTCCGCATTTCTATTTGATTTCAACGTTCTGCGAGACTTACTCCGCCGCCGGGGGACGCGGATTGCCACACCATACGTGACACCCCAAATCTTTGATTTGGTAGGTGGAACTTATGCGTTAGCTGTGTGCGCACTGGTTCGCAATGACACTTTTTTAGATTGGCAATCATCTTGCATTCTTCCTCGCAACAGCCCTATAAACCCCAATTTGTACCGTAGGGCGGGTCGCTTGCGCCCGCCGTGCTGGATTTTGCATGTTTTATGGCGGCGGGGCACTTACTTCCCGCCCTAAAACTCTCCGCAAAGCGCTTCAAAAAAATGGTTGCAATTCAAAGGGTTTCATGCTAAAATATGCATTTGTGTGAAAATGTATATTAAATGAAAGAGTGATCCCAATGGACAAGCTGAGAAACATCGCCATCATCGCCCACGTTGACCACGGCAAGACCACGTTGGTTGACGAGATGCTCAAGCAGGGCGGCGTGTACCGCGAAAACCAGGAGGTCGTGGACCGGGTCATGGACTCCAACGCCCTGGAGCGGGAGCGCGGCATCACGATCCTGGCTAAGAACACCGCCGTGCGCTACGGCGACACCAAGATCAACATCGTCGACACCCCGGGCCACGCCGATTTCGGCGGCGAGGTGGAGCGCGTATTGAAGATGGTCAACGGCGTCATCCTGCTGGTGGACGCCGCCGAGGGCCCCATGCCCCAGACCCGCTTCGTGCTGGGCAAGGCTTTGGAGCTGGGCCATCGCGTCATCGTGGTGGTCAACAAGATCGACCGCCCCGACCAGCGCATCCACGAGGTGGTGGACGAGGTGCTGGAGCTGCTGATGGATCTGGACGCCACCGACGACCAGCTGGACAGCCCCATGCTCTTCTGCTCCGGCAGAAACGGCACCGCCAGCTACTCCCCCGAGGTGGAGGGCAAAGACCTCAAGCCCCTCTTTGACACCATCCTGGACTACATCCCCGCCCCGGAGATGGACACCGAGGCGCCCTTCCAGATGCTGGTCAGCAGCATCGACTACAACGAGTTTGTGGGCCGCATCGCCATCGGACGCATCGAGCGGGGCACCGTGAAGCAGAACCAGGAGATCGCCGTCTGCAACTTCCACCAGCCTGACGCCGCCCCCCAGAAGGCCAAGGCCGTCAGTATGTATCAGTTCGAGGGTCTGAACCGGGTTCCCGTCACCGAGGCCACCGCCGGTAACATCATCGCCATGAGCGGCATCGGCGACATCACCATCGGCGACACCATCTGTGCCACCGACTGCGTGGAGCCCATCGAGTTCGTGAAGATCAGCGCCCCCACTCTGGAGATGACCTTCTCCGTCAACGACGGCCCCTTCGCCGGACGGGAGGGCAAGTTCGTCACCAGCCGCCAGATCCGGGACCGTCTCATGCGGGAGACCCTGAAGGACGTGAGCCTGCGCGTCACCGAGATTGAGAACGCCACCGACTCCTTCAACGTAGCGGGCCGCGGCGAGATGAGCCTCTCCATTTTGATCGAGACCATGCGCCGGGAGGGCTATGAGTTCCAGGTTTCTCCCCCGCGCGTGCTGTATCAGACCATCGACGGCAAGCAGTGCGAGCCCATCGAGCGTCTGGTGGCCGACGTGCCCACCGAGGCCTGCGGCGCCGTCATCGAAAAGCTCTCCAGCCGCAAGGGCGAGCTGCAGGAAATGCTGCCCATCGGCAAGCGCACCCGTCTGGAGTTCCTGGTGCCCAGCCGCGGTCTGTTCGGCTATCGGAACGAGTTCCTCACCGACACCAAGGGCGAGGGCATCATGGGCAGCGTCTTCGATTCCTACGCCCCCTACAAGGGCGATCTGCAGCGGAGAAACACCGGCTCTCTGGTGTCCTTCGAGACCGGCGAGAGCGTGACCTACGGTCTGTTCAACGCCCAGGAGCGCGGCCAGCTGTTCATCGGCGCCGGCGTGCCCGTCTATGAGGGCATGGTGGTGGGCGTCTGCCCCAAGGCCGAGGACATCAGCGTCAACGTCTGCAAGAAAAAGCACCTGACCAACACCCGCGCCGCCGGCAGCGACGACGCCCTGCGTCTGGTGCCGCCCAAGCAGATGAGCCTGGAGCAGTGCATGGAGTTCCTGGCGGACGACGAGCTGCTGGAGGTCACCCCCAAGAGCCTCCGCATCCGCAA
This sequence comes from uncultured Clostridia bacterium, assembly GCA_946187035.1. GTDB lineage: Bacteria > Bacillota > Clostridia > Oscillospirales > Oscillospiraceae > CAG-103. The sequence continues at coordinate 1,888 of CAMHPQ010000139.1, read as the reverse complement.
GCGCATTCTGGACCACAGCCAGAGAATGAAGGCCACCCACCAGAAGGGCTGAGAAGATCATAATAATACCACCTGCTGAGGTTTTCCCCGGCAGGTGGTTTTTTTGTGTGGAGTTTGGAGTTTTATAGTGTCTTCGACGAATTCAAATTCTAGTTTATCGGGGCAGTTGGATTTTGCGGAGCACAAAAATAGAATGTCATTGCGAGCCAGTGACCGACGTCATCTGGCGTGGCAATCCGCATCCCCCGACGGCGGTGTTGTGACTCCCAGAACGTTGAGACAAAACGAATTCGCCCATCATTTTGCATTTTATCAGTCTGTACCGCAAGAGAACGGATTGCCACACCAGTGTGCGCACTGGTTCGCAATGACACTCTTTGAGTCTGGTTCAAATGTTACCCCGATATATTCCAAATTTGTTATCCTGTTCTTCCGTCGTGCGGGGATGGTTATTTCTCCATGTACTCCATGCCGATGTCCCAGGCCTGGCCCAGATACTGGCCGACGGCGTAATAGCCGTTGCGCATCTGGTCGAAGAGGAAGGTGTTCAGCTTGCCGGAGTCGATCTCGCCCTTCTCGTCCAGGACTTTTTCATCCGCCAGCACGTTGACGATCTTGCCGATCACTCTGAGGCCGTAGGGTTCGTCCTCGAACCGTTCCACCACGCACTCCAGGGTCAGCGGGAACTCCGTCACCACCGGGGCGTCCACGTGCTCGCTCTTCACCGCGTGGAGGCCGGTTTTTGCAAATTTGTCCGGGTACTGGGTGCCGGAGGCGGTGCCCAGATAGTCGCACTCCTTGATCGTATCCACACCCGGCACCGCCAGGGTGAAGGCGCCGCGGGCCTTGAGATTGGCCACGGTCTTGTGCTCCGCCTCCAGATTCAGGGCCACCATGTCCTCGGCGCAGATGCCGCCCCAGGCCATGGCCATCTGGTCCACGGAGCCGTCCTCGTTGTAGGTGCCGATCATGTACACCGGCATGGGAAACAGATAGGGTTTCACACCAAAGCTTTTCATGATTTAGATTCCTTTCTCTTATTGAATGGAGCGGCCCAGCTCGTAAGCCTGCTGCAGCTCCGGTTTTCCCTGAATGTCCCCCGGCTGCGTCACCCAGCCGCAGAGGATCTTGCCGAGGCTCTTCCAGCCGACGTGCTGCTCCAGATGATCGTACCAGTGCACGCTCTCCTCGAAGCCGGCGCCCTCCGCAGCCATGATCAAGACGCTTTCCTTCTTCGGGTTCCGGTAATTGGGATCGCACTCCGCCACGGCGAACAGCCGATCGAAGGCGGTTTTCAGCTGCCCGGAGATGAACCAGTAGAACAGCGGCGACGCCAGCACCACCACGTCCGCCTCCTTATAGACCGGGTAGATCTTCGCCATGTCGTCCTTCTGGACGCAGGGGCAGGTTTCGTCCTTGCCTCCCTGCCAGCAGCCGAGACAGCCGCGGATGTCCATGCTGTTTAAGTGAAACTCCGTGACGGTGTTCCCCGCTGCCTCCGCCCCCAGACGAAACTGTTCGGTCAGAGCCGAGGTGTTGCCGTTTTTTCTGGGACTGCCGTTGAGGATCACGATCTTCTTTGCCATTTTTTCTCTTCCGCTCCCTTGCAATTTGGATGTTTCTATGGTAGCATAAAACCAGAACAAAATTCAAGTACCTACATTGATGTAAGGTACTTACCTGGAGGAAAGCATGAGCGAGCGGAAGATCGAGAACGCGAGGTTTGAGGAGACCGGCTACTGCTACACCCTGTCGCTGATCGCCGGGAAATACAAGCCGGTGATCCTCTACTGCCTGATGGAGTATGAGCCGGTGCGGTTCAACGAGCTGCAGCGGTATCTGGGCAAGGTGGCGGACAAGACCCTGAGCCAGAACCTGAAGGAGCTGG
>CAMHPQ010000138.1 GCA_946187035.1 uncultured Clostridia bacterium | reverse complement strand
TGATGGACATCTGGTAGACTTCCTCGGCGTCGCAGCCGCGGGAAAGGTCGTTGATGGGTGCGTTCAGACCCTGCAGGATCGGGCCGTAGGCCGCGAAGCCGCCGAGACGCTGGGCGATCTTATAGCCGATGTTGCCAGCCTCGATGCAGGGGAAGATGAAGGTGTTCGCCTGGCCGGCCACGGGGCTGCCGGGGAACTTCAGCTGGCCGACCGTCGGGGAGACGGCTGCGTCAAACTGCATCTCGCCGTCGATCTTCAGCTCGGGATCCAGCTCCTTGGCGATGACGGTGGCGTCGTGGCTCAGCTGCACGGTGCCGCCCTTGCCGCTGCCCTTGGTGGAGAAGCTCAGCACGGCGACCTTGGGGTCAACGCCGAAGACCTTGGCGGTCTTGGCGGTCTCGATGGCCACCTCGGCCAGCTTCTGGGCGGCGGAGAAGGTCACTTCGCCGGTGGCCTTGTCCACGGTGTCCTGATAGTCGATGTTGATGGCGCAGTCGCCCATGGCCAGGATCTCCTCGCCGCGGACCATGATGAAGCAGGAGCTCACCAGGTGGGCGCCCTTCTTGGTCTTAATCAGCTGCAGCGCGGGACGCACGGTGTCGGCGGTGGAGTAGGTGGCGCCGCCCAGCAGGGCATCGGCCTTGCCCATCTTCACCAGCATGGTGCCGAAGTAGTTGCCCTTGAGCAGGTTGGCCTTGCACTCCTCGGGGCTCATCTTGCCCTTGCGGAGCTCCACCATCTGGGCGACCATGGCGTCCATCTCGGGATAGGTCTCGGGGTCCAGAATCTCCAGGCCCTCAATGTCGAAGCCGCCCTTCTGAGCAGCGGCCTTGACCTCGTCCACGTTGCCCACCAGCACGGGGGTCAGGAAGCCGCCCTTCTTCAGGCGGTCAGCAGACTCCAGAATGCGGGCGTCGGTGCCCTCGGTGTAGACGATCTTGCGGGGATTGGCCTTCAGGACCTCAACCAGATTTTCAAACATGGGTATCTCCTCCAATATCAAAAATGTATATGGTTCGGAAATTGCTCTCCAATTGAACAGTGTATCACCTGCGCTCCGGTTTTTCAAGAGGCAAGCGCATTTTTTGCCTGACACGCCAGGTGCCGTTTACCTAAAAAAACGCACCGGATCAAACCGGTGCGTTTTTCAGTTGGAGGTCATTGAGCCTCTTTGGAGAGTACCTGCACACCCTGGGTGATGATCTTGCCGGCCAGGATGGCCATCTCGTCCGGGGTCTCCTGCATACCGGTGGAGATCCACCGGAGGGCCAGCGACAGGTTGCCGGAGATGATGAAGGCGCAGAAATAGTCGATCAGGGTGGGATCGGCGTCCTTGTGGAAGTTCTGCACGAAATCATACAGGTGATCGTCCCGCAGGATTTTGCAGATCCGATCGGTGTAGGCCTTGTCCCCGTTGGCGCCCAGCAGCACCCGGCACATGTCCGCGTTCTCCGCGATGAAGTGGTACAGGTCGCTGAGATACGGGAAGGTGTTGCCGCTGAATTCATCCGGATTGTGCTTCTGGCACACGGCGGAGAGGCCCGCGGCCATCTCGTCCTCCAGCTGGCTCAGAAGGTCATAGACGTCCTTATAGTGGATGTAGAAGGTGCCGCGGTTGATGTCCGCGATGGCGGCCAGCTCCCGGACGGAAATATCTTTTACGTTCTTCTCGCTCATCAGCTGCATCAGCGCCAGACGCAGCTGCCGTTTGGTTTTTCTTACACGGCGATCCACAGGTTTTTCGTTCATATTCCATCTCCTTTTTTATAACGCACGTCGCTGAAACGACCAATTGTCTTTCTTCTTGCCATACAGTATAACATAGATCCGGGGACTAATCAACAATTTGTTGCAGAAAAATCGAAATATTTTTAACACAATTTCGATTTTTTGTGCAGATTTCTCCGATTTTTCCGGCTCTGGTTGAGTAAGAAACAAATATTGGCAGACAAATCCGGTTTTTTGTCCACGGTCCGGGTTTTCAAACGGGATCCTTTATGGTACAATATGGCCATCAATCAAAAAGCAGGTGATCCCTATGGATATTTTTGAAAGCGGAAAATTTTCCATCCCCGGGCCGGACGGCCTGCCGGTGCAGTGCGAGGTGCTGTTTACCTACGACTGGGACCTAAACGGTCAGTCCTACGTGGTGTTCACCATGGGCGAGGAGCATCAGATGTGCGCCTGCCGGGTGGTGGAGACCGAGCAGGGTCAGGGACTGGCCCCGCTGGAGAGCGAGCAGGAGCGGGATCTTCTGAACCACTGCTATGAGGAGCTGCAGCGGAAGCTGCGGGAGGGGGAGGTTCCGCAATAATGAAAATCTATCGCGGCACGATCCTCACCTGCGACGCCGACAACACCATCGCCAACACCCTGGTGGAGGACAAGGGAAAGATCGTCTATGTGGGCGATCTGCACCCCCGGCAGTACCGGTTTCGCAAGGCGGAGGTCGTCCATCTGGGCAGCCGGGTGCTGATTCCCTCCTTCGTGGACAGCCACATCCATTTCGCCAGCTATGCCACCTTCCACGCGGGGCTGAACGTCATGGACGCCCGCAGCAACGAAGAAATTCTGGACATGCTGCGGAAGTTTCTGCCCACCACCAGGGACAAGCTGATCGTGGCCTTCGGCGCGTCGCCCTACTCGGTCTCTGACGGGCGCCTGGTCTCCAGAGCGGAGCTGGACAGCGTCTGCCCCGACCGGCCGCTGTTCATGGTGAAATACGACGGCCACGCCTGCGTGGTGAACTCCAAACTCTATGAGCTGGTGGAGAAGAAGGTCACGCCTCTCCGCGGCTGCCACGCCGACACCGGGGAGATGAATCAGGAGGCGTTTTTCGCGGTCTCCGACTTCGTCACCAACTCCGTGCCGGTGATCCAGCTGGTGAAGAACATGCAGAAGGCCGCCGACGATCTGGCCAGACGCGGCATCGGCATGATCCACTCCGTCAGCGGCGTGGGCTTCACCGGGGATCTGGACGTAGATCTGGAGCGCTGGTTCGCCGGCGGACTGAAAAACGGCCTGCAGATGCGGGTTTACATGCAGACCCTGGACGTGAAAAAGGCCCAGAAGCGGAAGCTGCCCCGGATCGGCGGCTGCTTCGAGACCGCGTTGGACGGCTGCTTCGGCTCCCGGGACGCCGCCATGCGCGAGCCCTACGAGGGCACCGAGGACCGGGGCGTTTTGTATTACACCGACGAGCAGGTGACGAAGTTCTGCATCGAGGCCAACCGGGCCGGGCTGCAGATCGAGATGCACGCCATCGGCGACGCCGCCTTCGACCAGGCCACAAGAGCGCTGGCCGCAGCGCTGGAGGACTGCCCCAGGAAGGACCACCGCCACGCCATCATCCACGCCTGCCTCCCCACGGAGGAGGGCATCGCCATCTGCAAAAAGTACCACATCCTCCTGCCGGTGCAGACCGCCTTCATCGACTGGCCCCAGGAGCCGGACGCCTATCTGACCGAGATTCTGGGAGACCGGGCCGCGAGGCTGAACCCCCTCCGGGATTTTGCGAAAAGCGGCATTGTCATGAGCGCCGGGTCCGACGGCCCCTGCACGGAACCGGATCCCCTGCTGTGGATCCACAAGGCCGTGAACCACACCGACCCGAAGCAGGCCCTGAGCGTCTTTGAGGCCCTCAGGATGTGCACCCACAACGGCTATTACACCAGCTTCGACGACGCCGAGCGCGGCACGCTGGAGGTGGGCAAGGCGGCCGACATGGTGATCCTCTCCGGCAACCCCTACACCGTGCCGAAGGAAAACCTGAAGGATCTGAAGGTGGAGGAGACCATCCTCTCCGGCAAACCCTACCAGCCCCTCTCCGGCGGGCCCATCCCCCAGCTGATCCGAGGGATGCTCCCCGGCAGCAAATGCTGAAAATCAATATTTTATATAGGAGGCACCAACATGAAAGAAGTCTGTGAATTCCTGAAAAAGTGCGAAACCTACTACCTCGCCACCGTGGAGGGCGACCAGCCGAGAGTCCGCCCCTTTGGCACCGCCAACATCTTTGAGGACAAGCTCTACATCCAGACCGGCAAGGTGAAGCCCGTGGCGGCCCAGCTGGCAGGAAAGAAAGTCGAGCTCTGCGCCTTCGACGGACAGCAGTGGCTCCGCGTGGCCGCCACCGCCGTGGAGGATCCCCGCATCGAGGCCCAGGAGGCCATGCTGGAGGCCTATCCCGCCCTGCGCAGCATGTACGCCCCCGGCGACGGCAACACCGTGGTGTTCTATCTGAAGGACGCCGAGGCCACCTTCAGCTCCTTTACCGCAGCCCCCAGAACCGTGAAGTTCTGAATAGGAAAAGACGCGCCGTGTAACAGCGGCGCGTCAAATTCCAGTTTGTAGGGCGGGGACCTGTGCCCCGCCGTTGATCCGGCAATACATTTGTTTGCGG
>CAMHPQ010000137.1 GCA_946187035.1 uncultured Clostridia bacterium | reverse complement strand
GTCCAGCCGCGTACGCCAAGGTATTTCTCCAGCGGCATGGCGGCGATCTGCTCCTTGCTGAGACCCGAATTCATCATCCGCGCCCAGCCGCCCTCGGCCTTCTGGCCGGTGACAGCGTCGGAGGGACGCATGAGATTCATTAAGGGTTCGCCGGCCTCAAAGCGGCGGGCGTTTTCCCGGATGATGGCGATGGTGGCCGCCTGCCGGTCGGGTACCTGGGGCGTGCAGTGCGGCGTGATGTACACCGTGGGCATGTGCCAAAGCGGGGAATCGGGTGAAAGCGGCTGCTCCTCGAACACGTCCAATCCGGCGCCGGAAAGGGTGCCGTCCTTCAAAGCCTCGATCAGGTCTTCCGTGCAGACAAGGCCGCCGCGCGCCATGTTTACGAGAAAGGCGCCGGGCTTAACCTGCCGGAAACTCTCTTTGTTCAGCATGTGATAGGTCTCGTCGGTCAGCGCGATGGTGAGGATAATAAAGTCCGACTGCCGCAGCAGCGGTTCGACGGTGTCGCCGTTTTTACCGGAGAGCTTCTGGTCGATATAGTCCAGTCCCTGAATGGGAGAGCGGTTATAGGCAATGATCTTCATGCCGAAGGCATGGAGACGCTCGGCCAGCAGGCGGCCGTTGTTGCCCATGCCGATGATGCCCGCCGTGCGCCCGTAGAGTCCTCGCCAGCTCTCACTGCCATCCACGCCCCAACGGCATTCTTCCTGGGCGGCAAGCAGCTCTTTCGTGTGATAGCAGCCCTGGAACATGAAATACACGGCGTGCTCGGCCAGTACGGGAGCGCTGCGTCCTGCCGCGCCGGTCACTGGGATGCCGCGGGCAAAGACCTCCGGCCGGGCGGAGCCGTTGAGCCCGGCATGGTCGCACTGGATCCATTTGAGGCTGTTTTCCCCCAGCAGGCAGGGATCCACGTCGCCCATCACAATGGCCACGTCCGCGTCTTTGACTTCTTCGGTCAGGCGCTCTTTATCATAAAAATCCACATAGACGAATTCGGCGCCCGGGAAGACCCGACGCAGGTCGTGCATGTTCTGCTTATTGTACCAGACCGTGGTCACCACTTTATTGATCTTCGGCATTAGATATCCCTCCTGCGGTGTTTTCTGGTCTCATTATGACAGAACAGCAGCCCCTTGCCCATCCGCAGATTTGATTTCATGTTTTCATATTTGCCCACTTTATTACTGCAACAAATATCGCAATATTGTTTCTTGCGTCGTCCTTCGGCCTTTCGTATAATAAGATCAAATCAGAAAAGGAGGCGGCCCATGGACACAAAACAAAGCAGATATGAGGCGCTGTTTCGGGACAGCTCGGTCTGGCGTTCGATCTTTTCGCTGGCGCTGCCCAGCCTGCTGACCATCGTGGTCATGATCTTCTACAACATGGCCGACCTCTTTTTCATCGCCCAGCTGCGGGATACCGCCAAGGTAGCGGCTGTCTCCATCGTCATGCCGGTGTTCAGCATCATCATGGCGCTTGCCACCATGCTCGGAGCGGGCGGCAGCGCGATCCTGGCCAACGCCATCGGCGCCGGGGACACGGAAAAAGCGAAGAACACCTCCAGCCTCTGCTTCTGGGCGGCTATCGGGATCGGCCTTGCGGTCAGTGTCCTGCTGCTCAGCTTTCAAACGCCACTGCTCCGGCTGCTCGGTACCAAGCCCGAGATGTGGGAGGACGCGAAACAGTATCAGAATGTGTTGGCGCTCGGTACGGCCTTCATGCTGCTGCCCTCGTCGATGGGGATGCTGATCCGCTCGGAGGGCGCCGTGAAAGAGGGCCTGATCGGAAACCTGACCGGAACCTTTACCAATATCCTGCTCGACCCGCTGTTTATCCTCGTCTTCCGCTGGGGCACCACGGGTGCCGCGATCGCCACGGTGCTGGGCAATGTGGTCGGCACCGCTTACTATCTTTTCTACTGCCTCCGCCGGGCGGCGGTAATATCACTGGACCCCAAACGGGCTCTGGCCGCGCCGGGCGAGCTGCTGTCGATCGCAGCGCTGGGCCTTCCCAACGCGGCCAGCACGGTGCTCTCCGGTTTTGCCTCCACCTTCTCTAACAGCCTTCTCTCTCAGCATGGGACGGACGCCATCGCGGCCCGCGCCGCGGCGGGCAAATCCAGCATGCTAATCTCCATGGTGCAGATGGGGATCTGCATGGGCGTGCAGCCCCTGCTCGCCTATTGCTACGGCGCAAAGAATCTGCCCCGCCTGCGGGAGACCCTGCGAAAGCTGGCTTTGCTCACCGGCGGCATCGGCCTCGGTGCGGTGGCGTTTTGCTTTGCTTTCCGGCATTTCCTCATCTCTCTCTTTCTCAAGGAAGCGGAGGTTGCCGCCATGGGCGAACAGTTCATGCTTTACGTTATGGCGGGCGCGCCGTTTCTGGGCGTGGTATATCTCTGTACGAATTTCCTGCAGAGTACGAGGAAGGCCAAAAGTGCGATCGTGGTCTCTCTGCTGCGGCAGGGGCTGCTGCTGATCCCGCTGCTGTATGGGATGCACGCCCTGTTTGGCTTCCTCGGCATTGCGGCGGCGCACATGGCGGCGGATATGGGGGCGGCGCTGATCGCGGCCTTGATCTTTGCCCGGGAGTATAAGCGCGTGAAGGAGGAGCTTTCATGAACACGGCCAACAACCAGCTCCATCAGGAGACGGAACGACGGCTGCGGCAGGAGCTGCTTTGCTTCCTCGAGCGGGAGCAGGAGCCCACAGTGTCTGAGCTCTGCGAGGCGGCGCAAATCAATCGCTCAACTTTCTACCGGCACTACCGGGATATTCCCGACCTGATGGAAAAGACGGAAAAGGAGATCCAGAAAGGACTGTTCCGCACGGTGGGAAGTCAAGGCGATTTCCTGACGCGCCTGGAAAGCTCCAGCGACGCGCTGGAGCCGCTGATCTCCTACATCGGCCAGAACCGGTACTTTTACCGGGCTTACCTGAGAAAGAACGGCGACGCCGCGCTGGAAGACGGCTACCAGCTCTTCTGGGAAAAGAAGATCCGGCCCCTCTTCCTCGCCCATCGGGTGGAGAGTGAAGCGCGGATGCGATACTATTGTGCCTATGCCAAATCGGGCTTCGTTACGATCCTCCGTATGTGGCTGGAGGGCGGCTGCCGCGAGAGTCCCCGGGAGCTGGCCGGGATCATCCACAAAATGCTGCCTGCAAAGTAATCCCAATGTGGAAGAATCCGTAGCACGGTCAATGAAAGTGTAGCCAGCATGGGGATTATTACACATGCCATTCGGTTGCCGCGTTAAGCGGCGAGAATGGGGAGAAAAAATAAAATATTACTATGGAAGCGCATCTTTCATAGTAAACGAAACGGCTTTCCCTCTCTGGGAAGGCCGTCTTTTTATAGGAAAGCGAAAATGAGAACGCCTTGGCAAATATGGAGATTTACCGTCCGGCCCTTGTCCCATAGAATAGAATCACGAAATCAGAGGAAAGCGAGGAGATCGCATGGCACATTGGTGGAACGGATATCCCTGGCGGGTGATCCAGCCGAATTTCCGGGAGATCGACACAAAGGACTTCAACGAGGAAGCTTTTCTTGCGTCTCTGAAGGATTTTTCCTGCAACGCCGTGATGCTCAACGCGGCGGGCCTGATCGCGAGCTACCCCACTCAGCTGCAAGATCATACGCGCAGCGCGTACCTGGACGGCTTCGACCTGAAGCGCCTTGTGGATCGCTGCCATGAGCAGGGTGTCAAGGTCATCGCCCGGACGGATTTCTCCAAGATCCCGGTTTCAGTCTATGAACGCCATCCCGACTGGGCCTACCGCAAGCCGGACGGAGAGCCGCTGATCTACAACGGCACCGTGCAGACCTGCCTCTCCGGCGGCTATCAGGGCGGGTACATGGATGAGATCCTCAAGGAGATGTTTCAAACGATCCCCTTTGACGGCATTTACTGCAACATGGGCACGGCCACGGGCGTCATCGTGGACTACAGCATGAACCGCCACGGGCCCTGCCAGTGCGAAGCCTGCCGCAGCGCCTTCAAGGCCAAGTACGGCATGGACGTTCCCGTGGAGCTATCCCGCACCGACAAAGCCAGCATGGTCTACTTCCGCTTCCTGCAGGAGCTTGCCGGCGCGCAGAAGAAGCGCATTACGGCGCTTTTGCGGGAGATAAACCCCGAGCTCGCCTATTGCTCGGTGGACTATGTGCGGCAGGAATCCAACAGCGAGTTCGGCCGCGAGCTGCCCCACTGGCAGTATCAGGCCTCTTCCAACGCCCGCGCCATCCGCGGCATGGGGCAGGAGGCGGACGTGGCCGATGTGGATTTCATGGGCTTTGCCTACCGCCATGTGGCGGTGAATCCCGCCCTGCAGGAGCTGCGGCTCTGGCAGACGCTCGCAAACTTTGGCGGGCTGGACTACTACGTGATGGGCAGGCTCTACGACAA
>CAMHPQ010000136.1 GCA_946187035.1 uncultured Clostridia bacterium | reverse complement strand
GCTGGAACAGGTAGTAGAAATCGTAGCTCTGCATGATCATGTAGTTGAACTCAAAAAAGCTCAGCCCCTTTTCCATGCGCTGCTTGTAGCACTCGGCGCGCAGCATGTTGTTGACCGAGAAGCAGGCGCCGACTTCGCGCAGCACGTCGACGTAATTGAGGCTCAGCAGCCAGTCGGCGTTGTTCACCATCAGGGCTTTGTCCGGCCCGAACTCAATGAAGCGCTCCATCTGGCGGCGGAAGCATTCGGCGTTATGGTTGATGTCCTCGCGCGTCAGCATCTTGCGCATATCGGTGCGGCCGGAGGGGTCGCCGATCATGGTGGTGCCGCCGCCGATCAGGGCGATGGGCTGGTTGCCCGCCTGCTGCAGACGCTTCATCAGTGTCAGCGCCATGAAGTGGCCGGCGGTGAGACTGTCCGCCGTGCAGTCGAAGCCAATATAGAACCGGGCCTTGCCGGTGTTGACCATCTCGCGGATCTCCTCCTCGTTGGTCACCTGGGCGATCAAGCCTCTGGCCTGCAGTTCCTCATAAATTCCCATATTCTATCATCCTCCAAAAAGATTTTTCAAAATAAAAAACGCCTTCCGCTCCCAATGGGAGCAGAGGGCGTGAAAGACGCGGTACCACCTCTGGTTTGCAGAAGCCTCGCGGGATCTGCCTCATGCTGTTCTGGACAGCGGCACGATAACGGGTGCGCCCGGCGGCCCCTACTGCGATTCAGGGCAGCGGCTCCGGAGAGTAATTCGACTTCGTGGCCGCGCGCCCTTGCACCAACCGGACGCTCTCTGAAAGCGGGTGTCACGAAATCTACTGAAGCTCCATCAAAGCCTGTTTTTGTGTAAGCCTTAGTAGTATAGCATCCTCAACAAAAAAATGCAAGAAAAATCCGCAATTTGTATATTGTGATTGTTGACTTTAGCGCGCTATCGTGTTAATATTAGAAAGTGTTCTAGTTGTATAAGGAGGTACAGCCATGGCTTTACCGGAAAACGCGCAGATGGATGCGCTGTTTGAATCGATTTTGAAACTGGAAAACGTCGCTGAGTGCCGAAAGTATCTGGAGGATCTGTGCACGGTCAAGGAGCTGTGCGCCATGGCCCAGCGGCTGGAGATTGCGAGAAGACTGGAGCAGGGTGAGAGCTATCTCTCCACCGTGGAGCACACCGGGGCCAGCAGCGCCACCGTCAGCAGAGTGAACCGGTGCCTCGAATACGGCGCCGGCGGCTACCGGATGATGCTCCAGCGGCTGCCGAAGCTGGAGGGTGAACAATGAGCGAGCGTATGCGCACCCCGGAGCGGGCGGCGGCCCAGCTCCGACAGCTCTACGGCGGCTATGGCTACGCCCCCTTCAAGGTGCAGAAATTCGAGCGCTACGACCTCTACGCGGAGTTCAGACGCTTTCTGGAGAGCGAGCAGATCCTGACCTTCACCGACACCGACGGCCGTCTCATGGCCATGAAGCCGGACGTGACCCTCTCCATCGTGAAGGACACCCTTGGAGGCGAGATGCGGAAGGTATTTTACCACGAGAATGTCTACCGCGAGCAGCGCCGGGGCGAGGGTTTTAAAGAGATACCCCAGATGGGCTTGGAGTGCATCGGCGATCTGGACGCCTATTCCGTGGGCGAGGTGGTCATGCTGGCAGCCAGAAGTCTGGAGGCCATCAGCAGCCGGTGCATTCTGGATGTGTCCCACCTGGGCGTGGTCTCCGGGGTGCTGGAGGGCCGCGTGATGACCGATGAGCAGCGCGCCGCAATCTTCGCCGCCGTGGCCGCGAAAAACACCCCGGCTTTGAAGCAGCTCTGCCCCGACGAAAGTCTGGCGGAGGTTCTGACCGCGCTGGTATCCCTCTACGGGCCCCTGGGCGAGACGCTGGAAAAGGCAAGGATCATCCCCCTGCCCCAAAAGAGCCGGAACGCCCTGGCGCAGCTGGAAATGCTGAACCGGCAGCTGGAGATCTATGGTCTCGACTTTGTAAATCTGGACTTCTCCGTGGTCAACGACGTGGACTATTACGACGACGTGGTCTTCCGGGGCTTCGTGGAGGGGGCCGCCCAGGGCGTGCTCTCCGGCGGACGATACGACCGTCTGCTGCAGCGGATGGGCAAGTCCGGCGGGGCCATCGGCTTCGCGGTGTATCTGGATCGCCTGGAGCGGGTGGAACAGACCGGCGCGGAATTTGACGCCGACGTGCTGATCCTCTGCCCCTCTGACTCTGACGCCGCCCTGGCCGCCGAGACCGCCGAGGCTTACAGACGAAGCGGCAAGACCGTCCGGGTACAGAGAGAAACGCCGGAGCAGCTTCGCTTCCGGCAGATCGTGAAGATTGAAAACGGGGAGGTGACGGTATGCTGAACGTTGCCCTTCCCAAAGGCAGGCTGGGCGAGAAGGCCTACAGCATCATGGCCCAGGCCGGGTACGAGTGCCCCTCCCTTCTGGAGCCCAACCGGAAGCTCACCTTTGAAAACCCCGAGACCGGTGTCCGCTACTTCTGGGCAAAGCCCTCGGACGTGCCGATCTACGTGGAGCGCGGCGTGGCCGACGTGGGCATCGCCGGAAAAGATATTTTGCTGGAGTATGAGCCGGAGGTCTACGAGCTGCTGGATCTGAACATCGGCAAGTGCCGGATGTGCGTGGCGGGCCCGGCGGATTTCCGGGACGACCAGAGCCGAACCCTCAGAGTCGCCACCAAGTTTCCCCACATCGCCAAAACCTATTACAGCGCCCGGGGCCGGGACATCAGCATCATCAAGCTCAACGGATCCATCGAGATCGCCCCGATCCTCGGCCTGTCCGACGTGATTGTGGACATCGTGGAGACCGGCAGCACATTATTGGAAAACGACCTGGCGCCGCTGCAGGAGATCTTCCCCATCAGCGCGCGCTTCATCGCCAACACCGTCAGCTATAAATTCCAGTATCAGGAGATCCGCACCATGGCGGAGAAGCTGGCGGCGCTGGTGTAACCAGTGTGGAGTGTGAAGGGTGGAGTTTGAAGTTTAAAGGTGCCGCTGTGCGGCGAATTTGAATCTGTCGGAGACACCTTTTAACTCCACACTCCTAACTCCACACTCCAAACGCACGACGAACGGAGTGAAAACATGATTCGCATTTTCAACTACGGCGAGGTGCCGAATGAGACCCTGTTCATCCGCAGCCCGCTGATCCAGGACGTGGCAAGCGTCGTCACGGAGATCATCGACGACGTGAAGGAAAACGGCGACGAAGCCCTCTTCCGCCTCACGGAGAAATTCGACGGCGCAAAGCTCCGGAGCCTGCTGGTCTCGGAGGAGGAGATCGACGAGGCCGTGCAGCGCGTGAGCAAGGAATATCTGGACGTGCTGCAGCTGGCCCACGACAACATCGCGGAGTATCATCGCAACCAGATCCGCCCCGGCTTCGTCATGACCCGGCCCGACGGCGTGGTGCTGGGCCAGAAGGTGACGCCCATCGCCCGGGTGGGGCTCTATGTCCCCAACGGCACGGCGGCCTACCCCTCCTCCCTTTTGATGAACTGCGTCCCGGCAAAGCTGGCAGGCTGCGGTCTGCTGGTGATCGTGACGCCGCCGGGCAAGGACGGCAAGGTGGACCCCGCCATCCTCGCCGCCGCGAAGATCGCAGGCGTGGACCGGATCTATAAGATCGGCGGCGCTCAGGCCGTGGCGGCACTGGCCTACGGCACCGAGAGCGTTCCCGCCGTGGACAAGATCGTCGGCCCCGGCAACGCCTATGTGGCCGAGGCGAAAAAGCAGTGCTTCGGCAAGGTTGCCATCGACACCATCGCCGGCCCCAGCGAGGTTTTGATCGTGGCGGATGACACCAACGATCCCGCCGTCCTTGCCGCCGACATGCTGGCCCAGGCGGAGCACGACGTGATGGCCACCAGCGTGCTGGTGACGGATTCCCGCGCTCTGGCCAAACAGGTGCAGCAGGAGCTGGAGCGTCAGCTGCCGCTGCTGCCCAGATACGACATCGCCAGAGCCAGCATCGACAACAACGGCAAGATCGTGGTGGCGAAGAATCTGGAGGACGCCATGGCCTGCGCCAACGAGATCGCCCCGGAGCATCTGGAGATCGCCGTGGACGACCCCTTTGCCTGGCTGGGCAAGGTACAGAATGCCGGTTCCATCTTCCTGGGCAAAAACGCCCCGGAGGCCCTGGGCGACTATCTGGCAGGGCCGAACCACACCCTCCCCACCACCGGCACCGCCAAGTTCGGCAGCCCCTTGAGCGTGGACGATTTCGTGAAGAAGAGCCAGTACACCTACTACTCCGCCGAGGCGCTGGAGAACGTCAAGGACGCCATCATGCTCTTCGCCGAGGAGGAGGGCCTCCACGGCCACGCCAGAAGCGTGAACATCCGATTTGAAAAGTGCTGAGCGGAGAGACGGCGTTTTGTGATTCGGAAAATTGGGAGTATAACGCTTACCCCTTGTAGGGCGGGGACCTGTGCCCC
>CAMHPQ010000135.1 GCA_946187035.1 uncultured Clostridia bacterium | reverse complement strand
TCGACTACGCCGAGGCCCACAACGTCCCGCTGAAGATCAACCGCGAGACCAACTATTCCAAGGATAAAAACCTCTGGCATCTGAGCCACGAGGGTCTGGATCTGGAGGATCCGGGCAACGAGCCCACCTACGAGAAGGAGGGCTTCCTGGAGATGGGCGTGAGCCCCATCAACGCCCCCGACAAGCCCACCTACGTCACCATCGACTTTGAGCAGGGCGTCCCCGTGGCGGTGGACGGCGAGCAGCTGACCCCCAAGGGCATCATCCTGAAGCTCAACGAGCTGGGCGGCAAAAACGGCGTCGGCATCATCGACATCGTGGAAAACAGACTGGTGGGCATCAAGTGCCGCGGCGTCTACGAGACCCCCGGCGGCACGATCCTCTACAAGGCCCACAAGGTTCTGGAGACCATCTGCCTGGATAAGATGACCGCCCACGAGAAGGAGCGCATCGCCATCACCTTCGCGGAGCTGGTGTACAACGGCCAGTGGTTCACCCCGCTGCGGGAGGCCCTCAGCGCCTTCGTGGACAAGACCCAGGAGAAGGTCACAGGCACCGTCCGGCTGAAGCTCTACAAGGGCAACATCATCAACGCCGGCGTCTGGAGTCCCTACAGCCTTTACAGTGAGGAGATCGCCACCTTCGGTGAGAGCGATTACAACCAGAAGGACGCCGAAGGCTTCATCAACCTCTACGGCCTGCCCATTCAGGTGCAGGCGCTGGTTGATGGCAAGAAATAAGCAAAAAAACAACACTGATCCCACATCCTGCATGGGAAACCCCATGCAGGATCGTGGACTATTAAGGAGAAACGAACCATGGCGAAACTATGGGCGGGCAGAACCGCAGGAAACACCGATCAGATCGCGGACGATTTCAACTCCTCCATCCGCTTTGACTGCCGCATGTTCAAAGAGGACATCACCGGATCCATGGCCCACGCTGCCATGCTGGGGGCAAAGGGGATCATCTCTCAGAGCGACGCCGAGGCCATCATCGACGGGCTCCAGGGGATTTTGAACGATCTGGAGTCCGGCGCGCTGGAATTCGACATGAGCTGCGAGGACATCCACATGTTCGTGGAGCAGGTGCTCACAGAGCGGATCGGCGACGTGGGCAAGCGGCTCCACACCGCCCGCAGCCGAAATGATCAGGTGGCGCTGGATCTGCGGCTCTATCTGAGAGCGGAAAACGCCGAGATCATGAATCTCACGAAATCCCTTCTGCAGGCGCTGGTGAACCAGGCGGAGCTGAACAAGGCCGCCATTCTTCCCGGCTACACCCACCTGCAGCGGGCCCAGCCCATCACCTTCGGCCACCATCTGATGGCCTACGCCATGATGCTGCTTCGAGACCTGGATCGGATGCTGGACGCCAGTATGCGGATGAACGTCTCCCCCATCGGCTGCTGCGCCCTGGCCGGCACCACCTACAACACCGACCGCTGGATGGAGGCCATTGCCCTGGGCTTCGACGCCATTGCCATGAACAGTCTGGACGGCGTGTCGGATCGTGATTTCTGCGTGGAGCTTCTGAGCGCCTACGCGATCTTGATGATGCATCTGTCCAGACTTTCGGAGGAGCTGATCCTCTGGAGCAGCTGGGAGTTCCAGTTTGTGAGTCTCTCCGACGCCTACACCACCGGCTCCAGCATCATGCCCCAGAAAAAGAACCCCGACATGGCGGAACTGGTGCGCGGCAAGACCGGCAGAGTCTACGGCGACCTGATGGCCCTGCTGACCACCCTCAAGGGCCTGCCGCTGGCCTACAACAAGGACATGCAGGAGGACAAGGAGGCCGTCTTTGACGCGGTGGACACCGTGAAGATGTGCCTGCAGGTCTTCGCCCCCATGATCGAGACCATGACCGCGAAACCCGACAATATGAAAAAGGCCGCCCAGACCGGCTTCATCAACGCCACGGATCTGGCGGACTATCTGGTGAAGAAGGGGCTGCCCTTCCGCAGCGCCTATAAGATCTCCGGCCAGCTCGTGGCGAAATGCATCGCGGAGCACACCGTGCTGGAGGAGCTGCCGCTGGCGGTTTACAAAGAATTCAGCGACCTGTTTGAGGAAGATCTCTACCACGAGATCGACCTCACCACCTGCGTGGAAAAGCGCATCTCCCAGGGCGGCACCTCCGTCGCCTCGGTGGAGGCCCAAATCGCATACGTAAAGGAGGCCCTGGAGGCATGACCAAGGTATTTATCGACGGCAGCGCCGGCACCACCGGCTTGAAGATTTATGACCGCTTGAAGGACCGCGCGGATCTGGAGCTCATCACCCTCACCGGGGATCTGAGAAAGGACTTGAACGCCCGAAAGGACGCCATCAACTCCTCGGACATCGCCTTCTTCTGCCTGCCGGACGCAGCGGCGGTGGAGTCGGCCTCTCTGGTGGAGAGCGACCACGTGGCGGTCATCGACACCTCCACCGCCCACCGCACCAACCCGGACTGGGTCTACGGCTTCGCGGAGCTGGGCAACCAGCGTGAGAAGATTCAAGCCAGCAAGCGGATCGCCAATCCCGGCTGCCACGCCAGCGGCTTCATCGTCCTGGTGGAGCCCCTGATCCGCGCAGGACTGCTGAAAAAGGACGCAGCCCTGACCTGCTTTTCCGTCACCGGCTACTCCGGCGGCGGCAAGGCCATGATCGCGGAGTATGAGGCCGCGGATCGTGCAGTGAAATACGATGCCCCCAGGCAGTACGGTCTGCCCCAGCAGCACAAGCATTTGAAAGAAATGGTGAAGGTCACGGGCATCGACGTGACGCCGGTGTTCTGCCCCATCGTGGCGGATTTCTACAGCGGCATGTGCGTCACGGTGCCGGTGTTCCAGAAAGATTTGAACGGCACCATGGAGGACGTGAAAGCGATCTACAAAGACTGCTACCACAGCCCCATCGTCCACTACAGCCAGTCGCCGGACACTGACGGCCTTGCGGCGGCGAACCTCCTTGCCGGCAGGGACGACATGGAGGTGCTGGTCAGCGGCAACGAGGAGCGGATTTTGCTGATCTCCCGCTTCGACAACCTGGGCAAGGGCGCATCCGGCGCCGCCATTCAGAACATGAACATCCTGCTGGGCCTCGACGAGACCACGGGACTGAACGTATAAACAGTTTGGAGTTTGGAGTGTGAAGAGTGGAGTTTAAAAGTGTTTTCTTCGAAAACGAATGAAATCATCTTCATTATCTCCGAAGGTAATCTCTTTAAACTCCACACTCCTAACTCCACACTCCACACTTTGTTGTTTGTTCAATGATTGGAGGAATTACTATGACAATCATTCCCGGCGGCGTGTGCGCTGCCAAGGGTTTTACCGCTGCGGGCATCCACTGCGGCATTCGGAAGAACCACACCAAAAAGGATCTGGCCCTGATCGTGAGCCGGCAGAAGGGCCACGCCGCCGCGGTCTACACCACCAATCTGGTGAAGGGCGCGCCTCTGGACGTGACCAAGGCCCACATCTCTGACGGCTGCGCTCAGGCCATCATCTGCAACAGCGGCAACGCCAACACCTGCAACGCCGACGGCATTCAGGTGGCAGAGCAGACCGCATCTCTGCTGGGCGCGGCGCTGCACATCGACGCCAAGGACGTGGTGGTGGCCTCCACCGGCGTCATCGGTCAGCCTCTGGACATTACCCCCATTCAAAACGGCATCCCCGCTCTGGTGGAAGCCCTCTCTGAGAACGGCAGCGCCGAGGCAGCCGAGGCCATCATGACCACCGACACCGTGCAGAAGGAGATCGCCGTATCGTTTGAGATCTCCGGCAAGACCTGCACTCTGGGCGGCATCGCCAAGGGCAGCGGCATGATCCACCCGAATCTGGCCACCATGCTGGTGTTCCTCACCACCGACGCCGCCATCTCCGCAGACATGCTGCAAAAGGCCCTCTCCACCGACGTGCAGAGCACCTTTAATATGGTGAGCATCGACGGCGACACCTCCACCAACGACATGGTCACGATCCTTGCCAACGGCATGGCCGGGAACGACGAGATCGTCTCCGAGGGCGCGGATTTCGACGCCTTCATGGAGGCGCTGAACACCGTCACTGTGCACCTCTGCCGCTGCATCGCCGCTGACGGCGAGGGCGCCACCAAGCTTCTGGAGTGCGCCGTCACCGGAGCCAAGGATGAACCCAACGCCAAGACCATCGCCAAGAGCGTGGTCTGCTCCAGCCTTTTGAAGGCCGCCATGTTCGGCGCAGACGCCAACTGGGGCCGCGTTCTCTGCGCCATCGGCTACAGCGGGGCGGAGGTGGACGTTCACAAGGTGGGCGTGAGCTTTTCCTCCAAATCCGGCATCGTGAAGGTCTGCGAACAGGGCGCGGGAGTTCCGTTTTCCGAAGAGGCGGCCAAAAAGGTGCTCTCCGAGGACGAAATCGACATCCTTGTGACCCTCGGCGACGGCACCGCCTCCGCCACCGCCTGGGGCTGCGATCTCACCTATGACTACGTGAAGATCAACGGCGACTATCGGACGTAAACAGTGTGGAGTTCGGAGTGTGGAGTTTAAAACAAGATTTCACATTCCAGCGATCAATTGCAGTTTATAGAGCTGTTCTTTGCACCAAACTTAAAGAGTGTCATTGCGAACCAGTCCGCAGACTGG
>CAMHPQ010000134.1 GCA_946187035.1 uncultured Clostridia bacterium | reverse complement strand
GATGCCGCCCAGGGTGGTGCCGTGGCCGCCCAGGAACTTGGTGGCGGAGTGCACCACGATGTCCGCGCCGTGCTCGATGGGCCGGATCAGGTAGGGGGTGCCGAAGGTGTTGTCGATGACCAGGGGGATTTGGTGGGCGTGGGCGATCTGGGCGATGGCGTCGATGTCCGGAATGTCGGAGTTGGGGTTGCCCAGGGTCTCCAGATAGATGGCCTTGGTGTTGGGCTGAATGGCGGCGGCCACTTCCTCCAGATTGTGGGCGTCTACGAAGGTGGTCTCGATGCCGTAGAGGGGCAGGGTGTGAGCCAGCAGATTGAAGCTGCCGCCGTAGATGGTCTTCTGGGCCACGATGTGCTCACCCTTCTGGGCCAGGGCCTCGATGGTATAGGTGACTGCCGCGGCTCCGGAGGCCACCGCCAGCGCACCCACGCCGCCCTCCAAAGCGGCCACGCGCTTTTCCAGCACGTCCTGGGTGGAGTTGGTCAGACGACCATAGATGTTGCCGGCGTCGGTGAGTCCGAAGCGGGCCGCCGCGTGGGCAGAGTTGTGGAATACATAGCTGGTGGTCTGATAAATCGGCACCGCACGGGAATCGGTGGCGGGATCGGCCTGCTCCTGGCCGACGTGGAGCTGCAGGGTTTCAAATTTATAGTTGGACATGTGTAATACCTCTTTCTTTTTTCAAATAGTTGTGATCTCGGAAGGAAAAAGAGAGAAGTCACATTCGACCAAAGCGATAATTCTGCCGCAGCAGGGTTTCAAACAGATAGATCATAAAAATACCTCACAAAACAAAAACTCCGGAGAACCCCTTTGGATTCTCCGGAGCGGAACAGAAGGACGGAGAATTCAAATGGGCACGACGAAACCCATGCGCATCATCTTGCGCATGCGGCACCACATCATGCAGTTGAGGTCGGATCTCAGCATTTGAATGACTCCTGAGTTTGGTATTTAACCTAGCAGGTTAATATGTTTATAGCACAAAGAAACCTACTTGTCAAGTATGAATTTGAGGGAAGCGCAAATTCCAGTTTGTCAACGAGTTTGGAGTTTGGAGTGTGAAGAGTGGAGTTTAAAGGAGTTTTCTTCGAAAACGATGGAGACAAAGAATCGTATCCATCATCACCCATCACCGAAAGCGATTCTTTTAAACTCCACACTCCACACTGATCTATAAACTCCAGTTTTCTGTGCAGCGGGATTCTGTTTTGTAGGGGACGGCGTCCTCGACGTCCCGGCGGTAACAGTTGGATTATGCAGAGGGATGGGCAAATTGGGAACAGGTACGAATTCGCCTGAAATCAATTCATTGGTTACTTCGCTCTGCGCGGGACGTCGAGGACACCGTCCCCTACGGATTCTATTTCACTGCCCGATAAACTCCAATTTATCGATCCAGCACCTGCCGATAAATCTCCAGGCTCCGATCACTGTAGGCGGTAAAGACGATCTTCATGCTGCTGTGGTGGGTTTTGAGCCATTCCTCCACGGTGTTCACGGCGATCTCGGCGGCGGGCTCCTTGGGGAAGCCGAAGACCCCGGTGGAGATGGCGCAGAAGGCCACGCTCCCGCAGCCGTTTTCCTCTGCCAGCTCCAGGCAGGCGCGGTAGCAGGACGCCAGCAGGTCGCAGTGCGCCTGGGTCAAAGCCCCGTCCACAATGGGGCCCACGGTGTGCAGCACAAATTTGCTGGGCAGATTGTAGGCTGGGGTGATCTTCGCCCTCCCCGTGGGCTCCTCGTGGCCCTGCTGTTCCATGAGCTCTGCGCACTTTAACCGCAGCTGCACCCCGGCATAGGTGTGGATGCAGTTGTCGATGCAGCTGTGCAGGGGCCGGAAGCAGCCCAGCAGCTGGGAATTGGCGGCGTTCACAATGGCGTCGCACTTGAGGGTGGTGATGTCCCCCTGCCAGAGATACAGGTTTCCCCGCACCGGCGTCAGGCATTCCAGATCTGTGATCCCGCGCAGGGCGTTGACTTCTTTTAAATAGTCATCCTGCACTTTGAGAAACTCCTCGCTGACCGGCAGGGGAGGCCGCACATTCATCAGCGCCCGCAGCAGATCGAACCGATCCGCGCCCGGCAGCTGGACACGCTTGTACTGGGGCGACTCCCGCAGCAGCGCATCGATCAGATATTCCAAACGTTCCGCCTGATTCATAATACCCTCCGCTTTCCTCAGAAATGGACGTCTTTTTCTTCATTTTATCACGCCGTTGGCCGGAACGCAATTATTCCCCGGCCGCAGGTTTTCTGCGGGAGGATGGAAGCTGTTACGCTTTTTCACAGTTGGGCAACTTTTGCGAAACCGACTGGGTAATATTGACATAGTTAAGTAATTAACAGCACAATTTCTTGTTGAAATTCCATAAAAAGTATGATACAGTAAGAAAAAGTCGTTTCTTGACTGCGGATACCCATTTGAATCTAAAGTTGATAAACAGGAAAGGATGTGAAACTGGCAGAGAGGCGCGTCCCGGGAAATGATTTGAGAAGCCGCTGCGTATTACTGGAGCGTTGCGGCGATAAGAGATTTTAGGAGGAAACGAGAAAAATGACTGCATTGATTGCTTCGATTCCGATTCTTTTGGTAATCGTTTTGATGCTGGCCTTCAACTGGCCGGCAAAGCGCGCCCTGCCCCTGGGCTGGGTGGTTGCCGTTGTGATCGCCCTGCTGTACTGGAAGCAGGACTTCGCCACCGCCGGCGCCTGGGCGCTGGACGGCTTCCTGGAGGCCATCGGCACCCTGGTCATTATCCTGGGCGCCATCCTGATCATGAACACCCTGAAGCACTCCGGCGCTGTCACCGCCATCCAGCGTGTGTTCAACAACGTGAACCCCGACCGCCGCATCCAGGCCATCATCGTGGGCTTCGTGTTCGCCGCCTTCATCGAGGGCGCTGCCGGCTTCGGTACCCCCGCCGCTCTGGCCGCCCCGCTGCTGATCAGCCTGGGCTTCCCGCCCCTGTGCGCCGCCATCGTGGCTCTGATCTACAACAGCGTTCCCGTCGTCTACGGCGCTGTGGGCACCCCCACCAACACCGCCGCCACCATCGTCTCCCAGGCCGTCTCTGATCTGGGCGCCGATCCCGAGGCCTACCGCATGGCGCTGACCAAGTTCTCCGCCATCAGCCAGGCCACCTGCGCGCTGTTCATCGTGTTCTTCGGCGTGTATGTCATGTGCAAGATGTTCGGCAAGAACAAGTCCGGCAAGGAGGCCTTTGCCGCTCTGCCCTTCGCTCTGTTCACCGCCGTGGTGTTCGACGTGATCTTCCTGGCGCTGGCCATCTTCTTCGGCCCCGAGTTCCCGTCCCTCATCGGCGCCATCATCACCCTGTTCATCGTCATCGTCGCCGCCCGCGCGGGCTTCCTCTGCCCGAAGAAGGTCTGGGACTTCGAGCCCAGAAACGAGTGGGACGCTTCCTGGCTGTCCAAGCAGGAGGTCAAGCAGGACGTTGACAACGGCATGTCCGCTGTCCTCGCCTGGGTTCCCTACGTCCTCATCGCCCTGATCCTGGTGGGCACCCGTCTGAACTGGTTCGGTCTCAAGACCCTCCTGACCGGCGACGCCTTCAAGGTCAGCATCCACAACATCCTCGGCAACGAGAACGTGAACTGGACCTGGAACTGGGGCTGGTGCCCGGGTGTGTTCCCGTTCATCCTGGTCTGCATCCTCACGTTCTTCATCCACAGAATGCCCGGCGCCAAGGTCAAGGAGGCCTTTGTTGATACCTTCAAGCAGACCAGCGGCGCGGCCATCGCCCTGTTCTTCGGCGTCTCCATGGTGTACATCTACCGCAACACCGGCATGAACGCCGTCCTGACGGACAAGTCCATGCTCTACGTCATGGCTGAGGCGCTGGCCAACATCTTCAAGGGCGCTTACATCATCATCGCTCCCATCATCGGCGTGCTGGGCGCCTTCATGTCCGGCTCCAACACCGTCTCCAACACCCTGTTCGCCGGTCTGCAGTTCCAGACCGCGCAGCTGGTGAAGATGAGCCCGGTTCTCATCGTCGCCCTGCAGAACATCGGCGGCGCCGCCGGCAACATGATCTGCGTCAACAACGTGGTCGCTGCCTGCGCCACCACCGGCACCATGGGCAACGAGGGCAAGATCATCCGCACCAACTTGGTGCCCTGCCTGATCTACTGCATCATCGCCATCATCGTGCTTGGCGGCCTGATCCTGGCGGGCGTCGATCCGCTGGATCTGGTGAAGCTGTCCAGCTGATTCCAACCATCTTTCTCACCACAGGGATGATTCCGTCTCTGTGGTGAGACACACGTTAGAAACCAACCGAGAAATATCATATTGGAGGTAGTTTACTATGATTCATCTGTCTTTTGAGCAGGAAAAACAGCTGATTAAGGGCATGTGCAAGGCGCTGAACGTTGAGGAAGTGGACGCCCACTATCTGTCCGAGGTGGTCACTCACTCCGACTTCACCGGCACCTATTCCCACGGCCTGTCCCGTCTGTGCATCTATCTGCGCCAGTACATGGCCAACGCCCTGATCGCCCAGCCTGATTTCAAGTGCGTCAGCGACAAGGAGGGCTCCCTGGTCTTCGACTGCGGCGGCGGCTCCGGCATCGCTGCCGTCAACCGCGTCTATGACGAGGTCCTCAAGCGCGC
>CAMHPQ010000133.1 GCA_946187035.1 uncultured Clostridia bacterium | reverse complement strand
ATACACCGCGTAGATGATCCAGGTGATCAGGGCCCAGACCTCCTTGGGGTCCCAGGTCCAGAAGGCGGACCAGGCCTGCTCTGCCCAGATGGCGCCGGTGAGGATCGTGACCGTCAGCAGCAGGAAACCAACCGCAATGAGCCGGTAGGCCATGTAGTCCATCTGGTGGAGCCGGTGGGTGTCCGAGGCGTCCTTCCGCTCCAGCAGCAGCCACCGGAGTCCCGCGCCGCCGGCCAGAATGAAGCAGGAATAGCTGATGGCGGCGGAGCCGATGTGGAAGCCGAACCAGGCGCTGCGCAGGGCGGGCATCAGCTCGGTGATCTCTCTGGGCTGCAGGGCGGCATAGCTGAGAATCAGGAAGGCGGCAGGCATGGCGGCCACGGCGATCCAGTCCGCGTGGAATCTGGCGTTCAGAATGATCATGATGAGCCCCACGCCCCAGGCAAAGGCGGCGGCGAACTCAAACTGATTGGCCAGCGGCAGCCGGTGGGCAACCACGCCTCGGACGATCAGATACACCGTATGGGCGGCAAAGCCCACCAGAAAGACGATCCACGCGGCCTTGCGCGGCCCCGGCTTTTGGAAGCTGGAGCCCACGAACTGCAGCACCGCGCCCAGGAAATACAGCACGATGGCGCCGAAGAACAGGACATTCATCAGATTGGTCATGGGGATTCCTCCTCGTTTGATTCTCTCCGCCGCCAGGACTCCAGCAGCGTCTCCAGATGCAGACGCATGCCCTCGGGCTTCGGCCCGCCGACGGCATAGCCGGTCGAGCTCACCTTCACCACCACAGGCTGCAGGAAGAAGGTGATATACAGTCCCACCGTCATCAGCAGGAAGGCCGACAGCAGCAGGATGTTCACCACCGTGGGCGTGTGCTTGATGCGCAGGCCGGGATAGTCCACGGGATCGTTGAAATGGAACTTCAGGCCGCCCACCTCGAACTCGTCCCCGGGGAAGGCCAGGGCGGAGATGTACTCGCCGTTTTCCGCCAGCTGCACCTGATAGACCGGGTCCTCGTAGCTGCCGACCATGTTGTTGATGAGGGTGATGTTGCCGTCCTCCTCCATGATGTAGCCGGGGTACAGCGTGTCGTACCAGAGGCCGCTCTGCCCGTCCAGAGTGAGAAAGACGCTCTCCGTGAGGGTGAAGTCCTCCTTCTTGCCGCTCTCGAGGTTTTCCGCCGTGACGGAGCCGGCGGTGCCGTAGGTCTGCTGGTAGATCTTATAGGGGCCGAAGTTCATGGGGTAGTTGACCCGGATGCGGGAGACCTCGCTCTCTCTGCCGTCGGGGAGAGTGACGCGGATCTCGCTGGAGTAGTCCAGCTCCCCGGTGTCGTTTTCGATGCGGAAGGACTCCACGGCGATCTGGGTGCCGTCGGGCATGGTGATGTGCTCCCCGGGCATGCAGGTCTCGTCGGTGATGGTGGGGAGATACAGAGCCAGGGCCCCGAAGATCACCGTGAGCAAAATGGCCAGATGGGTGAGGAAGGTACCGTAGCGCCCGTAGAGCCGCTTGGAGTAGACCGTGCTCTCCTCTGTCTGGGTCGGCTTGCAGCGGAGCTCCTTCTCAAGGTGTGTTTTCAGCTGCTCCGCCTCGGCGGCAGTGAGCTGCTCTGCGTCCGGCAGCAGACCCGCCCGCTGGAGGATCCGCTTGTCCTTCACCAGAGAGACCACCCGCACCACGGAGCAGAGGGTCAGGTTCAGACTCAGCAGCGCCAGCAGAAGGATGAAGTACCAGCTCTCAAAGACGTTGTTCAGCTTCAGAAATAAAATTGCCGGGTGGAGCTGGGCGTAATTCTGGGCGTAATAGGCGATCTCCCGCTGCTGGGGAATCACCGACCCCGCCACGGAGCACAGGGCGATCAGCAGCAGGAGGAGGATCCCGAAGCGCATGGATCTCAGAAAATTCCAAATTTTATTCATTCGTATGCCTCTGGAAATAACTTTACCATCACCACAGCGTTCGCTGTGCGCCACAAAGCATTGCTTTGTGGTAGGCAATTTGCATTGAAAATGCAAATTGCGGATGATGACGTTACAACGGTGTATTCAAATTGCGTGTTTTTCACGCAATTAGGCGGGCATATGCCCGCCTTCCTCCGCTTTGCGGAGGTGAATCCTTAGTTATAGAATCGGAGCCGCCTACGATTCGCAGACGGCTCGATGAAGTTGTTTGACTCTGGCTTACTTGAACATGCCCATGGCCTGCTCGGTGAGAGCCGCGGCCTTGTCCAGGCAGTCATAGGTGAGCTTGGAGTTGTGGGCGCCGTTGGAGTTCTCCACGAACACGAAGTCCCAATAGAACTGGGCGTCGCGGGCAACGCTGCGGATGGCATCCAGCTCCGCGTCGGAGTAATTGCCGGAGGCGATGGCGTCCGTCAGCTTGAAGTGGAGCTGCTCCAGATTCTCGCCCACCTCGGTGGTGCGGGCAATGACCTTCTCCTCCAGGGCCTCGATCTCACCGACGAGATTGGCGTGGCACTTGGAGCAGGTGTTGTTGATGAGCTCCTGATTCTCCAGCGGGCTGGAGAGGAAGTGGTTCATGTAGGTCTCGCCCTTGTCGTTGACCGCCTCGGTCATGTGGCAGTCGGCGCAGGTGAACTTGCCGCGGTGGACACTGCCCTCGCCGAGATAGGTCTCCATCTCGGGGTGCTGGACCTTGATGACGCGGATGCCGGTGTTGGGGCTGGTGAAGTCCGCGAAGGGCTCGCCGTCCACCAGAAGCTGGGTGTTGTAGTAGTTCAGGATCTCATCCGGGGACATGGAGGCCAGGCTGTTGTGGGGCAGCGTGGTGGCCTTGGTGCCGGGATCGAAGTAGTACTCCACGTGGCACTGGCCGCAGGCCAGGTTGGCCGCGTCGATCTCCGCGAAGTCTTCTCCCACAGAGTCCGCCAGATAGGCGTGGGTGATGACGATCTGGCCGGGGTTGTCGCCGGGCTCGTTGGCGTGGCAGTTGTAGCAGCTCAGGGGCTCGTTGACCTGCTGGAGCACGTCTTCAAACTTCAGGGCATAGGCCGCGTCCCCCATGTTGTTGGTCAGCACGGTGAAGTCCGGGGTCTTGCAGGTGAAGCAGTTGGCCAGAGGGTGGGGTCTCGCGGTGCCGGTGACGTCGTCGATGACGTACATGTGGCCGCGGGCGCTCTCATACTGCTTGGCGAAGCCGTAGCCGTCGTAGAGGGTCTTCAGATAGGGGAAGCGCTCCAGATAGCTGTGGAACTCGCTGTTGCTCTCGTTGGACTGCCAGGAGTTGTACTCGTCGGGGTACATCTCCGCCCAGTCGGCGGACTTGATCACCTGGATGCCGGCGCCCTCTTCCACCTGCTGGGCCACCTGCTCCAGCTTCACGGTGCGCAGACCGAAGGCCTTGGTCTCGATGCCGGCGTCCTTCAGGGCGTTGACGATGGCGTTGCGCAGGGCCTCAGAGGTGATGGTGGCGCCGCTGACGGCGTCCGCGTTCAGATCCTGCCCGTCGAAGATGGCCTTGGGCAGCTGCTTGACGGCCACGGAGCCGATGCCCTCCGTCTCCTCCTGGGAGAGGACGCGGATCTGGTAGATGTTCTCCTCGTCTGCCACCACCTCCACGGTGACGGGCCCGTTGCGTCCTTCGGCGGTGCCCTGCACGGTCATGGCCGTGTCGGGAACCTCACCCGCGCGGACGCCGACGGTGGGGATGGTGTGGGCGCTGACGATGCTGAACACCAGAACGCAAACCAGGAAGAGGCCGCACAGGATGCCGGCCACATTGCTTAGCTTCTCTTTTCTTTCTCGATTCTCATACATTGCATTGTCCTCCGAAAAGGATAATTCCGATCAGAATCCATTCAGACACTAATCTGATTGTATTGTACACGATCTTCCGCATCTGGGTTGTTGCACAGGCAACATATTTGTGTCACCATTTCGGCGTATAATAGGGTCTAGAGAAAGCATCACAAAAAGTGGAGGGATAGAGGATGGGTTCGGATCTGAAGGCCGCAGTGGATCTGCCGCTGTTCCGGGGCATCAGCGACTCGGATCGCGCGGCGCTGCTGGGCTGTCTCAAAACCTACAGCCGCTCCTACAAAAAGGGTAAATACATTCTTTTGGAGCAGGATCACGTGCAGGACGTGGGCATTGTTTTATCGGGCATGGTACACATGCGCAAGGAGGACGTCTGGGGCCAGCTGACGCTGCTGTCCTACGTGGGGCCCGGGGAGCTCTTTGGGGAGACCTCCGCCCTGTGCAGAGTGCAGGAGAGCCACGTCTCCTTTCTGGCGGCGGCGGACACGGAGGTGCTCTTCCTCCCCTTGGACCACGTGCTGACGCCCTGCAAAAAGCAGTGTGACTTTCACGCCGTGATCTCCCGGAACCTGTGCGGCATGCTGGGAGAAAACAATCTCCGCCTGATGGAGAAGATCGAGATCTCCGCCAAGGGCTCTCTCAGGGAGAAGATTTTGGCCTATCTCTCCATTCAGTCTCAGCGGCAGGGCAGCAAATACATCACCATTCCCCTGAACCGCACGGAGATGGCCAGCTTCCTCCACGTCAACCGCAGCGCCATGACCCGGGAGCTGTCCCAGATGCAGGCCGACGGGCTCATCGAATTCGACGGAAATACCTTTGTGCTCAAATAAAGCTTCAGCCTCCCGCCGTCTGGCAGGAGGCTGTT
>CAMHPQ010000132.1 GCA_946187035.1 uncultured Clostridia bacterium | reverse complement strand
CGGAGATATGCTGAATGAATTTTCCCGGACCCAGCTTTTGTTGGGGCCGGAAGCCTTAGAAAAACTTGCGCACAGCCGGGTGGCTGTTTTCGGGATCGGCGGCGTGGGCGGCTATACGGTCGAGGCTTTGGCAAGATCAGGGGTCGGCGCACTGGATTTGATCGATGACGACAAGGTCTGCCTGACCAACATTAACCGGCAGATCCTCGCAACACGAAAGACCGTTGGAAAACACAAGGTGGATGTAGCCGCCGAGAGAATCGGCGAAATCAATCCGCGCTGTGTGGTGCGGACATACAAGACCTTTTATCTGCCGGATACAGCAGAGGAATTTGATTTCTCCCAATATGATTATGTGGTGGACGCTATCGACACAGTGAGCGGCAAAATACAGCTCGTACTGGCGGCTCAGGCGGCTGCGACGCCGATCATCAGCTCCATGGGCGCAGGCAACAAGCTGGACGCCACCGCTTTTCGTGTGGCGGATATTACGCAGACCTCGGTATGTCCGCTGGCCCGTGTCATGCGGCGGGAACTGAAAAAGCGAAGCGTCAGGCATTTGAAGGTCGTCTACTCCAGAGAAAGGCCCATCCGGCCGCTGGAGGATCTGAGCATCAGTTGCCGCGCCCACTGCATCTGCCCGCCGGGGACGAAGCGCCACTGCACCGACCGTCGGGATATTCCCGGCTCTGTGGCCTTCGTGCCCTCGGTCGTTGGACTGATCATCGCGGGAGAAGTGGTAAAGGATTTGTGTAATGAGGTAGTCAGGCCATGAGAGAAGTTTCCCTATCCGAGCTGGAGCGCATGGAAGAAGGCAGTTTCCTTTTGATCGATACCAGAAGTTCGGATAATGTGCGGTATGGCATGATCCCCGGGGCAATCCATATTTCGGAGACGGAACTGATGGAGAACGCGGCGCGATATGCTCGGGAGCTGCCTGACGGCAGGACGCTGATCGTTTACTGTCAGCGGGGCGTTCGTTCGATCGCTGTGTCTGAAGCGCTTGCCGATTGCGGCAGAGAATGCTTCAGCCTGGCAGGAGGATATCTCGCCTGGCTGAGAGCAAGCACAAATAAAGTCGAGGATGGGCAGGAGCGTCAGAAAAAGGCCGAAGACAGCATCCGGGGGAAATTCCATAAGCAGCTCTTTTCTCCGTTTGCAAAAGCCTGCAAAGAATACCGGCTCATGGAAGACGGAGACCGCATCGCGGTCTGTATCTCGGGCGGAAAAGACTCCATGCTCATGGCGAAGTTGTTTCAGGAGCTTCAAAGGCACCGGAAGATCTCCTTTGACCTGCTGTTTCTGGTGATGGATCCGGGCTATAACGGCGACAACCGGCGCCTGCTGGAGTACAACGCAAAGACGCTCGGGGTTCCGATCACTGTTTTTGAAAGCACAATTTTTGACGTGGTGGATACGGTGGAGAAAAACCCCTGCTATCTATGCGCGAGAATGCGCAGGGGGTATCTTTACAGCAAGGCGAAGGAACTCGGGTGCAACAAAATTGCGCTCGGTCATCACTATGACGATGTCATTGAGACGATTCTGATGGGAATGCTGCACGGGGGACAGGTTCAAACCATGATGCCGAAACTGCACAGCACCAATTTTGAAGGCATGGAGCTGATCCGTCCGATGTATCTTATTCGGGAAGCGGACATCTGCCGCTGGCGGGACTGGAGCGAACTGCACTTTCTGCAGTGTGCCTGTCATTTTACCGACACCTGCACCACCTGCCACGAGGACGGCACCACCGCCTCAAAACGCCTTGAGACGAAAAAGCTGATCGCAGCTCTGAAAGAGACAAATCCACAGATCGAGGCCAATATTTTCAAGAGCGTTTCCAATGTGAATCTCAACACGGTGATCGCGTATAAGAAAGACGGCGTCCG
Organism: uncultured Clostridia bacterium; assembly: GCA_946187035.1. GTDB lineage: Bacteria > Bacillota > Clostridia > Oscillospirales > Oscillospiraceae > CAG-103. Next base: position 2,768 of record CAMHPQ010000132.1, on the reverse strand, counting down.
GCACCATTTCCTGGAGGAGTATTAGGGGAAAATCTTTTTTCTTTTTTCCGTTGACAAAGCGAGATGTTTGTGATATAAACATATCAATTCGATAGGAAAAGTAGGATTAACGGAGGACTTGAAATGCGTCAGGCGAGCTTCAACTGCATGATGTGTTGTGACATGCGCTGTGAGATGCGCATGCGCTTTGCCGTGCCTGTTTGAGTTCTCCTACTGCTTTGTCGACGACCGGAGAGCCCGATGGGCTCTCCGGATTTTTGTTTTTGAGGGATGAAACGATGAAAGATCTGTTTGAGCTGTTGAACCGGCACAATTTCAGGAACGGACGAATGACGTCGGAACAAGGCCATAAGGTCATGGGACCGCATGAGTTCGGCTCCATTGACCGATGACTTTGTTCCTGCTCTCCCGATCAAACCTGCTCCGCTGGGGTTTGATCGGATCATAAAAGCGGAAATATCATGAAAAAGAGGTACATATCATGTCTAACTATAAATTTGAAACGCTGCAGCTTCATGTCGGCCAGGAGCAGGCCGATCCCGCCACCGACGCACGGGCCGTCCCCATTTATCAGACCACGTCCTACGTGTTTCACAACTCCGCCCATGCGGCGGCCCGTTTCGGCCTGCAGGATGCGGGCAACATCTACGGCCGCCTGACCAACTCCACCCAGGATGTGCTGGAAAAACGCATCGCCGCGCTGGAAGGCGGCGTGGGCGCGCTGGCCCTGGCCTCCGGCGCCGCAGCCGTGACCTATACCATCGAGGCCCTGGCTCAGGCAGGCGATCACATCGTTGCGCAGAAGACCATTTATGGGGGCAGCTACAATTTGCTTGCCCACACGCTGCCCCTCTACGGCATCCAGACCACCTTTGTGGACGCCCACAATCCGGCGGAGGTGGAGGCCGCCATCCAGCCCAACACCAAGGCCATCTACCTCGAGACCCTGGGCAACCCCAATTCCGACATTCCGGATATCGACGCCATCGCGGCCATCGCTCACAAACACGGCATCCCCCTGGCCATCGACAACACCTTTGGTACCCCTTACCTGATCCGACCCATCGAGCACGGCGCGGACATCGTGCTGCACTCCGCCACCAAGTTCCTGGGCGGCCACGGCACGACGCTCGGCGGTATCGTGGTGGACAGCGGCAACTTTGACTGGAAGGCAAGCGGCAAATACGCGCCCATCGCGGAAGCGAACCCCAGCTACCACGGGATCTCCTTTGTGGACGCGGCCGGGCCTGCTGCCTTTATTACCTACCTGCGCGCCATCCTCCTGCGCGATACGGGCGCCGCCATCTCCCCCTTCAACGCCTTCCTGCTGCTGCAGGGTGTGGAGACCCTGTCCCTGCGCCTCGATCGCCATGCGGAAAACACGAAGAAGGTCGTGGAATATCTTGCGAATCACCCGCAGGTGGAAAAGGTCAACCACCCCTCTCTGCCGGAGCATCCCGACCATGCGCTGTTCGAGAAATACTTCCCCAACGGTGGCGCTTCCATTTTCACCTTTGACATCAAGGGCGGCGTGAAGGAGGCCCACGCCTTCATTGACGCGCTGGAAATCTTCTCGCTGCTTGCCAATGTGGCGGACGTAAAGAGCCTCGTCATTCACCCCGCCACCACCACCCATTCCCAGCTCACCGCAGAGGAACTGGAGGATCAGGACATCCACCCGAACACCATCCGCCTCTCCATCGGCACGGAACACATCGACGATATCCTCGCCGACCTGGAGAAGGGCTTCGCCGCAGCATCTAAAGTATAAAAAGGAATAATTTACAAGGAATCTCTCTTTTTCTTTTGCGATCGCCCCGGCGCCCGTCTTCCGGCATCGGGGCGATCCAATCACGAGCAAGGAGAAATGAACATGGCGCAATATCAGCATATCGAATCCGCCCTGATCCACGGCGGCATTTACGGAGATAAGACCACCGGCGCGGTCAACGTGCCGATCTATCAGACTTCTACCTATGAGCAGCAGGGGCTCGGCCAGAATACGGGCTGGGAATATTCCCGCACCGGCAATCCGACACGCGCCGCGCTGGAAGCGCTGATCGCGGAGCTGGAGGGAGGAACAGCGGGCTTTGCCTTTGCCTCCGGCCTTGCGGCGATCACGACGGTGCTGAGTCTGTTTCGTTCGGGGGATAAGATCCTGATCTCCAGCAATGTCTACGGAGGTACTTTCCGCCTGCTCGATCAGGTGTTCCAACAGTTCGGAATCGGTTACGCCATTGCGGATACCACGAATCTGGCCGCGTTCGAGGCGGCCATTACGCCGGAGGTCCGGGCCGTTTTGGTGGAAAGCCCGGCAAACCCGCTGCTGACGGTCACGGATCTGGCCGCAGTCTCGGAAATCGCTCACAGACACGGGCTTCTCTCCATCGTGGACAATACCTTCATGACGCCCTATCTGCAGCGGCCGCTGGAGCTGGGCGCCGACATTGTGGTGCACAGCGCGACCAAGTATCTCGGCGGGCACAGCGATCTGATCGCGGGACTGGCCGTGGTCAGGGACAGCGCTCTGGCCGCAAGGCTTGCTTTCCTTCAAAACGCGGCGGGCGCCGTGCTGGGGCCGTTTGATTCCTTTCTGCTGATCCGCGGGATCAAGACGCTGGGCGTGCGAATGGACAGACATGTGGAAAACGCGGAGAAAGCCGCCGCTTTCCTGCGGAACCACTCGGCGGTGAAGAAGGTCTACTATCCCGGACTGCCTGACGCGCAGGGCTATGAGGTCAACCGCAGGCAGGCAAAAAACGGCGGCG
>CAMHPQ010000131.1 GCA_946187035.1 uncultured Clostridia bacterium | reverse complement strand
TTCCCCTCAAGGGGAAGGCTTTGCTCTATCCTACTCCCCGATAAACTGGAATTTGAAATCTACGCGGCGGGGCACAGGTCCCCGCCCTACAAACACTCAATAAAAAAACTCCCCGGCATGGAGACGCCTTGCTCCGTGCCGGGGATTTGCCTTTTGGCTCACATGGCCTCCACCGCGTCGATGACCTTCTGGGCGGCCTCGGGGTCTACGAATTTGGCCTTCATGCAGATGTCAAAGGCCTCGCCCAGGGTTTTCTTGTACATGGGGCGGATCAGCAGGGGCTTGGCCAGCTGGGGAATGTACTGCTTCAAAAGCGCCATGCCGTCGTGCTCCTCGATGAATTCCCGAATGTTCATGCTTCTGAAATCCATGATCTCTCTCCTTTCCGAATGGGCTATCACGCTGATTTATAATTAACACATTCGCCCATTGTTGTCAAGGAAAATTATGGTTTCCATTGATCGACCATCGTGTTGAAGCGCTCATAATCCCCTACCTCGCCGGAGATGACCAGAACGGGCAGTTTGTCCGCGTCCAGATCCCAGTACAGCCGCACATAGGCGGTCTCGCCGTCCTTATCGGTGATGTTATAGTAGTATTCGCCGTTGCTGATTTCCGTTTCATAGCTCACCGCCGCGTTCATCTGCTCGGCGAACCGGGTGATACAGGTCTCGGCGGCGTCCCGTTCCGTCTCCAGCCCCTGCTTGGCGAAGAGCTCCGCGTCCCCATAGAGGGGGATCGAGCAGCCAAGCATCGCCCCGGAGGCGTCGTCGAAGACCAGATAGAGATCCGGCCCCTGATAGCTGTCCACGCCCCAGATGACGGCGCTCCAGGGCACGGGATACTCTGCCGTCGCCACCATCATGGCCTGCTGGTTGAGCCCGAACTCCTCAAAATGCTCGTCATAGAAGTTCGCCGTGCCGGTGAGACCGCAGCTGGTCAGATATTCCACCAGCAGCTCCTTTACGTGGGCGCGGGCGGTCTCCATGGTGTAGCGGTAGCCCTCGGCCAGATCCTGGGTGCTGAGGATGCCGGTGGGATCCTCATAGTTGTTCATCCGCTTGAGGATCTCGATGGCGGAGCTGCTGCCGCTCTCGAAGGTCAAAGGCTCCACCGGAAGGGTCTCCGTGTTCCCGCTGCCGCCGGAGGCCAGACGCTCCACCAGATTGGGCAGCAGCAGTCCGAAGAGCACCATGGCGAGCACCAGCAGGGATACGATGAGGGTTTTTGCGGTTCGATTCATGCCTCGTCACCTCCCGTGGTCAAAGTGACCTTTGTGCCGACGCCGGGGGTGCTTTCAAACTGCAGATTCCCATTGTGCAGCGCCGCGATCTCCGCGCAGATGGCGAGCCCCAGCCCCACGCCGCCCTGGGCTCTGGAGCGGGACTTGTCCACCCGGTAAAAGGCCTCGGTGATCTTCTCCAGCTCTTCCGGCTCAATGCCGCAGCCGGTGTCCGTGACGGTGAGGGTGAAGCCATCTTCCGTCAGCTGCTGCCGCACCCGGATCTCGCCGCCGTCGGGCATGGCCTTTCTGGCGTTGTCGATGAGATTCATGATGAGGGTTTTTAATAAATCCGGCTCGCAGGGCCGCTCCCCCTGCTGGGCGGTGCCCTTGATGACGATCTTCTTCTCTGCCAGCATGGGCGCCATGCCGCGCACCACCTCTTCGGTGAGCTTTGCGATGTCGCAGAGGTGCATGGGGAAGTCCCGGCGTTTCAATACCAGCAGATCCAACAGCTTTACGGAGAGCTGCTCCAACCGTCTGCTCTCCGAGAAGATATAATTTGCCGCCTTCTGCTGCTGGGTTTCCGACAGGGTTCTGGAGCGCAGCAGATCGGCGTACCCGATCAGGGAGGTCATGGGGGTCTTCATCTCGTGGGCGAAGGCCCCGGTAAATTCCTCCTGCCGGCGCATGGCGTCGGTGAGATCGTCAATCCGGGCGTTCAGCTCATCGGCCATGTGGTTCACGTCGGCGGCCAGCATGGCAAATTCGTCGCTGCCGCTGACCTCCGCCCTGCAGGTCAGGTCTCCGCCCGCGATCTTCCGGCTGGTGGCGGAGAGGGCGTTTAAGGGCTTCGTCAAAAGCCGCATCAGCGCCAGCGCCATCAGGGCCCCCAGCACCATGACCACGCAGAAAACCTCCCGATACAGCCGCTGCTGGGTGTGCAGGGCGCCGTAGGCGCTCTCGATGGGGAAGACCCCGTCCAGCTGTGCCGAGAGATTGCCCAGGGGCAGCGCCCCAGTGATCTGCAGATAGTGGGCGCCGTCTGCCCCGACGAAGACCTGCTCCACCAATTCGGCCTCGCTGACCTCCCGCCCCACCGTTCGGAACACGTCCTCGGCGGGGGCGCTGGAGTAGGCGATGTCGTCATCCAGCCGCAGCCGGAGGGCCGCCCCGGGGTCCAGATGCATCTGCCCCAGGGCGTTGACCACCTTGCCCAGCTGCACGTCGCTCTGGTTCATGCCCACCGCCGCCGCGGTGAACTGCATCAAACGGTAGCTGGCCAGGGCGTTTTCCGTCTCCCGGTCCCGGGCGGAGCGGAAGGAGGCGTAGAGCAGCAGGTTCCCGCCCAGAGAGAACGTCACCGTCACCAGCAGCAGCACGCTCAGAAACAGCCGGGTGCTGAATTTCAGATGCTCTCTCATACTTCCAGCCGATAGCCGATCTTGTAGACCGCCTTGAGCCGGGTTTCCCAGCCCACCTTTTTCCGCAGCCGCTGGATGTGCAGGTCTACGGTGCGGCTGTCGCCCATGTAGTCGCTCTCCCAGACCCGCTCATAGATGGTCTCCCGGTAGAGGGCGATGTTGGGGTTCCGGGCGAAGAGCAGCAGCAGGTCGAATTCCTTCTTGGTCAGGGCGATCTCCGCGCCGTCCCGCTTCACGGTTCTGGAATAGGTGTCAATCTCCAGATCCCCGATTTCGATGAGCCGGTCCAGCTTTTTGTATCTGCGGAGCACCGCCTCCACCCGGGCCTGGAGCTCGATGATCTCAAAGGGTTTTACCAGATAGTCGTCCGCGCCCAAATGCAAACCCCGGACGCGGTCGTTCACGTCGGCCTTGGCGGTGAGGAAGATCACCGGCATGCCCGTGGGGCGGATGTAGTCCATCAGCTCGAAGCCGCTGGCCCCGGGGAGCATCACGTCCAGCAGGATCAGATCAAACTGCTGGTTGGTGATCAGATCCGCCGCGGCGATGCCGTCATAGACGCAGTCGCAGTGGTAGCCCGCCCCCTCCAGACTCAGCTGGATCAGATCGGCGATGGGACGCTCGTCCTCCACGATGAGAATGCGGATCACGCGCACCCCTCCTTTCGGATACAAAACTACATCCGGATTGTATCATAATTGCATCCGAAAGAAAAGCGGGGCAGATGGGGCCTTGGCCGTCCCCGGGTTCGGACGCCTGCCAGCAGCAGCGCGCCCTTCTGAAAGATCGGGATCAACTTTTTCACCGCCATGGCCGCAAGGGGTTTTAAATCGAGCTCATATTCGCCCACCAGGGTCTGAAGCTCCGCGCCGAAGCCGCCCTTGAACCGCCAGAGGCCCCGGGTCTTGTTCTCGGCCTGACCGCCGGAGACCCCGCGGAAATCGTACCATTCGCAGCCGGAGTCCACGGCCCACCGGATCATGCTCCACTGGAGCAGGTAGTTGGCCATGGCGTCCCGATGCTCGTCCGCCGAGGCGCCGTAGAGATACCAGGTCTTGTTGCCGAACTGCGCCGCGATGGCCCCGGCCAGGGGTTTTCCTTCATAATAGGCCAGATAGAGCCGCCCGTGGCTTCCGAGAGACCGGAGCATCCCTTCAAAATAGCTGCAGGGCCGCACCGCGAAGCCGTCCCGGATGCCGGTGGTTTTCATGAGCGTGCAGAACTCCGGCAGCTGCTCCGTGCCGCAGACCCGCACCGTGACGCCCTTGCGCTCCGCCAGCCGGATGTTGTAGCGGGTCTTCTGCTTCATCCCCGCCAGCACCGCGTCCGCGTCCTTGCCCCGGAGGTCGATCCGGGCCAGATGCTGGGGCTGGATCCGGTCGAAATTCCAGCTCTCCGGCAGCAGCTGATAGCCGAGGGCCGCCATGGTTTTTTGAAATGCCTCGTCGGAGCGGGGCACGTCCGGATCCGCCTTGAACAGACAGACGTTTTCCTGTTTTCCCAATTGCCGTGCCCCCTCGGTCAGCGCGAAGAGGGCGATCTTGTCCTTGGGGTCGCAGACCGGCCCTCTGGGGGCGTAGGCCAGCTTCCAGGGAGTGCCGGGCACCGGACGCAGCAGGACGGACATGCCCGCCGCGATCTTTCCGTCTCTGCGGAAGACCACCGCCCGCCAAGTCCAGTTTTTCTTCACCCCGGCCCAGAGCCCCGATTGGAACAGGGTGCCCCTTGGGTGTTCGGATAAAAACGCCTCGTACTCCGGCGTGGTCTCGGTCAAAATTTCGATCATGCTTGTCACCTCGCGCCGAAGCATAGACCGAAAAAACGGCAGAGTTTCATCCCCCAGGCATCAAAGATGAATCAAATGATCGTTTTCTATGAGTGTGGAGTTTGGAGTTAGGAGTTTGGAGTTGAAAGTGTCTTCGACGGACTCAAATTCCAGTTTGTCGTTCTGTTGAAGGATGCTGTGAGTTCTCTTGGCGCCCTCGGAGAGGGAGCTGTCGAGCGAAGCGAGACTGAGGGAGGGAACGTCGGGCAAAGGCTGAAACAAACGTAGCGCTGCCCGTGCGGCAAGGCTCGCTCCCTCAGTCACGGCTATTTCCCGCCGTGCCAGCTCCCT
>CAMHPQ010000130.1 GCA_946187035.1 uncultured Clostridia bacterium | reverse complement strand
GTATTTTTGCGGCGCTTGGGCTTGCTCAGGCGTTAATGTGAATAATTCAGGTTTATGTATGTTTTTTCTGCAGAAAGGAATCCTTTTATGAAGCAGCTGCAAAAGCATTCTCCCGCCTTTTGGGTCTCCTGCGCAGGCGTCGCAGCCGTGGCGCTGGCCGTGATTCTCTGGTGGGGCGAGTATCCCTATTATTCTGCCGGGGCGCGGGTTTCCGCCCTCATCAGCGCAGGGCTGTTTGTCCTGGTGGGGCTTCGCTTCGCACCGGTGCTGGTGCGGTTCTGGTCCCCGTCTGAGCCGCTGGCAGAGGATCTTGCAAAAGAGACAGAGCGGGGCTTTCTGCCAAAACTGTTTCTGGCGCTGATTGTCTGGGATCTGCTGGTGCTGCTGATGGCCTGGCCGCTGCGGTATCTGCTCCACGGGCCCATGGGGCTGGCGGAATCCATGGACGCCTGGGTCTGCGGCGACGGCGTGCACTATCTGGATATCGCCAGAGACTGGTATCTCTCCGAGGGCAGCATTGACCGGCTGGTGCAGCTGGTGTTTCTGCCGGCCTATCCCCTGCTGATCCGGCTGATGCACCTCATTCTCCCCAACTGGACCCTGGCCGCGCTGGCGGTGTCCGGGCTGTGCTTTGCCGGGGCGGGCTGCCTGCTGTACAAGCTGCTGCGGCTGGATCTGGAGCACAAGGCGGCGGCAAGAGGCATTCTGCTGCTGTGCCTGACGCCGGGCTCCTTCTTCTTCGCAGCGCCCATGAGCGAGAGTCTGTTTCTCCTGTGCTGCGTGGGGTGCATCTATTTCGCCAGAACCAACCGCTGGCTGCCGGCCTGCCTATTCGGAGCAGTGGCGGCCTTTACCCGGTCTCTGGGCGTCACGCTGATGGTGCCGCTGCTCACGGAGCTGATCGCCCGGCGGGTGCGGGGAACGATCTCCCTGAAAACCGCCCTGCTCCGGTGCGCTTTGCTGCTGCTGATTCCGGCGGGCTTCGGGATCTATCTTTATATCAACTACCGGGTCTCCGGCGATCCGCTGCAGTTTCTCACTTATCAGGCGGAGCACTGGAACCAGAAGCTGGGGCTATTTTTCAACTCCGCCGCCTACCAGACCGAGTATGCCGTCGGCTCGGCGAAGGACAACATGGAAAACCTGCTTGGGTTGTGGCTGCCCAATCTCACCGCTCAGGTTTTGAGTCTCGTACTCATGATTTACGGCGTAAAGCATCTGCGCGCCAGCTACACCACCTGGTATTTCGTCTATTTCTTCATCGCCATGGGCACCACCTGGCTTTTGAGCGCGCCCAGATACCTCATGGCCTTCTTCCCGGCGGTGATCGTCCTCGCCATCATCACCCAGCGAAACCGACTGCGCTCCACCCTGCTGCCCGCCATGCTGGGTCTGTGGGGGCTGTATTTCCTGGTGTTCATCCTCAGATGGCAGGTTTATTAAGGAGGAATCCCATTGAACGCGCTGCAATTTGAGAAGTCTCCCTATCTGCTCCAGCACGCGGAGAACCCCGTGGACTGGCTGCCCTGGGGCGAAGCCGCCTTTCAAAAAGCAAAGGCGGAGGACAAGCCCATCTTCCTCAGCATCGGCTACGCCGCCTGCCACTGGTGCCACGTGATGGCCCACGAGAGCTTTGAGGACCGGGGCGTGGCGGCGATTCTGAACCACCATTTCGTCCCCGTGAAGGTGGACCGGGAGGAGCGGCCCGACGTGGACAGCGTCTACATGGCCGCCTGCGCCGCCATGACCGGAAACGGCGGATGGCCGCTGACCGCCCTGCTGACCCCGGAGCAGAAGCCCTTCTGGGCCGGGACCTACCTGAAAAAGCCCCAGCTGATCTCCCTTTTGAACGAGGCGCGGCGGCTGTGGAATCAGGATCGGGAGCGGATTTACAAAAGCGGCGAGCAGATCACCGGCTTTCTGCAAACCGCCAACCAGCAGCAGCCCGGCGAGCCCTCGAGAGCGCTTCCGAAGACCGCGCTGGAGACCATGGCCCGCCACTATGACAGCCGGTGGGGCGGATTCGGCGCGGCACCGAAATTCCCCAGCCCCCACAATCTGCTGTTTTTGCTCCGATACCACCAGCGGACCGGGAACGCAGACGCCCTGCAGATGGCGGAGGGCACCTTGGAGCACATGTTCCGCGGCGGCATCTTCGACCACATCGGCGGCGGCTTCAGCCGGTATTCCACCGACGGAAAGTGGCTGGCGCCGCACTTTGAAAAGATGCTCTACGACAACGCCCTGCTCTCTCTGGTCTACACCGAAGCCTACCAGATGACCGGCGAAGGCTGGTACGCGGACGTGGCCCGGCGGACGCTAGACTACGCCATCCGGGAACTCAGAAACGATCTGGGCAGCTTCTGCTGCTCCCAGGACGCGGACAGCGACGGCGTGGAGGGGAAATACTATCTCTTCACCCAGGATGAGCTGTATCACCTGCTGGGCGCTGATGCCCCGGCGTTCTGCCGCAGCTTCGGCGTCACGCAGGAGGGCAATTTCCACGGGAAGAACATCCTGAACCTCATAGGGAATCCCCAATGGAAAGCCGCAGCCTCCGGAGCGGAGACTGCGGTGGCGGAAAAAGTGTACAGTTATCGAAAAGACCGTACGGAGCTGCTGCTGGACGACAAGATACTCACCGGCTGGAACGGTCTGATGATCGCCGCACTGGCCAGAGCTGGGGTGGTTCTGGAGAAAAAACTATATCTCAGTACGGCGGCCCGGACGGTGAACTTCATTGAAGAACATCTCCGGGATGAAAGCGGCAATCTGCTGGCGGTCTGGCGAGACGGCGCAAAGCACCCGGCGAAGCTGGAGGACTGCGCCTTCTACGCCTGGGGGCTGCTGGAGCTCTACGGGGCGACCTTCGATCCCGCGCTGCTGGAGAAGGCGGCAGAGATTGCCGACCATCTGCTCTCGGAATTCTTCGATGTGGAAAAGGGCGGCTTTTACCCCTATGCAGCCACCGGGGAGCAGCTGATCACCCGCTCCAAGGAGGTCTACGACGGCGCGCTGCCCAGCGGGAATTCCGTGGCGGCGCTGGTGCTCTCCAGACTGGAGCGACTGACCGGAGAATTCCGGTTCCGGGAGGCCGCGGAAAAGCAGCTTCGGTTCCTCTCAGGAGCTGCGCAAAAGCACCCGGAGGCCCACTGCTTCACCATGCTTACGCTGACGGAAGCGCTCTGGGAGACCGAGGAGCTGGTGGTCTGCACCAAAGAGGAGCCGTCAGAGCTGCGGGCATATTTGAAAAAGCCGCATCCGGGGCTTACGGTGCTGCTGAAAACCCCGGAGACCGCCGAAGCACTGGATCGGATCGCGCCCTTCACGAGGGACTATCCCATCCCGGAGTCCGGCGCCATGTACTACCGCTGCCACGGCGGAGCCTGTGAGCGGCCCGCGGATACTTTAATCTGAATTCGTCATAAGCCGGAAGGTCTTTCGATCATAGTCGATGAGGCCTTCCGCTTTCATTCTGGAGAGTTCCCGACACATGGCGCTCCGGTCAATGGCCAGATAGTCCGCCAGCTGCTGCCGGTCAAAGGGGATCGTGAAGAACGTCGTCCCGGCTCTGCGGCGCTCCGCGTCCAGATAGCTGAGCAGTTTTTCCCTGGTGCTCCGTTTGGACACGTGGCGGAGCTTCTCGGTGAGAGTGTAATTCTTCCGCGCCAGAATCCGGAGGAACCGGTGGAGCGCCTCAGTGAATTCCGGGCGGAACAGCCCGTCGATTCTGAGAAACAGCACCTCGCAGGGCGCGTCCGCCGAAACCGTCACCTGCACCGGCACATCCCCGAGGCAGGCGAAGACCTCCGCGAAGAGTTCCCCCGGCTGGACGCTGCCGAGAATCTCCCGATTGCCGTAGGCGTCCTCCCGCTCCAGTCTGGCCGCGCCGGAGAGCACGATGCCGAAGCCAGAGACCGTCTCCCCCGCAGCGAGAATCACCTCGTCCCGATCATAGCGGCGCCGACGGATGGTCAGCTCTCTCAGCATTTGCGCCGCGGTTTCCTCCGACAGGCCCGAAAACAGCGGCGTTTTCAGCAAAAACTTCAGAGATTCTTCCATGTTCTCTCTCCTTTGTTGCAAATGCAACTTAATATTTGCTTCCATTGTAGTATAGTACGATCAGAAAATCAAGCGGGAGGTCATCATCATGCTTCGGAAAATCATCAAAATCGACGAGGAGCGCTGCAACGGCTGCGGCCTGTGCGCCAACGCCTGCCACGAGGGCGCCATCGACATCGTGGACGGAAAGGCAAAGCTCATGCGGGAGCACTTCTGCGACGGTCTGGGCGACTGTCTGCCGGCATGTCCCATGAACGCCATCAGCTTCGAGATGCGGGAGGCACCCGGCTATGACGAGCAGGCGGTGCTGGCCGCCAAACGGGAGAAGCAGCAGAAAAAGGCCGCGGACGCCGCAGCACAGGGCGACGCCCCCAATGCGCTGGACAACTGGCCCGTGCAGCTGAAGCTGGTGAGCCCCTCCAGCCCGGTGTTCTACCAGTGCGATCTGCTGGTGGCCGCCGACTGCACCGCCTATGCCTACGGCAACTTCCACCGGGACTTCGTGCAGGGCAAGGTGGTGGTCATCGGCTGCCCCAAGCTGGACGCCGCCGACTACTCCGAAAAGCTCACTGAGATTCTCAGAGAGAACGACGTGAAGTCCGTGACCCTGACCCGGATGTTCGTCCCCTGCTGCGGCGGCATGGAGTACGCAGTCCATCAGGCCATCGCCGGCTGCGGACGGGATATTCCGCTCCGCACCGTGACCATCGGCGCGGACGGAGCAATCCTCGCGGACGAAAAGCAAGGATAAATCCCCTTACATCAAAATTC
>CAMHPQ010000129.1 GCA_946187035.1 uncultured Clostridia bacterium | reverse complement strand
GCATTATCCAACATCACGATAAACTGGAATTTGACCCTTACACTACCGACTTTTCCCATCAAAAAACCATCCCCTAATTCGGGGATGGCGGATTCAGAATCGGAAATAGATGAAGGGGTTGTAACTGGCGCTGATGAGGCAGGTGATGCAGAGCACCAGCAGAATGACGCAGAGGACGTCCAATGCCAGTTCACCAACGGTGCTTTCGCCCAGCTTCCGGATGGGATTTCGGAACACCGGGAAGGCGCACAGCAGCGCCAAGGGCAAAATCGGCAGCGCCTGCAGCAGATCGGAGCTGGCCGCGATGACGCCCACCCAGTCGGTTTTGTGGTAGACAAACAGCGTCCGGATGGCGTAGCCGAGGTTCCCGAAGTCCGTGTGGTAGAACAGCACCCAGCCCACCACCACCAGGAAGAAGGTGTAGGCCCAGCGGAGAACCGACGGCAGCTTCTCCAGCGCCTTGCCCCAAACCAGTTTTTCCAGCAGCAGCAGCGCCGCGTAATAGAGGCCCCAGAGGATGAAATTCCACTGGGCGCCGTGCCAGAAGCCGGTGAGGGCCCAGACCACCAGGATGTTCAGCACCCAGCGGGATTTCTTCACCCGGTTTCCGCCCAGGGGGATATACACATAGTCCCGGAACCAGCTGGAGAGGGAGATGTGCCACCGGCGCCAGAACTCCGTGACGGAGCGGGAGACGTAGGGGTAGTCGAAGTTCTCCAGGAAGTGAAACCCGAACATCCGGCCCAGGCCGATGGCCATGTCGCTGTAGCCGGAGAAGTCGAAATACAGCTGCAGGGAATAGCTCAGGGCCGCCAGCCAGAAGGCGCCGGTGCCGAAGATCTCCGGTTTGCCGGCATAGACCACCTCGGGAATGGCGGCGAGACCGTTGGCCAGCAGCACCTTTTTTCCGAGGCCCAGAATGAACCTGCGGATGCCGGCGGCTGCGTCGGAGAAGGTCTCCTGCCGCTCCCGGATCTCATGCTCCACGGTCTCATAGCGGACGATTGGGCCGGCGATCAACTGGGGGAAGAAGCTCACATATAACAGCAGGGAGAAGAAATTCCGCTGCACCCCCACCTTGCCCCGGTAGAGGTCGATGTCATAGGAGAGGATCTGGAAGGTGTAGAAGCTGATGCCGATGGGCAGGGCAATGGCGGGCACGTTCCCCAAGGCGGGGATCAGGGCCTTCAAATTGTCGCAGAAGAAGTTCAGATACTTGAACACCGCCAGATTCGCCACCAGCAGTACCACCGTAAGGATCAGCGCTTTGCGGCTTTGGGTCTTCTCGATGACGAGGCCGCCGAGATAGCCCTCCAGCGCCGCCAAAAGCAGCAAAAGCAGCAGCTTCGGCTCGCCCCAGGCGTAAAACACCAGAGACGCGATGAGCAATACGCCGTTGCGCCAGGTGCGGTTCCGGCTCAGGAGATAGAGCAGCGACGTGATGGGCAGGAAGGCGTAGAGGAAGGTCAGGCTGCTGAAGATCATGGCGTCGCCTCCAATCTGAACTCGTCCAGAACGAAGAAGTCCACGTTGCCGATCAGCAGCACGTCGGTGATGCCGTGGGCCTGCACATAATCCGAGAAGGAGAAGGTCTTGCCGTTCTCCCGCTCATAGTTGCGCAGATCCACGGAATAGGTATTCTCATAGGAGGAGGCCAGCAGCTTCAAAAGGGCGTTGTCGAAGCTCTCGCCGATGACCAGCAGATTGCCCGCGCCGGCTTTATCCGTATGGAAGGTGATCTCCCCGTAGTCATCCCCGTAAAAGCCGCTGTAGCCCAGGGTGCCGTAGTCGGCCTCGGTGAAGGTGTCGCTCTGTCTGCCGTAGTCGGAGACGGGCTCGCCGTTGACGGTGATGGTCATTTCGGGGAAAGCGTACCGGTAGGCGTAGAGATCCTCCGAGAACAATGCGTCGGCGCCGACGATCTTCGCCTTGGTGCCGCACATGCCCCCGGCGATGAATTCCGGGCCGCGGGGCTCCAGAACATCGGTTTTCCCCAGCATCTGCATGAGCTCGGTGTAAGCCCGGTAGGAGCCGGCGTAGTTCCAGTGGTGGTCGGTCTTGAAAAACCACTGGCTGAACTCGTCAAAATTGTTCACCCGGAAGCAGCCCTTTTGGCTCTCCGGCAGATTCAGGGCACTGAGCATATAGTCCGAGACCCCGGTTTTCAGGCCGGTGTCGAACTCCACGTCCGTGTCCTTTTCGATATAATAGACGTAGAACCGGAGCTCCGGGCAGGCGGCGAAGAGGGCGTTGTAATTCTCGGCCTTGGCGTCCAGCTCCGGCTGCCGCTCCTCCAGCCACACCGCCGGGAAGGTGATGTAGTCGTCCCCGAAGAGCAGCATGTCCTGGAAGCGGAAATAGCGGTTCGGGAAGGCCGTCTGGAATCGTTTCAGCACCATGCGCAGATAGCGGTTGGTGGTCTGGTGATAGGTGCGGTTTAAGCGCTCCGCAGCCGGGACCTGATCGGAGAGGGCGTCCTCCAGCGCATCCTGGTATTCCCCACGGAGCCACGAAGTGAGGGAGAAGGCCGGCATCCGGTTGGCAGTTCGATTTTCGTAGTAATTCACGTCCTTTTGGTGCAGCACGGACAGCGCCAGTCCGGCCAGCATTGCCGCCAGCACCAGCAGCACCACGGCCCGATCCAGATGCTTTTTCACAGTCTCCCTCCTTCCGAATGGAATCAACGCAGGAGATTATACCACGCGGCGCAGCAAAATTCAAACCCGCAGGCAGAGAATGCCGCCGAATCTTCCGTCTGTGACTTGACGAATTTCGTGCATATCCGCTATACTGTCAGGAGAAACGTCCCCACCGGAGGAAGAGATACTATGAAAATACATGAGGAGATCTGCGCTCTGGAGCCTGAGGCCCTTCGCCTGCGGCGGGCGCTGCACCAGATCCCGGAGATCGGCTTTCAGCTGTTCAAAACCCAGGCCTTCCTGATGGAGGAGCTGGAGCGCTGCCAGCCGGATCGGATGGAAAAGCTGGCCGTCACCGGTTTGAAGGTGGTCTTTGAGACCCCGGACGCCCAGGAGACCATCGCCTTCCGGGCGGACATGGACGGCCTGATGAATCAGGAGCAGAACAAGGTCCCCTATTGCTCCAAGCACGAGGGAAAGATGCACGGCTGCGGCCACGACGGCCACATGACCGTCCTGCTGCTGCTGGCAAAATGGATCTCCGCCCACCGGGATGAGCTGAAACGGAACGTGGTGCTCCTGTTCCAGCCCGGCGAGGAGGGCTGGGCCGGCGCCAAAAGCATGATCGAGGACGGCGCGCTGGTGAACCCCAAGGTGGACCGCATCTACGGTCTGCACCTGTGGCCCACGGTGGAGAAGGGTAAAATCGGCCTTCGCTGGGGGCACATGATGGCCCAGACCAGCGACTTTGAGCTCACCGTCCACGGCAAGAGCGCCCACGCCTCCACCCCCCAGATGGGCGTCGACGCCATCGTGGTGGCAGCGGAGATGATCACCATGCTCCAGACCGTCATCACCCGGGAGACCGACCCCCATCAGGACGCCCTGCTGACCCTCGGAAAGATTTCCGGCGGCACCAGCCACAACGTCATCGCTGAGGAGGTGCGCATCAGCGGCACCCTGAGGACCTTCAGTGACGACCTGTTCCAGCAGATGATCCGCAAGTGCACCGCGCTGGTTCAAGGGCTGGAGGTGGCCACCGGCGCGAAGATCGAGGTACACAGAAGGGTCTACTATCCCTGCGTGAACAACCCCCGGCCGCTGGTGGAGCAGCTCTACGGCGTGCTGGACTCCATGGAGGACACCGTTCTGGTGGAGCCTGCCATGGCTGCCGAGGACTTCTCCGAGTACCAGAAGGAGGTGCCCGGCGTGTTCTGCTGGCTGGGCATTCAGGGCGGAAAAGGCGGCTCTGCGCTGCACAACACGAACTTCGACTTCGACGAGGACGTGCTCCTCACCGGCGTCGAGCTGTTTCGCAGAATCCTCATGAGCTGATCATCCAGATAAAAAAACTGCTGCCTTAGGGCGGCTCTGACAAGGAAGTATCAGGTTTTGAGCGGCCCTATTCCGCCCATACTTCACGAAAAAATCCGGAAATCCACCAAGGATTCCCGGATTTTTTCATTTTGCCTGAACGAATTATGGCTCGCTCAAAACTGCTTCGCACCTCAAAAAGAGAAATTTTGGTGTCAGGCGAGGCGAAAAACACAGAAATACTTGTGTGTATTTCGAGTATTTTCAACGAAGTCTGATGCCGAAAGATCCTTTTTGAGGCTGGTACTGCCTTATCAGGGCCGCCCTTTTACAGCAGTTTTTATTTTCTGCAGATGTTGGATGTGATGCCGCTGAGGGCTCTGGCGGCCTCCATGTCCATGGAATGATTGCGGGCCACATCCGCCAGCGACAGCATTCCCACCAGCTTTCCGTCCTGTACCACCGGGAGACGGCGGATCTGCTCTGCGTGCATCCGATCCAGCGCGGCCTGCACATTTTCCTCCGGCGCCGCCGTCACCGCGCCTCTGGACATGATGGCCTCCACCGGGGTGGTTTTCGCGTCCAGCTGCGCCGCCACGCAGCGAATTGCGATGTCCCGGTCCGTGAGCATGCCCACCAGTCTGCCGCGTCCGTCGCACACCGGCATGACTCCGATGTTTCTTGCTCGCATCAGCTGCGCCGCGCTGCTCACCGGTTCTTTTGTCTCCACCAGCACCGGATCTTTTGACATGAGCTCCTGAACCTGCATAGGATCCCTCCTTTGCAGAGAGTATGGACAGAAATGCAGGAGAATAAACAGCGGGGCTGTGGAGTGTGGAGTGTGGAGTGTGGAGTGTGGAGTTGAAACCAAATTTCACATTTCAGCGGGAAATTGGAGTTTAACGGTGCGTTGAAAAAATGCTGCCCATCCCACTCGGCTCCCT
>CAMHPQ010000128.1 GCA_946187035.1 uncultured Clostridia bacterium | reverse complement strand
CCCGCCGTTGGTTCAACGTCATTCTGTGGCGGCGGGGCACAGGTCCCCGCCCTACACGAAGAGAGCGTTAAACTATGATTTGAAACCAATCATCACTTGAGGAATCACCATGAAACAACGTTTACAGAAATGCATCTCCGCTGCGGGGGTGGCGTCCAGAAGAGCGGCGGAGGCCATGATCACCGCCGGGCGGGTCACGGTCAACGGACTGGTTGCCGCCCTCGGTGACAGCGCGGATCCGGAGCTGGACGAAATCTGCGTGGACGGCGTTCCGCTGCCCAAAGCCGGGGAAAAGGTCTACCTGATGCTCCACAAGCCCAGAGGCTATGTCACCACCCTCAGCGACGAGCAGGGGAGAAAGACCGTGGCGGAGCTGGTCTCGGCGGTGGGGACAAGAGTCTACCCGGTGGGCCGACTGGATCTGGACAGCGAGGGACTGCTCCTGATGACAAACGATGGCGAGGCGGCCAACGCCCTCATGCACCCGTCCCACGTGGTGGACAAGGTCTACCAGGTGGAGGTCTCCGGCGCGGATCTGAACGAGGCCGCCGAGATCATCCGCGGCATCACCGATCTGGACGGGGAGACCGTCTCTCCGGCAGAGGTGGAGATCATGGACCATCGCCGGCTCTCCGTCACCATCCACGAGGGGAAGAACCGCCAGGTGCGCCGGCTCTGCGCCAAGGCCGGCCTCACGGTGCACCGGCTGAAGCGGGTCTCCGAGGGGGATTTAAAACTGGGAAATCTCCCGCCCAGAGGCTTTCGCTACCTCAATGAGCAGGAGATCTCATACATCAAGTCTTTACTTTGATCAGGCCGTCTGCTTCTGCCGACGCTCATACTGCATGAGGCTGGCAATGCCCATCAGGGAGATGGCGCCATTGGCGATGCCGTAGGCCACGTCGGAGATCAGGAAGGAGTAGACCGACCACATCAGCAGATTCACCACGAAGCCGATCTTGGTTGCGCGGACGGTCTTGCAGTAGTAGTTGCACAGCGACAGCTGGATCGTCGCCACGATCACGATGACGCCCAGCCAGCCCTCGGTGTTCAGGGCCACGCCCATGCCGGTGCAGAGCAGGGTGAAGGCCACCATCAGCGGCACGGTGTATTTGTCGATCATCACCAGATAGTTCCGCGCCACGCCGAAGGCCTGGGAGATCAGCCGCACCGGGGCTGCGAAGAACAGGCTGGAGATCACCAGAAACAGGCTCTCCAGCATTTGGAACAGATAGGCCCTGCGCCGATCGTTGGTCAGCGTGCTGAGCATCAGGAAAACCGAAGAAACACACGAGATCAGGTTGCCGATCAGAAGCATCTTGGTCATGCTGGTCACCTCTTTCAGAAATTGTATATTGCATATCGCATACCGCATATCGCTTATTGACTATATCATAAAAATATAGTAAAGTCAACACAAGAACCATAAAAGATTTTGAACGGAGTGTTTACTATGCCGATCCCCGTGAAAATAGAGGCCGAGGAGCCCCGCTCCGCCAAGGAACGGGTCTATGACACCATGCTGGAATGGCTGATTTTCGGCACCATTCTGCCCGGCGAAAAGCTCAACGAAATGGAGCTGGCCGCCTACTTCAACGTCAGCCGCACCCCGGTCCGGGAGGCCCTGATGCTGCTGGCAGCCGACGGCTTTGTGGACGTGATCCCCAACCGCGGCAGCTTCGCCTCCAGACTCTCCATGACCGACGCGGACGCGGTCTATACTGCCATCTCCGCGGTGCAGAGCGACATCGCCCGGCTGGCCTGCGGACGCTGCAGGGAGGCGGATCGGAAGGAGCTGGAGCGGATGAACGAGGCCTACATCCGCACCTTCGACGGGGAGATCAGCGACGTCCTACGGGCCGACGAGCAGTTCCACGACGCGGTGGCCAAGCTGGCGGGGAACCCGTATCTGCTGCAGTTTTTGTTAAAGCTCCAGCGGCACGTCTACCGGTTCGAGCGGATCTTGTCCCAGGTGGGGGCCGCGGATCTGGAGCTCTCGGCCCGGCACCATCAGGAGCTCATCGACGCCATTGCCGCCGGGGACGAGGCCGCAGCCGCCACCTCCAGCTCCGCCAACTGGATGGGCCAGTATCGGGATCAGAGACCGATTCTGGAGAAAACCATCCTGGACAACGGCTGGGGCGTGTGAATTAGTTTACATAATATTTGAAAGTTCGAGCGCATCGTGTTCGGTAAATTGGAGTATGGCGATCAGTGTGGAGTTAGGAGTGTGGAGTGTGGAGTTTAAAAAGAGACTTCACATTCAGCGATGAATTGGAGTTTATGCGCCAGTCCCAAAGCTTGTCATTGCGAACCAGTGTGCGCACTGGTTCGCAATGACACCATTTTAGATTGGCAATCATCGTACATCCTGCCTCGCAACAGCTCTATAAACTAGTTTTTGATGATAGAAATCAGAAAGGAGAACCATCATGTTTCTAAAACTCACCAAACAATTCGGAAAGCCCATCTGCGTGGGGCTGTACGCCGCGGGGGCGGCCATGGCGTCGAAGAAAAAGCCGCTGCCGCTGCTGGCGCTGTTCGGCATGCACGCCGCCGAATATGCCCTGATCGGCAAGAAGACCGCCGCCGAATACGGCCTCGGCGCGGCGGAGGGTCTGGCCAACTGCCTGGCCTTCGGCTTCACCTGGTGGCTGCCCATTCGGAAAGAGAAATAAGCACGAACAATTCATTGTTTAAAACTAACAAATAGTGCCATTTCTGTACAGAAACGGCACTATTTTTGTTTATTATGTCGAATAAATGACATTAAATTTGTAACATGCTACAAAAATGATCATGCAGCCGGAAAAATGACAAAATGGCCTTGCTTTATTTTTAACGAAAGCGTTATAATGCAGTTGGACGACACTGAATATTATTATTGTCCAATAATGAAAGGTAGGGAAGGCTATATGGAGCCAAGAGATTTCAAGGCAGTGGATGAGATTCTGGAGCAGTACAACTGCGACAAGCAGCAGATCATCGCAATCCTGCAGGATGTGCAGGACATCTATCGCTATCTGCCGCAGGATGTGCTGGCCCATATCTCAGAGAAGACCGGCATGAGCGAGTCGGAAATCTATGGAGTAGCGACGTTCTATGGCAACTTCTCACTGGACGCGAAGGGCAAATACGTGCTGAAGGTATGTCGCGGCACCGCCTGCCACGTGCGCAAGAGCGCGGACGTGCTGGCGAAGCTGCAGGAGATCACCGGCCTGAACGACAAGAAGTCCCTGTCGGACGACGGACTGTTCTCGCTGGAGATCGTCTCCTGTCTGGGCGCCTGCGGTCTGAGCCCGGTGGTCATGGTCAATGACACCGTCCACGCCGCAATGACCCCCGAGAAGGCCAAGGATCTGATCGCTGACCTGAGAGCAGGGGAGGGCTGAGG
The DNA here is from genome assembly GCA_946187035.1 of uncultured Clostridia bacterium. Lineage (GTDB taxonomy): Bacteria > Bacillota > Clostridia > Oscillospirales > Oscillospiraceae > CAG-103. The sequence continues at coordinate 1,559 of CAMHPQ010000128.1, read as the reverse complement.
CCATGAGAGAAAAACTGCATTCCCTGGAGGAATTCCAGGCGCTGCAGGCGCAGTATAAGGCTGCGCGTGAGGCGGAGAAGCGCAAGATTCTGGTCTGCTGCGGCACCGGCTGCGTGGCCGGCGGCAACCTGAACGTCTATCAGGCGCTGAAGAATAAAATGGCGGAGCTGGGCATCGACTGCGAGGTCAGTCTCAGCGACAACCACGGCGGCGAGGCGGTGGGCCTGAAGAAATCCGGCTGCCACGGCTTCTGCGAGCGGGGCCCGCTGGTGCGCATCGAGCCGGAAGGCTGGCTCTACACCCGCTGCACCGTGGAGGATGTGGACGAGATCGTCCAGAAGACCATCCTGGAGGGCGAGTTCATTGACCGTCTCGGCTACCACAACGAGGACGGCCTGTGCAAGCGCCAGGAGGACATCCCCTTCTATAAGAAGCAGACCCGCCGCGTGCTGGAGCACTGCGGCCACATCGACTCGGAGTCCATCGAGGAGTATCTCTCCATCGGCGGCTACGAGGCCCTGGTCAAATGTCTGTTTGAAATGTCCGGCGACGAGGTCATCAAAGAGGTCTCCGACTCCGGGCTGAGAGGCCGCGGCGGCGCCGGCTTCCCCACGGGCAAAAAGTGGGCGCAGGTGGCGGCGCACACCGAAGAGCCTGTGAAGTACATCGTCTGCAACGGCGACGAGGGCGACCCCGGCGCGTTCATGGACCGCTCCTGCATGGAGGGCGACCCCCACAAGGTGCTGGAGGGCATGATCATCGCGGGCGTGGCCACCGGCTCCACCGAGGGCTATCTCTACGTCCGCGCGGAGTATCCGCTGGCGGTGCGCCGTATGCGTATGGCCATGCAGCAGGCGGAGGAGATGGGCATCCTGGGTGACAACATCCTCGGCAGCGGCAAGAGCTTCCATATGCACATCAACCGCGGCGCCGGCGCCTTCGTCTGCGGCGAGGGCTCGGCCATGACCGCCTCCATCGAGGGCCACCGCGGCATGCCCAGAACCAAGCCTCCCAGAAGCGTGGACAAGGGCCTCTTCGGCAAGCCCACCTGCCTGAACAACGTGGAGACCTTCGCCAGCGTCCCCGACATCATCAAGAAGGGCTCCGCCTGGTTCCGCTCCCTGGGCACCGAGACCAGCCCCGGCACCAAGGCCTTCGCCCTCACCGGCAACGTGATGAACACGGGCCTCATCGAGGTCCCCATGGGCACCACCATGCGGGAGGTCGTCTACGACATCGGCGGCGGCATCAAGAACCACAAGGAATTCAAAGCCGTGCAGATCGGCGGCCCCTCCGGCGGCTGCCTGACCAAGGAGCATCTGGATCTGCCCATGGACTTCGACAGTCTGAAGAAGGTGGGCGCCATCATCGGCTCCGGCGGCCTTGTCGTCATGGACGAGGACAGCTGCATGGTGAACATCGCCCAGTTCTTCATGAACTTCATCTGCGAGGAGTCCTGCGGCAAATGTACGCCATGTCGTGAGGGCACCACCCGCATGAACGAGATCCTCACCAGAATCACCCAAGGCAATGGCCGCATGAGCGACATTGACGACCTG
>CAMHPQ010000127.1 GCA_946187035.1 uncultured Clostridia bacterium | reverse complement strand
CCTGCGAGATGCACAGCATCAAGGGCGGCATGACCAACTGCCAGAAGGAAATGAAGAAGGCTGTGGAGTGCGGCTACTGGAACCTGTTCCGCTACGATCCCGCTGCCGAGCAGTCCTTCACTCTGGACAGCAAGGAGCCCAAGGACGGCTACCGCGAGTTCCTCATGAACGAGGCTCGTTACAGCCGCCTGACCCGCGAGTTCCCCGAGCGCGCCGAGGGTCTGTTCTCCAAGTCTGAGGAGAACGCCAAGGCCCGCTATGAGCACCTGCTCAAGCTCAAGGAGATGTACTCCAAGTAAGGCTAACCCAAAAAAATCCGCAGACTTCGGTCTGCGGATTTTTCTTGGAATGAATTGCACGGAGAAAGGATTTTTTGGCGCAAGTGCGACTTGCGAAAAGAAAAAATACTTTCTCCGTGAGCGGTATTTTGCACGTCGAAGCTAAGCTCCGACGGCAAAATGATGATTTAATTGGATTCAGAACGTTAGTGGAATTCCAGTGTGACTTTGGTGCCGATGTCGGGTTCGCTTTCCAGGGTCACGGCTGCATGGTGAAACTGGGCTCCGTGCTTCACGATGGAGAGGCCGAGACCGGTGCCGCCGATCTCCTTGGAGTGGCTCTTGTCCACCCGGTAAAACCGCTCAAAGATCCGCTTTTGATGCTCCGGGGCGATGCCGATGCCGGTGTCCGACACCGTCAGTCTGGGGCCGGCTTCCGTATCCGAAACCTCCACGGTGACGCTGCCGCCGGGGCGGTTATACTTGATGGCGTTGTCGCAGAGGTTGTAGACCATCTCGCTTAAAAGCTGCCAGACGCCGTTCACCTGGGCGGACTGGCCGGTGAGCTGCAGTTGGATGTTCTGCCGTTCTGCCACCGGGCGCAGGCTGTCCAGCACCTCGCCGCTGAGCTCGTAGAGATCCACCGGCTCCGTCTCCGGGGCCATGGCGTCCTCGTCCAGCCTGGAGAGCTTGATGATGTCGTCGATCAGGGTCATGAGCCGCTGGGACTCCCGGTAGATGTCGCTGGAAAACTCCTGCACCTTGTCGCTCTCCGCCACGCCGCTTGCCATGAGCTCCGCAAAGCCGGAGATGGAGGTCAAGGGCGTTTTCAGCTCGTGGGAGACGTTGGCGGAGAACTCCCGCCGGAGGGCTTCCCGCTCCTCGTTCTGCTCCGCGATGGTGCGCTTCTGCTCCTGAATGCGCTCCAGCAGCGGCGTCAGCTCCGGGTAGGGAGCCGCGGCGTCGTCGTGGTCCAGATCCATCTCGTTGATGGGCCGGACGATCCCCTTGGAGGCCCGAAAGGCCGCCAGCAGCGAAAGCAGCGTGGCCAGCACCACCACCCACAGCACCGGGGTGACGGAGATGATGGCCGTGCGCACGGCGGAGAGGGGGCGGCTGAGCCGGAGCACCGTTCCGTCGGCGCAGAGGCGGGCCACATACATGGTCTGGACGCCGCTGCTGCCGCTCTGCCGGATGCCCTGACCCACGCCCTCGGTCAGCGCGGTCTGCACCTCGGGGCAGCCCTGCTGATTGGACTCGTTGGGAAACTCGTTGTCATAGATCACGCTGCCGTCGGAGCGGATCCAGGTGATGCGGTTGACGCTGCCGAGGCTTTTGAGAAAGACCTCGCCGCCCTGCAAAAGCCCCTGTTCGGCGTAGACCGCCTCCTGCTGGAGGGCGGCGTAAGTCTCGTCCTGGGCCTGGGAATAGCGGAGGAAGAAGAACACCGCGGTGGTGAAGAACAGCACCAGAAGCCCCACGAAGAGGCTGGTTCGGAAGATGGCCCTGCTCATGGCTCGCTGTCCTCCAGCCGATAGCCCACGTTGCGGATGGTCTGGATGCAGCCGCCTACGCTGCCCAGCTTCTGGCGCAGGGTGCGGATGTGTACGTCCAGGGTACGGTTTTCCCGCTCAGCGCCGAGGCCCCAGACCTTGTCCATGAGAATCTCTCTTGTGAGCACCCGCCCCTGGTTCTCCAGCAGCGTGCGCAGGAGCAGAAACTCCTTATAGGTCAGATGCACCGGCTCACCATCCACCTTCACCTCATGCCGGTCCGGGCAAACGTAGAGTGCGCCCACGCGATATTCGGTACCCTCATTTTTCGGTTCGGTTCTGCGCAGCACCGCCCGGACTCTGGCCACCAGCTCCATCATGCCGAAGGGCTTGGAAATGTAGTCGTCGGCCCCGGCGTCCAGACCCTGCACCCGGTCATATTCCGTGTTTTTCGCCGTCATCATGATTACCGGAACCGCTGCTGTGGCGGGATCTGCCCGCAGCTTGCGCAGTACGGAGATGCCGTCCTCCCCGGGGAGCATGATGTCCAGCAGAACCAGCGCGGGGGTCTGCCTCTCCATGGCCTGCCAGAACGCCTCCGCGTTGGAAAAACCCTCTGCGGAGAACTGCTGGCTCTCCAGAGTATAGATTACGAGCTTTCGGATGCTGTCGTCATCCTCCAGAAGATAGATCATAGGATTCACCTCAGGAAAGAGAGTAACACAGGTTCCGCTTTTTTTCCATAGATTTTACATAGATTTAACATATTGCGGTGGCAGATTTTACATTGAACGGGTACACTTCGATAGATTGAAGAAAAGGAAAGGAGACTGCCTCTATGGGCGTTTCTGAGATCATTGCGCTGCTCAGCGGTGTGGCGCTGTTTCTCTTCGGCATGTCGCTGATGGGCGACGGGCTGAAATCCGTCTCCGGCGACCGGCTGGAGCCGATCCTCTACCGACTATCCAGCACCCCCATCCGGGGCGTGCTGCTGGGCACCGGCGTGACCGCGGTGATCCAGTCCTCCTGCGCCACCAGCGTCATGGCGGTTGGCTTCGTGAACTCCGGCATGATGAAGCTGCGGCAGGCCATCTCCGTGATTCTGGGCTCCATTCTGGGCACCAGCATCACCGGCTGGGTCATCTGCCTGAGCTACATCGAGGGCGCGGGCGGTTTGCGCAGCGTGCTCTCCACGGCCACCCTCACCGGCGTGGTTGCGGTGGTGGGCGTCATTCTTCGGATGTTCTCCAAAAGTCAGACCCAGAAGCATGTGGGCGACATCCTCATGGGCTTCGCGGTCCTGATGTTCGGCATGAGTACCATGTCCGGCGCGGTGAACGGCCTGGGCGACCAGCCCTGGTTCACCAAGACCATGACCAGCATGTCCAATCCCGCCCTCGGTATTCTGGTGGGCGCGGCCTTCACGGCGCTGCTGCAGTCCGCCAGCGCGGCGGTGGGTATCCTGCAGGCCCTGTCGGTGACGGGGGCGCTGAATCTGGACGCGGCGCTTCCGCTGCTGTTCGGCATCACCATCGGCGCGGCCTTCCCGGTGCTGCTGTCGGCCATCGGCGCCACGGTGCAGGGCAAGCGCACCGCTTGGGTCTATCTGGTGGCCTCCTTCCTGGGAGTGCTGGTGATGACCGCGATCTTCTATATCGTTAACGCGATTCATCCCTTCTCCTTTATGGACAAGGTCATGGACCCCTTCTCTCTGGCAGGCGTGAACACCTTCTTCCGGTTTATCCTGACGGTGCTGCTCATGCCCTTCATCGATGTGATCGAGGCCATCGTCTGCAAGATCATTCCGGATCAGGGCCCGGCGAGAGACGATCCCGGTCTCCGGCTGGAGGAGCGCTTCCTGGAGCACCCGCCTCTGGCCATCGAGCAGAGCCGCCTGACCATCAACGCCATGGCGGAGCTTTCCCGCAAGGCGCTGGAGAAGTCCTTCGTCCTGCTGCGAGGCTATACCCAGGCGGGCTTTGAAGAGGTTCGGGACCTGGAATCCGAGGTGGACCGCTACGAGGACGTGCTGGGCACCTATCTGATGAAGCTCACCGGCAGAGAGTTCAACGCCCGGCAGAGCGGCGAGGTTTCAAAATACCTGCACGTGATCTCTGACTTCGAGCGGCTCAGCGACCACGCCCTGAACATCGCCGAGAGCGCCAAGGAGCTCTATGACAAGAAGCTGGCCTTCTCTCCGGCGGGCCGCCACGAGCTGGCCGTGATCATCGGCGCCACCTCCGAGGTGACAAGACTGGCGGTCAAGGCCTTCGTGAACGAGGATCTGGCGGAGGCCGAGAAGGTGGAGCCTCTGGAGGAGGTCATCGACGATCTCTGCGACGAGATGAAGGTTCACCACGTGGAGCGTCTGCAGAACGGCACCTGCACCATCATGCAGGGCTACGTGTTCAACGACCTGCTTACCAACTTCGAGCGGGTCAGCGACCACTGCTCCAACATCGCCGTCGCCATGCTGGAGCTTTCTCTGGGCGCTTTCGATACCCACGAGTATCTGGAGCAGCTGCGGAAAAGGCGCTCGGAAAACTTCCAACAGTATTCTGCCTGGTATCAGAAAACCTTTGAGATCTGATTTCGGCTGCGGGGGGCAGCCTTAGGCGGGGGAAATACCAAAAAGCACGCTGTATAAAACAGCGTGCTTTTTCAAATGCAGTTGTTCGCTCTTAAATTACACCTTCACAGCGATTTTCACGCCGGGGCCCATGGTGGACGCGGTGACGCAGGAGCGGATATACTGGCCCTTGGCGGCGGCGGGCTTGGCCTTGATGATGGCGCCGATGAGAGCCTCGTAGTTCTCGTTCAGCTTATCAGCACCGAAGCTGACCTTGCCGATGGGGCAGTGGATGATGTTGGTCTTGTCGAGACGATACTCGATCTTACCGGCCTTGGCTTCCTTGACGGCGTTGGCAATGTTGGGGGTCACGGTGCCGGCCTTGGGGGAGGGCATGAGACCCTTGGGGCCCAGGACCTTACCGAGACGACCGACGGTGCCCATCATGTCGGGAGAAGCGATGACGGTGTCGAACTCGAACCAGTTCTCGCCCTGGATCTTCTGAACCAGATCCATGCCGCCGGCGTAATCGGCACCGGCGTCGAGGGCTTCCTGAACGCGCTCTTCCTTGCAGAACACCAGCACGCGGACGGTCTTGCCGGTGCCGTGGGGCAGGACGATGGCGCCGCGGACCTGCTGGTC
>CAMHPQ010000126.1 GCA_946187035.1 uncultured Clostridia bacterium | reverse complement strand
ACTGTTAAACTCCAATTTGAATCTCCGCTTCCCGCTCTGTCAAAAGTTAAATTATGATTGACAAACGGACACACTGTGATATACTGCATTTGCAGGTGTCTTGACACCTATTTCGTTAACCGGAGGAACCTGGTATGAGCAAGTTTTCCGCGTTTCTGAAACGCAAGGACATTGAAATTTCCCTGAAGCGCTACGGCATCGACGCCCTGAGCGCCATGGCCCAGGGTCTGTTTTGCTCGCTGCTGATCGGCACGATTCTGAACACGCTGGGCTCTCAGTTCCACATCGGCTTTCTGACCATGCCCATCTATGAGGGCGGCCCCACCATCGGCGGCGCGGCCATGGCCATGGTGGGCCCTGCCATGGCGGTGGCCATCGGCTACGCTCTGCACGCGCCGGGCATGGTGTTGTTCTCATTGGTACCCGTCGGCTACGCCACCAACGCCATCGGCGGCGCAGGCGGCCCCCTTGCGGTGCTGGTGACGGCGGTCATCGCGGCGGAGTTCGGCAAAGCGGTCTCGAAGGAGACCAAGGTGGATATCCTCGTGACGCCGCTGGTGACAATTCTCGTGGGCATCGGCCTTGCCATGCTGGTGGCAGCGCCCATCGGCAAGGCGGCCAGCTGGGTCGGCCAGATTATCATGTGGGCCACCCTGCAGCGTCCCTTCATCATGGGCATTCTGGTTTCCGTCATCGTGGGCATCGCCCTGACGCTGCCCATCTCCTCGGCTGCCATCTGCGCGGCACTGAGTCTCACCGGGCTTGCAGGCGGCGCTGCGGTGGCAGGCTGCTGCGCCAACATGGTGGGCTTTGCGGTCATGAGCTTTAAAGAAAACAGATGGGGCGGTCTAATCAGTCAGGGTATTGGCACCTCCATGCTCCAGATGGGCAACATCGTCCGCAACCCGAAGATCTGGATCCCCGCCATCGTCACTTCGGCCATCACCGGGCCCATCTCCACCTGCCTGTTCAAGATGGAGATGAACGGCGCGGCCATCAACTCCGGCATGGGCACCTGCGGTCTCTGCGGCCCCATCGGCGTCTGGACCGGCTGGGTCACCCCCAGTGAGGCGGCCATCGCCAACGGCGCGGTTGCCATTCAACCCGGCGCCATGGACTGGATCGGCCTGCTGCTGATCAGCATCGTCCTCCCCGCCATCATCTGCTGGCTCCTCGGTCAGCTCTGCAGAAAGATCGGCTGGATCAAGGACGGAGATCTGAAGCTGGACTGACACTCCAAACTATGAAAACAGCACGCTGCGTGTGCAGCGTGCTGTTATTTTTATGCAGTTGAAATGGTTACGCCATGAGCTCATTGCAGGCCTCGCCCAGGATCTTCATGCCCTTTTCGATGGCCTCATCGGTGCTGTTGGAGTAGTTGACGCGGAAGGTGCGGACGTTGCGCTCGTGCTCATAGAAGGGATCGCCCGGGCAGATGGCCACGCCCTGCTCCAGACCCTTGCGATACAGGTCCAGCGCGGTGATGCCCTCCGGCAGCTCGGCCCACAGGAACATGCCGCCCTCGGTGGGCGTGAAAGTCACGCCCGCGGGCAGGTACTTGCGCATACACTCCATCATGAACTCGGCCTTCTGCTTGTAGAGCTCCTTGGTCTTGGCGATGTGCTCGTCCAGATCGTTGTCTGCCAGATACTGAGCCAGCACCATCTGGCAGAAGATGTTGGTGTGCAGGTCGGCGGTGGACTTGTAGCTCAGGAGCTTTGCGCGCAGCTCCTTGTTGCGGCAGCAGATCCAGCCGATGCGCATGCCGGGAGAGACGATCTTGGAGAAGGTGCCGAACATGCAGCACTGCTCGCCCAGATACTGACCGAAGCTGACGCCGCCCTCGCCGGAGAAGCGCAGCTCGCTGTAGGGGTTGTCCTCCAGCACCAGGAGGTTGGACTTCTTCAGGATCTCAGCGGCGCGCTCGCGGACCTCCTTGGAGTAGGTCAGGCCGGTGGGGTTCTGGAAGTTGGGGATGATGTAGATGAACTTGGCGTCGGGGTTTAAGTCGATGGCGGCCTGCAGCTTGTCGCAGTCGATGCCGTCGGCGTTGATGTCAATGGGGATGACCTCGGGATCATACAGGTGGAAGCTCTGCAGCGCGACCAGATAGGTGGGGTTCTCCACCAGAATCTTGTCGCCGGGATCGATCATGGCTCTGCCGATCATCTCCAGCGCCTGCTGGGAGCCGTTGGTGATGATAATATCGTCCGCCTCGACGCCGGTGACGCCCAGCACCTCATAGCGCTTGGCAGCCCACTGGCGCAGGGGCAGATAGCCCTGGGTGGAGCTGTACTGCAGCGCCACGGCGCCCTGCTTGCTGAGCACCTTCTGGGTGGCGGCTTCCATCTCCTTGACCGGGAAGGACACCGGATTCGGCAGACCGCCGGCGAAGGAAATCACGTCCGGAGACGCGGCAGCCGCGAGAATGGAGGCGGTGAACTCACCCTGAAAATCGGGCTTGCTGATGGTCTTGGAAAACTTGAGATCCATGGTTGTTTTCGCTCCTTTTACTGTTTTCTCTCTGCTGGGGTAATGTACTGAATTATTATAACTTTCCTGTGGAAAAGAGTCAACAATACTTTTCCATTAAATGTCGCTTTCTTCCCATTCTTGGATAAATATACAAAAACAGCCTCCGGGTTTCCCCGAAGGCTGTTCAATATTCTGATGGTTTTTCAGCGCTTCAGCGTCTCGGCAAAGGCGGCATATTTCTCCACCTTGGCCTCCACATCGGCCTTGTCCGCACCCTGGGCCAGAATGTAGATCTTGATCTTCGGCTCGGTGCCGGAGGGGCGCACGATGAAGGAGGTGCCGTCCTCCAGCTCGAAGTAGAGAACGTTGGAGCCCTTCATGGGGGTGTCCTCCACCTTGCCCAGGCCGGGGACCTTCACGGAGCCGTCCTTGTAGTCCCGCATGCGCAGAACGGCGGTGTCGGCGATCTTCTCCGGCGGCGTCTCGCGGAGCTCCGCCATGAGGGCGGCCATCTTCTCCAGACCGTCCAGACCCGGCATCACCAGGTTCAGGGTCTTCTCGCCGAACTGGCCGTACTTCTCGTACAGGGCGTCCAGAGCGTCCGCCAGGGTCATGCCCTTCTCGAAGTAGTGGGCGGCCATCTCGGTGATCATCATGGAGGCGGTGACGGCGTCCTTGTCGCGGACGTAGTCGCCCATCATGTAGCCGTAGCTCTCCTCAAAGCCCATGAGATACTGATAGGTTCCGCCGGCAGCGGCGTACTCGGCCAGCTTCTCGGCGATGAACTTGAAGCCGGTGAAGGTCTCGTCGAAGTGGACGCCGTTGTCCTCGCAGATCTTGCGGACCATCTTCGTGGAGACGATGGTGCTCAGGCCGGCGGCGTTCTTCGGCAGGGTGCCGTTGGCGCGTCTGGCGGTGATGACATAGTCCATCAGCAGGCAGCCCATCTGGTTGCCGGTGATAGTGCGGTACTCGCCGTCGCTGCAGCGCACCATGACGCCCACGCGGTCAGAGTCTGGGTCGGTGCCGATGATCAGGTCGCTGCCCACTTCCTTGGCCAGATCCACGGCCAGATAGAAGCCCTCAGGGTTCTCCGGGTTGGGGCTCACCACCGTGGGGAAGTCGCCGTCCAGAACCATCTGCTCCTTGACGGGGATCACGTGCTTCACGCCCAGACGGTGCAGGGCTTCCGGCACCAGGTGCCAGCCGCAGCCGTGGAACGGGGTGTAGACGATCTTGAAGTCGTCCGCCACGCGGCGCACGGCCTCGGGGTCGATGGCCATGGCCATGACTTCCTTCAAAAAGGCCTCGTCGGTCTCCTCGCCCAGATACTCGATCAGGCCCTGCTGCACGGCGGCGTCAAAGGGCATCAGCTTGACGTCCTTGAATATGTTCAGCTTGGTCATGAGATCGGCGATGGCGGCGGCGTGCTGCGGGGGCAGCTGGGCGCCGTCGGCCCAGTAGACCTTGTAGCCGTTGTATTCCTTCGGGTTGTGGCTGGCGGTGACGTTGATGCCGGCCTGGGCGCCGTAGTGGATGACGGCGTAGCTCAGCTCCGGGGTGGGACGCAGGGCGTCGAACACGCGGACATGGATGCCGTTGGCGGCCATGACGGCGGCGGCCTCGTGGGCGAAGAGCTCAGAGTTGTTGCGGCAGTCATAGCAGACCACAACGCCCTTCCGGCAGGCCTCGGCGCCCTCGGCCTTGATGACCTCGGCGAAGGCCTGGGTGGCGTGGCGGATCACGTGGACGTTCATCCGGCGCAGACCCACGGCCATCTCGCCGCGCAGACCGGCAGTGCCGAACTCCAGCGGCGCGAAAAAGCGGCTCTCGATCTCCTTTTCGTTGTTCTCAATGGCCTTGAGCTCTTCCCACTCGGCGGTGCTCAGAGCGGGGCTGTCCAACCAGCGCTGATATTCTTCCTTGTAACTCATGTTCATTCCTCTCCTTCCGGATTCTCTTCCAAATCGTCAGGCGTCTGCATGAGCGCAAGCGCGTCCTCAAGCATCGTCTCAGGTACATAGATTTCGGTGCCGTAGCCGGACATGCCCAGCACCACTTTTCCGAATTCCCCACTGTGGGGATACCGCTCCAGGCAGGGGATGTTGTAGGCCTCCAGCAGGCCCACCAGCATACGATCCTCCATGTCCACCTGACTGCATTTGGTCAGGAACGCGGGCGTGACCGGTTCGCCCTCGGCTGTTTTCGGCCAGCGCTCCAGCAGATCACGTCTGGAATCCCGACCCCAGGATAAATGCAGGTCGCCGGGAACCGCATCCGGGAACTCCGGGTTGTATTTCTCCTTCATATGCCGCTCCTATTTGTGATATTGGGAACCATTTTGAATGGTGAACGCGCGGTAGATCTGCTCCATGAGCATGACTCTCGCCAGATGGTGCGGGAAGGTCATCTCCGACATGCTCAGGCGCAGGGTGGAGAGCTGCTTCACACGCTGGTGCAGCCCGAAGGAGCCGCCCACGAGAAAGCAGACGCGGCTGCGCCCCGCGTTTTGCACCTCCG
>CAMHPQ010000125.1 GCA_946187035.1 uncultured Clostridia bacterium | reverse complement strand
GTTGACCTTCTGGCCGCCGGCGCCGGAGGAGCGGAACACGTCCATCTTGATGTCGTCGTCCCGGAGCTCGATCTCGTTGTCCTCGGTGATCTCCGGCATGACCTCCACCGCGGCGAAGGAGGTCTGGCGTCTGGCGTTGGCGTCAAAGGGGCTGACGCGAACCAGACGGTGGACGCCGTTTTCGCTCTTCAGAAAGCCGTAGGCATTCTCGCCGTCGATCTGCAGCGTGGCGGACTTGATGCCGGCCTCCTCGCCGTCGAGATAATCCAGCACCTTGCAGCTGTAGCCGTGGCGGTCGGCCCACATGTTGTACATGCGGTAGAGCATCTGGGTCCAGTCCTGGGCCTCAGTGCCGCCGGCGCCGGCGTGGAAGGTGAGGATGGCGTTGTTGGCGTCGTATTCACCGGTAAGCAGAGTCTGCAGACGCATGCTCTCCAGCTTCTCCTCAAAGGCCGCGAACTCGCTCTGGAGCTCCGGCAGCATGGAGTCGTCGTCCTCCTCGATGGCCATTTCGCAGATGGCCAGCAGGTCGTCCAGCTGGCTGCTGAGCTTTTCAAACCGCTCCAGCTTGTTTTTCAGGGTGCTGATGCGCTTTTGCACCTTCTGGCTGTTCTCAGGGTCGTTCCAGAATCCCTCCTGGGCGCTCTCCTCCTCCAGCTTTTCCACCTCGTTGCGGGCCTCGCTCAAATGCAGCGCCTCGCCCAGCGCCTCCAGCTTCGGCCGGAGGGCGTTGAGTTTCACGCGATAATCTTCAAATTCAATCAGCATTGTTTTCACACCTTATAATATGAGTTTCCTTCCTATTATACGCATTCCATGCCGTTTTGTAAATACCCGGTTTTCCTGCCAAAATCCTGTCCGGGGCAGAAAAACAGGAACCGATTTTGCCGGTTCCTGTTATGCCTGTTCAGTTGAGGAAGGAGTAGTCCACGGTGAGATCGGCTCCGGCGAAGGTGCCGTTTAATTTGCTCATGGCTCTCTGGTAATCCTCCGACTCCGCGTCGTAGGGGACGGGGCAGTAGTCGTTGATGTTCACGGTGCTGCTGAGGCAGCAGGGGATCAGGTTGTACCCGGCCAGCGCATAGGTGCCGTCCTTTTGCTCCTGCACAGTGATCTGAGCGATGACGGTGTCCCGGTCTCTGGGGGCGGTGTTGCCGCCGAAGCTGTAGTTGCCAAGGCTGTAGAAGATGTACTTGCCGCCGTATTCCTCCACTCTCTGGAGCACGTGGGGGTGGGTGCCGCAGACGATGTCGGCGCCGGCGTCAATGGCGGCGTGGGCCAGTTGCTCTTGCATGGCCGTCACCTGATAGCTGCCCTCCATGCCCCAGTGGGGCGCGAAGATGATCACGTCGGAGCCCACCTCCTGCAACTGGGCGACGCCGCTGCGGACGTTGGCCTCGCTGAGACCCAGCCAGCCGGGGCAGTAGACGCCGACCCTGAGGCCGTTTTTCGTCTCATAGACTCTGGCCTCGCCGGGGCCGTCGTACCAGACGCCTGCCGCCTCCAAGGCTGCCTGGGTGTCGGCAATGCCCTGCTGGCCGAAGTCGGTGGTGTGGTTGTTGCCCATGGTGACGCACTCCACGCTGCCCAGAGAGAGGATCTGCGCGTTGGCAGCCGGGCCCCGGAACTGGAACAGCACCCCGGAGCTCAAAGCCGTGTCGGAGAATGTGCACTCCAGATTCGCCAGGGTGAATTCGTCGTTGCCCAGATAATTCACCGTGCCGGAGAAGGGCCAGCTGAGATCGTGCTCCGCCAGAACGGACTCAAAGTGGTCGTCATACTGGCCGGAGGTGAGGGTGCAGTCGCCCACCATGGAGATGGTGAAGATCCCCGGCGTCGGCTCCGGTGTGGGCTCCGGCGTGGGCGTTGCGTCCGCCTTTTCGATGACCTCCTCCGCGCTGCCGGCATCGGGCAGGATGTGGATGTCCGGCAGCATCTGGTGCCGCCAGAGGTACCAGATCCCGACGCCCAGAATCGCCGCGATCAGCAGCCCGGTTACTAAAATGTAAAAATGCTTGAGTTTCAAACCGGTTCTCCTTTGTTTAAATTTTCGATATTATACCAAAAAGCAATGATTTTGTAAAGTTTCGCCCTTGCAGGATGGGCCAAGCTGGGGTAAAATATGATCCGTTGTATGTGCTCATTTCCGATATGCGCTTGAAAGCGGGTGATCTGTTGTCGATTTTCAGTCAGATTCTGTCGATGCTGACGCTGCCGATTTCCGCCCTTGAATACTGGGGTGTCGGTGTGCTGTGTCTGATCTGGCAGCTTGGATTGCTGCACATGAGCAGGGAGCTTCTCCTTTCGCTGCTGGCCCCTGATTATGTACCGTCGAAAAGGCGAAGCATCTACAGAAATCAACCGCTGCACCAACGTTTATCGCTCCTGTTTTTAAAGGACAAAATCATCACATACCGGAAATTGTTCACGCCATACTACATTCTCTACCTCGGGGAAGCAGCGCTCACGCTTGTCTACCTCATTTGTTGGTTTCTGATGCCGCTATTTCTGGGGTACCGCTATTTGCTGTTTGGAATTTACCTTATACTTGGGATTATAAGCACCCTGTTTTACCTGACGAAGTATCCGCACGGGTTCCGGTGCGCGCCAAAATACAGCTATCCGAAGAAAGAAAACATGGAAACGGAGCATAGAACATGAGCCAAATCATTGTCACCGACAAGGCCGCCAGAGCTATCCGCGGCGGGCACCCCTGGGTCTATGAGGGGGAAGTGCTCAGCTTTGAGCCCACCGGGGACGGCGCCATTGCCGACGTCTGCACCCAGAGCGGCAAATGGCTGGGGAGCGGCTTTTACAACAGCAAATCCAAGATTCGCGTCCGTCTCCTGACCCGGAACCACAACGACAGCATTGACGCCGCTTTCTGGCAGCGTCGGGTTCGCTACGCCGTGGACTATCGAAAGACCGTCATGGGGGAGGACTTCGACAACTGCCGCCTGATCTTCGGGGAGGCCGACGGCTTCCCGGGGCTGACGGTGGACCGCTTCGGCCCGGTGCTGGTGGCCCAGGTGCTGAGCCTCGGCATGGAGCTCAGAAAGGCAGAAATCTTTTCCGATCTGGTGTCGTACCTCCGGGAGCTGGGGGAGAACATCGACGCGGTCTATGAGCGCAACGACGTGAAGCTTCGGGAGCGCGAGGGCATGGAGCAGGGGAAAGGCTTTGCCGATTTGCCCGGCCTCAGAACGGATCTCGACGGCCACGTGGAGATCGTGGAAAACGGCGTCCACTACGATGTGGATTATTTTAACGGACAGAAGACCGGCTTCTTCCTGGATCAGAAGTTCAACCGCGCCGCGGTGGCGAGGCTGGCGAAAGGGAAGCGGGTGCTGGACTGCTTCACCCACACCGGCGCCTTCGGCCTCAACTGCGCCCTGGCCGGAGCGGCAGAGGTGGTCAGCGTGGACGTCTCCGCCGACGCCCTGGAGCAGGCCGCGAAAAACGCAGAGCTCACCGGGGTTTCGGATAAGGTTCAGTATGTGAAGAGCGACGTCTTTGATCTGCTCACGAAGCTCTCCGAAGAAAAACGGGGCCGCTACGATCTGGTGATCCTGGACCCGCCGGCCTTCACCAAGAGCAGCGCCACCGTGGCCTCCGCCATCCGGGGGTATAAGGAAATCAATCTTAAAGCAATGCGAATTTTGCCCCGCGGCGGCTATCTCGCCACCTGCTCCTGCTCCCACTTCATGACGGACGAAAAATTCCGCGCCATGCTCCACGACGCCGCCAAGGACGCCCAGGTGTCTTTAAGGCAGATCGAAGCCCGGCAGCAGGGCCCGGATCACCCGATTTTGTGGAACGTCCCTGAGACGGACTACCTGAAATTTTATATTTTTCAAATTACCTGAAAAAATGTATTGACAAATATACTCCGGCCTGATATACTACCATCGTTGAAAATGAAGTGGGCGTACTGCGCTCCACCCGGCTGCAAAAGCAGTCCGTGGTCAATATTCAGGCCGGAGTGATGCTCCGGAGAATGTTGGTGCGGACGCTGTGCGTTCGCGCTTTTTGTTTTCAATGCCATTTCTGGAGGTGTGTTGATATCGCAACGGTAAACTATCAGATCAATGACGAGATCCGCGACAAGGAGCTTCGTGTCATCGGGGAAGACGGCGCGCAGCTTGGCATCATGTCCTCCGACGAGGCGCTTGCCATCGCCGAGGAGCGGGATCTGGATCTCGTGAAGATCGCCCCGGGCTCCAATCCGCCCGTGTGCAAGATCATGGACTACGGCAAGTATCGCTTTGAGCAGTCCAAGCGGGAAAAAGAAGCAAAAAAGAATCAGCACGTCATTGAGGTGAAGGAGATCCGTATGTCGCCCAGCATCGGCGAGAACGATTTCAACACCAAGCTCAAGAACGGCCAGAAGTTCCTGCGCGAGGGTGATCGTCTGAAGGTGACGATCCGCTTCCGCGGCCGCGAGATGGCACACACCAACATCGGCGAGCAGCTGCTGCACAAATTTGCCGAGGCCTGCGCCGAGATCGCGAACCTCGACAAGCAGCCCAAGCTGGAGGGCCGCAACATGTCCATGTTCCTGAGCCCGAAGCCCCAGAACAAGAAGCAGTAATCTATTTCTTTGGAGGCGGAGCGCCTCTGAGAGCAAGATAGAACAACCCAACGGAAGGAGAAAATCATCATGCCCAAGCTGAAATCGCATTCCGGTGCGAAGAAGAGATTCAATCTCACCAAGACCGGCAAGGTCAAACGCGCCCACGCTTACAAGAGCCATATCCTCACCAAGAAGGACACCAAGCGCTGCCGTCGTCTGCGCAGCACCACCTATGCTGACAAGACCAACGACGCCACCATCAAGAAAATGATTCCCTACAAATAAGCTGCGGCTTGTTTGTTCACGATACCGAATAGGAGGATAACCAAACATGGCAAGAGTTAAAGGCGCGATGATGACGCGCAAGCATAGAAATAAGGTCCTCGGCCTGGCCAAGGGCTACTGGGGCAACAAGTCCCGCCACTTCAAGATGGCCAACGAGCAGGTC
>CAMHPQ010000124.1 GCA_946187035.1 uncultured Clostridia bacterium | reverse complement strand
GAAGTGATAACAAGCCCTCTCAGTCACGGCTAGTTCTCGCCGTGCCAGCTCTCCCGGAGGGAGAGCCAAGGGGGTGCACAGCATCATCCAACACCCCGATAAACTGGAATTTGAATGCGCGGGCTCAAAATCCCTTTTATCACCAGGTTTTCTGCGTCACATTCTTGACATTTTCTGCATATCATGTTATATAAGAAAAAGAATATAGAGAAAGGAGCGCAGAGCATGAAGGTTTTTGCCGCTAACAGCGTCACGGGCGCGGGTGTCTGCGTCTGTTGTTGTCGCGCGCAAAAACGATGTACTTTCTGCCGCTGAGTTTCCTTTCATATCATCCGAATTCTATGGCGGGAAGTGCAGGGCTTCCCGCCTTTCATTTTTCTGAAAAGGAGTTTTATCGCCATGATCCAGAAAGACCTGCTGCACAGCGTGGCTGCGCAGATTTCCGAGAACTACGACAAGGCCGAGGTGCCCATGTACAGCGACCAGCTGCGGCTGCCCAACCGGGACACGGTGATCCAGATCATCGAGAAGCTGCAGAAGATCATCTTCCCCGCCTACTTCGGCGGCACCACCATCTCCCAGGTGACGGCGGACACCTATGTGGAATACCTGCTGGGCGACATCTTTGCCGATCTGCGCGAGCAGGTGGAGCTGGCCTTCTCCAACAAGGTGAAAGACCCCGCCGAGCTGGCCTACAAGACCGACGAGGCCATCACCGGCTTTTTCACCAACCTGCCTCGGATTCAGGAGCTGCTGATGAAAGACGTGGCCGCCAACTATGAGGGCGACCCTGCTGCGGGCAGCAAGGAGGAGGTCATCTTCTCCTACCCCGGTCTGTACGCCATCTTTGTCTATCGCATGGCCCACCAGCTCTATGAGAGCGGCGTGCCCATGATCCCCAGAATCATGACCGAGTTTGCCCACAGCCAGACCGGCATCGACATCAATCCCGGCGCCACCATCGGCGAGTACTTCTTCATCGACCACGGCACCGGCATCGTCGTGGGCGAGACCACCATCATCGGCGACCATGTGAAGCTCTACCAGGGCGTCACTCTGGGCGCGCTGAGCCCCAGAGGCGGCCACAAGGTCGTGGGCAAGCGCCACCCCACTGTGGGCGACAACGCCACCATCTACTCCAACGCCTCCATTCTCGGCGGCGAGACCGTCATCGGCGCCAACTCCGTTATCGGCGGCAACAGCTTCATCACCTCCTCCGTGGAGAAGGACACCAAGGCCAGTCTCGACATGCCGAAGATGATCTACAGAGTGAAGAAATCCGACAAGAAATAATCGGAACACAGCAAAAACCGGTACGCAGTGCGTACCGGTTTTTTGTTATGGTTGGATTAGGCGGCGGGGGTGGGAGCCGGGGACTCAGCCACCGGCGCCTCAGACTCCACAGGCTCGGTCTCCGCGGGGGCCGGGCTCTGCTCCGGAGCGGGGCTCTCCTCAGGAGCCGGAGTGACCTCGGGGGTGGTCTCGGGAGCCGGCGTCACCTCCGGAACCGGAGTGGGCTCCGGCTCACCGGCGGTTTCGATCAGGCTGGAGAGACGGAAGATCATGGTCGCCAGCTGGGCGCGGGTGGCAGTGCCCTTGGGCTGGAGGGTGGGTGTATTGACGGAAGTGCCGTTGATCAGGCCCTTATCCACGCACCAGGCAAAGGCGTCTTTGGCGTAGCTGCTGACGCTGTCCGCGTCCACGTACTTGTCCAAGGTGACGGAGGTCTCGGCGCTCATGCCCAGATACTCCGTGCAGTAGCGATAGAAGATGGCGGCCATCTGCTCGCGGGTGACGTTGTTATCGGGCGAGAAGGTGGTGGGTCTGGTGCCGGTGACAATGCCGTTGGCGGCAGCCCAGGCCACGGCGTCCTGATACCAGTCCTTGGTCAGGTCACTGAAGGGCGTCACCCGTCTGGTCTCCGGAGCCCCGGCGGTGCGCCAGAGGATCGTGACCAGCTGAGCGCGGGTGGTGGTGCCGGCGGGATTGAACAGGGTCATGCTGGTGCCGTTCATCAGGCCGTTGGCGATGCAGAAGCTGACGCCGTCCCAGGCCCAGTTGGTGCGGGCCGGCAGGTCGAAGAAGTAATACAGGGAATCCGGCGCCTTGTCCATCAGCTTGTAGTTGCCGGTGACGAACAGCGGGTCGTTGCCGGTGGTGGACACCCGCATGGCGGAGATGTCGGCGCTGGTGCCCATGTAGTGGACGTTCACCAGGGCGGTGCAGCCGGCGAAGGTGTTTTTATAAACGGTCTTCAGCTCGGGATAGAGGGTGACGCTCTTGAGCCCGGTGCAGCCCTCGAAGGTGCCGCGGAGCTCCGTGAGGCTCTTGGGGATCACGACGCCGGTGAGGCTGGTGCAGCGGGCAAAAGCGCCCTCGCCCAGCTTGGTGAGCTTTTGGCTCAGCTGGACATGCTTCAGATTGGTGCATCCGGCAAAGGCGTCATCACCGATCTCGGTATAGCTGTCGGGAATGATGATGGTCTCAATGCCCTCGAAATTCGCGAAGGCGCCATTCCGCACGCTGGTCACGGGCAGGCCCTCTTCAAAGCTCGGAAGCGTCAGGGTGCTCTCCACATCACCGATGTAGCCGGTAACTTCAGCGTGGTCGCTGTAGACCATCAGCACAAAGCCCTCGGGCTCCACAGGCTCCGGGGATTCCACGGGCTCTGCGGTCTCCACGGGCTCGGCAGTCTCAACGGGTTCTGCGGTCTCTGCGGGCTCCGCAGTTTCCACAGGCTCGGCTGTCTCTTCCGGAGCGGCGGTCTCCACAGGCTCCGCAGTCACGATGGGATCGTCCTCGTATTCGTCATCGCCTACGTCGATGGGCGGATAGGTGCTGTCATCCGTTCTCACCGCAGCTGCGCCGAAGGGGATCAGCATCAGCACCATGGTGAGCACCAGAAGCAGACTCAACAAACGTTTTTTCATAGGTCAAACCTCCTATGTATCAGAATCAAACTTCATTATAACTGGTTTCCATAAAAAATACAAGGGGTTTTGCGCGGAAACCAAAAAACACCGAATCCATCCCCAATTTGGATGGATTCAGCGTGTAAATTAGTGCCAGAGCACCCAGACCAGCACGTAACCGCTGATGACGGCGGTAAGGGAGAAGGGCACACCGATGCGCATGAAGTCCTTCCCTTTCACCTCGTAGCCCTCTTTTCTGAGCAGGCCGATGGAGGTGATGTTGGCGCTGGCCCCGATGGGGGTCAGGTTGCCGCCCAGGGTGGCGCCGGTGAGCAGGCCGAAGTAGAGCAGATACGGCTCCACACCCATGCCCATGGAGATCTGCTGCACCACCGGCAGCATGGTGGCCACGTAGGGGATGTTGTCGATGAAGGCGGAAAACGCCACGCTGGCCCAGACGATGATCGTGTAGACGAGGAACAGGTTGCCGCCGCCCAGCCGCTGGAACAGCTTCGCGATCTCCCGGATGACGCCCGCCTCGGTGATGCCGCCGATGACCACAAACAGGCCCGCCAGCAGAAGGAGCGTCTCGTAGTCGATCTCTTTCAGCGGTTTGAAAAGGGCATTGGCGTTTCTCTTTTTGACAATACTCGCAATCAGTCCGATCAGGAACATGGCCATGCAGATGTAGCCGTTGGTGTCCTTGGGCCGGTTGGGGAAAAAGCTCACAAGAATCAGCAGCACCACCGTGCCGCCCAGCAGAACGGAGGGCAGATAGTCCGTGACCACGGTGTGCTCCTTGGCCTCGGTGGGCTGCTTGTCCTTCCGGAACAGCCACAGCAGCACAAACACCGTGAGCGCCGCGCCGATTTCCACCACCCAGAACATGCCGGGCTTGCCCTTGAACCAGAAGAAGTCCAGAAAGTCCATGTTGGCGTAGCCGCCCAGAAGGATGCTGGTGGTGTCGCCCACCAGGGTAGCGGCGCCCTGGAGATTGGAGGACACCGAGATCGCAATGATCATGGCCACCGGGGAGATGTCGAACTTCTTCGCGATGGAGAGGGCCACCGGGGCGATCATCAGCACCGTGGCCACGTTGTCCACGAAGGCGGAGACGATGCCCGCGAAGAGGCTCAGGGCGATGATGGTGGCCCGGACATTTTTCGTCCGATCCAGCAGCAGATCCGCCATCAGAGCAGGCATCCCGGACTCGATGAAGAGGCTCACCAGACCCATGGTGCCGGCGATCATCATGAGAACGTTGAAGTCGATGGCGCCCAGCACGTTCTCCAGCGGGAGAATGCCGATGGCCACGAAGATCACAGCAGAGGCCAATGCCACCCAGCAGCGGTACTTCGGCAGCGCCAGAAGCAGGATATACGTCAGGGCGAACAGGCCGATGGCCAGATACAATGGATTCATAAGCTTCACACTCCATAAAAATAAAAAAACTTTTGCCGCAGAATGATATACCTCATCTGCGGCAAAAGTCTTGCACTGTTTCAACGCGGTAACGGGCTCAAGGCCGTGTGTTGACGTCGCCGCGTCGCATCCGTGGATGCGGGCTACTCCCCTCTGCCGGGGCTATTGTACCCGGTTTTCCACGATCTGTCAAGGGTTTCAGCGATAATCGCAGTCCAGCACATGGTCGTTGAAGAGGCCTACGCCCTGCAGATAGGAATAGATGATCGTTGGGCCCACGAAGCGGAAGCCCCGCTTCTTGAGGTCTTTGCTCACCAGCCGGGAGAGGTCGTTCTCCGCCGGCATGTCCTCCACCCGCTCCAACCGGTGGTCGATGGGGGTACCGTCCACGAACCTCCAAAGGTAGGCGTCAAAGCTGCCGAATTCCTGCTGCACCTTCAAAAAAGCCTGTGCGTTGGTGACGGCGGCATGGATCTTCAGACGGTTGTGGATGACCCCGGGAGCGGTCAGGAGCCTGGCCTCCTCGTTTTCGTCATATTCCGCCACCTTCTCCGGGTCCAGTCCGTCGAAGGCCGTGCGGATCTGGTCCTCCCGCTCGATGATCAGCGACCAGCTCAAGCCCGCCTGCATGCCCTCCAGAATCAGCATGGCGTAGAGCTCGTTGTCCTCGTGCACCGGCTTGCACCAGCGCTCGTCGTGGTAGCGAAGCATCTTTTCCGAGTCGAACACCAAGCCGCAGCGTTTACACATGGTGGAACCTCCAATCGTTTAAGCAGTCAAATTACAGTCTGTCGGGGCGATGCAATGATCCACCGTAGGGCGGGGACC
>CAMHPQ010000123.1 GCA_946187035.1 uncultured Clostridia bacterium | reverse complement strand
GCCGTGCCAGCTCTCCCGGTTGTGCTAAGGCCCCAAATCTTTGATTTGGTCGGCCGTGCCATGCGTAAGCTGGGAGAGCCAAGTGGGTGCGCAGCAGAATCCAACACCCCGATCAACTGGAATTTGGAAAAGCGGCGGGCGCAAGCGACCCGCCCTACGGAGAATTCATCGAACATTTTTAAACTCCACACTCCACACTCCAAACTCCACACTTACATGCCAACAAAAAAACGCTGCCTCTCAGCAGCGCTTTTTTTGCGGTATAAAGCTTAAAACAGAGACACCACCCAGACGATGATGGGGGCAATGAAGATGGCGGGGATATAGTCGGCCACCTTGATTTTGGTGATGCCCAGGAGATTGGTGGCGATGGCGATGAGGATCAGCGATCCGGCGCAGGTCATGTCCGCCACGGCGGCGGGGGTGAGCACCGGGGTCAAAAATCCGGCCAGGAGGGTTAGCCCCCCCTGAAACACCAGCACGAAGGCCGCCGAGAGCATCACGCCGAAGCCCAGCCCCGAGGCCAGCATCATGGAGGAGAAGAAGTCCAGAGTGGCCTTGGCGAAGAAGGTGGTGTTCTCGCCCTTGACGCCGGACTCGATGGCGCCGTTGATGGTCATGGCCCCCACGCAGAACAGGAGGCTGGCCGTGACGAAGCCCTCCGCCAGCGTCACCTTCTCGCCCTCGCCCCGCTGGAAGCGGCCTTCCACCCATTTGCCCAGCCGGTTCACCCCGTCGTCGATGCCCAGCAGGGTGCCCACGATGGCGCCCAGCACCATGGCGGCGATGACGATGAGGATGTTCTCGCACTCCAGCGATCCGCTGACGCCGATGTAGATTGTGCAGAGGCCCAGCGCGATCATCACCGCGCCGGACACCCGCTGGGGAATGCCTTTCTTGAACAGAAGCCCCAGCAGGCTTCCCACAATCACCGTTCCGGTGTTGACCAAAACACCCGTCAGGCTCAAGTTGACCACCTCGTTTTCAAATTCGCTCTACTTTACCACATTTTTTCAGCCCTGTAAAGCGCGGAATTTACCCCTGCAGCATCTCCCGCAGGGTCTCCACGAAGGCCCTGGCTGCAGTGCTCAGCCCGCTCTGCCGCCGGTAAATGATGCCGATGGAGCGCATGAGCGGCGGGTCCAGCGGTCTGGCCGCCACCCGGTAGTTGGTCCGCTGGAGCAGGATCTCCGGCAGAATCGCCACGCCCAGGCGGTTTTCCACCATGTTCAGCACACCGTAGTCGTCCGCCACCCGATACTGGAGGTTCAGTTCCGTGTGCGCTCTCAAAAACTCCGTCAGCGTGGCGCCGCCGCGGCCCTCCTCCAGTAGGATGAAGGGCTCGTCCCGCAGCAGATGCGGGGGGATGGACTCCCATTCGGTCAGCGGGTGGCCCTCCGGCAGCACCACCACGTAAGCGTCGGCATACAGCGGCTCGTGCTCCAGCTCCGTGGGGCGGGACAGGTCCGTGAAGCTGAAATCCACCACGCCCTGGCGCACCATGTCCTCCATCTCCGGATAGAGGCCCTGATGCAGGGCGAAGCGGATGCCCGGGTGGGCCTCCCGAAACCGCTTGATGGCCGGGGGCAGCAGACTGCCGGAGACACTGGGGAAGGCCCCGATGTGCACCGCGCCCTGCTCCAGACCCCGCAGGGCCGCCGCGTGATCGTTCAGCTTCCGCTCCGCGTTGGCCAGCTCCCGGATGTCCGGCAGCAGCGCCTTGCCCTCGGCTGTCAGCTCCGCCCCGGTGCGGGAGCGCAGCAGCAGCGTCACGCCCAACCGCTCCTCCAGCGCTTTGATCATCTGGCTCACCGCCGACTGGGTGTAGCCCATGATCCGCGCCGCGCCGGAGAAGCTGCCGGACTCCAAAACCGTCAACAACGCCTCATATCCGCTGGCCATGGCGCCGCCTCCTATCTATAAGAAATTCTGATTTAATTATTAGAAAAATTCGCTTTACTAATTGATGCCTGTATTATATAATAGAATCAGTCAGAAAGCAATGCTCTTTTTGAAGCTTGCCTCCAACGGGTTTCTGTGTTGTTTTCCGACCTCTATTTCTCCTGAAATAAGAAATGACCTGTCGGTTTGTCCGTTCCGACAGGTCATTTCTTTTGTCTTATGGGATGGGAAGGGAAATTTATGGAACTGTTGGATAGAACGAAGCCTTCCCCTTGAGGGGAAGGTGGCACGGCGGAAAATAGCCGTGACGGATGAGGTGGAAAACCTTTGCTTCAGCCTAATCTTGGCCACCTCATCAGTCTCGCTTCGCGAGCCAGCTTCTCCTCAAGGAGAAGCCTTTAAAATGGAATCCAACACCCCGATAAACAATCATTTGTACATCCCGGTCTAAACAAAAACCGGCGGGCCGATATGGCACGCCGGTGAAAGGGGCGAAAATCAAATTACACGCCGGATTTGTGGAACACGCCGACGATGAACTCCCAGACGCTCTGGAAGGCGGCGCCGATCTTCTGGGCAATCTCCTGGACGGTGCCGGTGAAGCCGGAGAGCTTATCCTTCATGCCGGCGAACTGCCGCAGGGTCTCCTGGATGGCCTGAACCTTCTTCAGCAGCTCCGAGGGGTCCAGCTTCTCCAGGGCACGGGTGAGGCTGATCAGCTGGTCGATCTGGTTGTCGGAGAGGGTCACGTCGTAGTTGTCCGCGATCTCGATGATCTGGCTGCGGAGCTCCGCGTCGTCCATGTTCACGGTCTCGTCGGTGATCATCTTCAGCTGGTTGACGATCTCCACGCTGTCGGCGTCGCCGATCTCCTGGGCCAGCTCGGCGGTGACGGCCAGCTCCTGAGAGCCCACCTCCTTGGCGGTCTCGTCCAGGGGCTCGCCGGTGATGACCTCATAGGCCTTGTAGATGCCGGTGAGGGCGGCGGTGCCGGAGACGTCGAAGGGCGCGGCCACCACGACCTTGGCGTCGGTGATGCCGGCGGTGGCCAGGGCGCTGATGTACATCTGGGCCGTGCAGTAGGTGATGTTGTTGGTGGCCACGGTGATGCTCTGGCCGGCGGGCAGCACCTCCAGATAGGTGCAGGAGATGGCGCGGGTACCGATGGCGGCCTCGTCCACCAGACCGCTGAGATACTGCCGCTCGTCGGCGTTGGTGACGATCAGCTCCTCCACGTCGCCGCGGTTCACGTCAAAATACTTGTAGACGCTCTGGATCTGATCCTCGGTGAGGTCGGCGCCCAGGGTCACGCGGGTCTCGCCCACGTTGGCCGCCATGGCGGAGCCCATGCTGCACAGCAGCGTGAGGCACAGCAAAACAGAAAGCATACGTTTGAATTTCATTGTGTAAGTCCCTCCTTTCGGGAATGCCCATTTGACGCGGCGGGGGAGAAAAATGTTCCCGCCGTCCACGGGCTTTCCTATTATAGCCCCGGGGACGTGGGAAAACAATGGCGGAATTGTAAATAAAAAATGTAGATTTTCTTAGGAAAATGTTCCGTTTTTTCTTGACATTCCCGAGAATTTCGCTATAATAATAAAGCCTGTCTAAATCAGACAGTCCTTGCTCACGGAGGTCGCTTACCGTGGGCCACTAGACCAGAAGGAGGTGCAACGAAATGGCAAAGACAAGCGAAAAGTACGAGCTGATGTATATCATCAACCCCAACCTGACGGAAGAGGAGAATGCAGCGCTCGTCGAAAAGTTCAAGACTCTGATTGAGCAGAACGGCACCATTGACGAGATGGAGGAAATGGGCAAGCGCAAGCTGGCTTATGAGATCAACTACATCTCCGAGGGCTACTACGTGCTCGTCAAGTTCACCAGCGCTCCGGAGTTCCCGGCTGAGCTGGACCGCGTGCTCGGCATTACCGACGGCGTGATGCGTTCTCTCATCACCCTGCGCGCCGAGTAAGGAGGGCCAACCATGCTCAACCACATTGTTGTGATGGGTCGCCTCACCCGTGACCCTGAGCTTCGCTACACCCAGAGCCAGATCCCCGTGGCGTCCTTTACCGTCGCCGTGGATCGGGATTTCGGCAACCGGGACGGAGCCGAGCGGCAGACCGATTTCATCGACTGCGTCGCCTGGCGCCACACGGCGGAGTTCGTCAGCAAGTATTTTGTCAAGGGCAGCATGGCCGTGGTAAGCGGCCGCCTGCAGATCCGCGACTGGACCGACCGCGACGGCAACAAGCGCCGCAACGCGGAGATCGTGGCCGACAACGTCTACTTCGGCGAATCGAAGCGCCGGGATGACGCCGCCGGCGGAAGCTATTCCCGCCCGGCAGCGCCCCAGAGCGCCCCGCAGAGCTATGGCGGACAGAGCAGCTACGGCGGATATGACAGCGTGCCCAAGAGCGATTCGGCCTTTGCCGAACTGGATGACGGCGACGGGGAGCTCCCGTTCTGAGTTGTCCACCATTAAATTAAGGAGGAAACCGTCTTGGCTTTTGACAGAGATAAGAGCAAGAACCGCAGACGCAGAAAAGTCTGCCAGTTCTGTGTCGACAAGTGCACGTTCATCGACTACAAGGACGAGCGCCTGAAGCGTTACCTGTCCGAGCGCAGCAAGATTCTGCCGCGCCGCACGACCGGTACCTGCGCGATGCATCAGCGTCAGCTCACCGAGGCCATCAAGAGAGCGCGTCAGATCGCCCTCCTGCCTTACGTGACCGACTAAAAGAACATGAAAACCTCCCGCTCCGGCGGGAGGGTTTTTTGTTTTTTGGAGAGGGGGGAAGTGGAGTCTGCCGATCAGTGTGGAGTTTGGAGTGTGGAGTTTAAAACCGGATTTCACATTCTGCGGAGAATTGGGAGTTTTTAGGGCTGTACTTTGCACCAGACTTAAAGCGTGTCATTGCGAACCAGTGCGCACACCTGTGGCAATCTCTGAGGCTGTCGTTATCATTTTACGAAGTCTAAAAGACCATGACGGAACTACGTTTTCTAAATCAATTCCACTTGTGGTATCCGCACTGCTGACACAGAGATTGCCACGTCAGCTGACGCATGGCTCCACCGACCAAATCAAAGATTTGGGGTGTCGCACAGCTTCGCTTCCTCGCAATGACATTCTTTTTCAGGTTTTCAAACATCTATCATCCCGATCAACTGGAATTTGAAAAAGCGGCGGGCGCAAGCGACCCGCCCTACGTCAGTAAATTGGGAGTTTAGCGGGCAGCTGATGAGAGCGAAGCCTTCCCCTTGAG
>CAMHPQ010000122.1 GCA_946187035.1 uncultured Clostridia bacterium | reverse complement strand
CGTTTTTACAAATATGCTGAATCTGCGGGAGGGGCAAGCCCCTCCCCTACGGCCATATTATTAAGATTACCGAACAGAGTAAGATAGTGTCATTGCGAACCAGTGCGCACACCTGTGGCAATCCGTTCTCTTGCGCTCCAGACTGATACTTTGATAGATGTTGGGCGAATCCGTTTTGTCTCAACGTTCAGCTAGTCTCCACTCCGCCGCCGAGGGGTGCGGATTGCCACACCATACGTGACACCCCAAATCTCTGATTTGGCTGGTGGAACTTATGCGTTAGCTGATGACATCGGTCACTGGTTCGCAATGACACTCTTTGAGTCTGGAGCAAAGAATGAATTTATTGACTCAGATCCCCGCCCTACGGTGTTCTATTATAACACCCCGTCAAGCTCCGATTTCCCTCCCCTCTCCTGCCACCCATACAGCAAAAACCCCTCCCGGATCGGGAGGGGTTTGTGGTTGGATTTCGACGCCGGAGAGCTGCGTCTGATTGGTTGCTTAGCCCAGGATGTCCTTATCCTTCAGCGCAGCCTGGAGCTTTCTGTTCTTCGGGATGCCCCAGATGAAGGCGGGCAGCACGATGACCAGCAGCGCGTAGTAGCCGTCGTAGCCATACACCTTGGTGGTGATGGTGGTCAGGCCCAGCAGGCTGATGGAGAAGCAGGCGGCGATGGCGATGATGGCAACGATCACGCGGCGCAGAGTCTCGTTCTGGATACCGGCAATGAACTCACCCTCGCTGTTGACCTTCGCGAGCTTGGGAGCGAAACGCTGAACCATGGTGTAGATCAGGGTCACGCAGGTGGAAACGAAGGCGCAGAACAGCAGCACGGAGAAGATGACCAGCAGCCACTTCACGCCGATGAGGGTCAGCATGGTCTGGTTCGGGATACCGGTGGCGTTCAGGAAGCCCTCAACCTCGCCGGCCTTCAGGGCGGCCAGCAGCGGATACCACTTGGACAGGGTGAAAGCGGACAGGGACAGGGCGATGCCGTTCATGAGCCAGCCCAGGCAGGCGGCGCGGTTGGTGCCCTTGACGGTCATCTCGTTGGAGGCGGCAATCATCGGCGGGATGGATACACACTGGAACGCGCAGTAAACGAGGGTGGCGCGGAAGATGCTGAAGCCGGTCTGGGGGGTGTAGGCAGCCAGATCAACACCATACTGGGCGGCAATGCCGTCGATCTTGCCGGCGTAAGCCAGACCGAAGATCACGATGACGCCGGTGATGATCATGATGGCCACGGACAGAACCGTGGAGGCGGCGGCAACCAGCTTGACGCCGAAGATGCTCAGGATGACGAGCAGGGCCACGATCAGGAGGTTGAAGATGACCTTCATGGCGCCCACATAGGGAACACCCAGGAAGTTCGCCAGAACCTCACCGGCGCCGGCGACGGCGGCGGCGACAGCGGCCAGAATGATGACGATGTAGAAGATCTCGAACAGGAACTCCATCTTCGGGTTGGGATACAGGGCAGCGAAGGTGTCCTTGTAGTTGTCGAAGCCGTTCAGACGGGCGAACTTCAGAATGATGGCCATGACGATGGCCAGCAGGCCCATGGAAATCAGCGGGAACAGCAGGGAGCCCAGGCTGCCGAACTGCGCAAAGTAACCAATGACCTGGTTACCGGAGGCGAAGCCGCCGCCCACGTGGGTGCCGAACCACACGGATGCAACCGTGAAGGCGACTGCCAAAGAACTGGTCAGTTTTTTGTTCATTTGCAAATTCCTCTCTCATAGTTTTCCGCCGGCGGAAGCGCTCTCCTTTTGTACCGCAGACGGATGGTGATTTGGAAGTGTTAAAATATGAACAATATGTTAACACTTTACGATGATACATTTATAAATCACTGGGAAGAAAAAGTCAACTCTAACTGCTGCCATATGAAACATTTTTTTTGAAATTCGGCAAAATTGACAGAATGTCGTGGAA
Source organism: uncultured Clostridia bacterium (assembly GCA_946187035.1). Taxonomy (GTDB): domain Bacteria; phylum Bacillota; class Clostridia; order Oscillospirales; family Oscillospiraceae; genus CAG-103. Next base: position 3,415 of record CAMHPQ010000122.1, on the reverse strand, counting down.
AATTTGTATAAAAATACGATTCCATTTAATGTAAAAAAGGCATCAATTGCCTTTCTGCCGCAGAACCGGGAAAAAGTGCTTGTCAGACCGAGAAAATCGTGCTAAGATACGGATTGGGTCAACAGAAAACACAATTATCTGGATGATATAGCAAGAAATGTATATTATCTTGAAAATGCTTATGTTTTCGGAGGGATCGAATATGAAGCTTGCAACCATCCGATTCCAGGGAAAAATCTGCGTCGGCGTCGTGGATTCCGAGGCGAAAACCGTCGCGCCGATCCCCGGCTGCGTGGATATGCATGCACTATACGGATGCATGGATATTACCCCCGGCGACCAGGTGCTGCCGCTGTCTGAGGTGGAGCTGCTCGCTCCGATCCCGCATCCTGCCCAGGACGTGATCTGCCTCGGCATCAACTACTATGACCACGCGGCGGAGTCCGACTCCGTCACCGGCAAGAGCGACAACGTGCCCAAGGCGGCCATCTATTTCTCCAAGAGAGTCAACGAGGCCGTGGCCCCCGGCGGCGAGATCGACAGCCACAGCGACATCGTCCCCGATCTGGACTACGAGGCGGAGCTGGCGGTGGTCATCGGGAAGCCGGCCTACAAGGTCTCCGAGGAAGCGGCTCTGGACTACGTCTTCGGCTATACGATTTTAAATGACGTCAGCGCCAGAACCATCCAGACCGTCCACAGCCAGTGGTATTTCGGCAAAAGTCTGGACGGCTTCACCCCCATCGGCCCCTGGATCGTCACGCCGGACGAGTTCGACATCCACAGCAAGGCGAAGATCCAGAGCTTCGTCAACGGGGAGCTGCGGCAGAACAGCACCATCGACCTGCTGATCTTCAACGTCCAGCACTGCATCAGCGAGCTGAGCCAGGGCATGACCCTGCAGCCCGGCACCATCATCTCCATGGGCACCCCCGCGGGTGTGGGCATGGGCTTCAACCCGCCGAAGTGGATGCACCCCGGCGACACGGTGTCCTGCGTGATCGAGGGCATCGGCGAGCTGACCAACACGGTCAGATAATCCGTTAATAATGGGCTGGAAGGCCCAAATTGATAACAAAGGAGTAGATTCATCATGAAATTCGCAATGTATGGCTCCGGCGCTGCCGGCAGCGTGTTCGCCTCCTACCTGCGCAAGGGCGGCGCGGACATCATCCTCATTGACCGCTACGAGGCCCATATGAAGAAGGTTGCCGAGGAAGGCATGCACTTCACCATTCACCAGGAAGAGAATGGCGAATACCACGACTATGATTACCAGCTCACCGGTTTCCGCACCTACACCAGCGCTGAGGCTGCCGCCGAGGCCGAGGGCAAGGTGGACTGCATCATCTACATGACCAAGGCCACCCAGCTGCCCCAGGCCATCCAGGACTCTCTGCCTGTGGTCGGTGACAACACCGTCGCCTGCTCCCTGATCAACGGTCTGGGCAACGACGACAACCTGTTCAAGGTCTTCCCGAAAGAGCGCTGCGTCATCGGTTCCGGCGTCCTGGGCACCAGACTGCCCGAGCCCGGCCACTGCATCTCCACCCCCGCCGGCGGCGTGCAGATGAACTTCGGCGGCGCTGTCCGTAGCGAGCTCAACGACGCTGTCTGCGCCGAGATGCTCAAGTGCTACCGCGACGGCGGCTGCGACGCCTACTGGCGCGACGGCGAGCCCGGCACCGACAACAACATCTACAAGTTCATCTGGAAGAAGGTCTGCGTCAACGCCACCGTCAACACCGTCTGCGCCGTTCTGCGTCTGAAGATCGGCCAGGTCGAGGCCAACCCCTTCGGCCAGTGGCTGTTCCACGGCGTCATCCGTGAGACCTGCGCCGTCGCCACCGCCAAGGGTGTGCCGATGGACGCCGATGAGTTCATCGCTCACGACCACCAGGATATCGTCACCAACATCGCTGACTACTATCCCTCCATGTGCCAGGACGCGCTGTTCAACAAGCGCCAGACCGAGATCGACGTGCTCAACGGCAAGATCGCCGAGTACGGCGAGGAGCTGGGCATCCCCACGCCCTGCTGCACCGTTCTCACCCAGATTGTCCGCTGCATCCAGGACAACTACGAGAACCAGTACCTGGGCGACTACCTGTTCTACAACAAGTAAGCAATTTTTGAAAAACCCCGCCGATTCCGGTCGGCGGGGTTTCTGAAGTTTTGTAGGAAAATTGGAGTTTAACGCTCGTTCCTTGTAGGGCGGGGACCTGTGCCCCGCCGCATCGAATGTACTGCCGGATCAACGGCGGGGCACAGGTCCCCGCCCTACGGTAGATCATTTCAAACGCCCCGATAAACTAGAATTTGCAATCACCAAGGAGATACATCTATGAAAATCGCAATGATCGGTTCCGGCGCGGCCGGCAGCGTCTTTGCCGCCTATCTGAGAAAGGGCGGCGCGGAGCTCTGGCTCATCGACAAATACAAGGCCCACATGGACAAGATCGCCGAAGACGGTCTCGTGTTCATCACCCCCGACGGCGAGGAGACCCTCACCGGCTTCCACACCGCCCCCACCGCCAGAGACATCGGCGTCATGGACATGGTGATCCTGATGGTGAAGGCCACCCAGACCGTGGACGTCATGAACGACACCATGCCCGCCATCGGCCCGGACACCGTGGTGGTGAGCCTCCAGAACGGTCTCGGCAACGACGAGGTGCTGGCCCAGTATGTGGAAAAGGAGCGCATCATGTACGGCAGCGGCCTCATCGGCACGGAGCTGCGGGGCCCCGGCGTCTGCGTCTCCAAGCCGGAGCAGGGCATCCAGATGCACTTCGGCGCCGTGGTGAACAACCCCATCACCGACAAGGCCGGCAAGGCCCTGGAGGACTGCTTCAAGGCCGGCGGCTGCAACGCCAGCTTCGACGAGGACGTGCGCATTTACGTCTGGCGCAAGGTCATCGCCAATGCGGGCTATAACGGCGTCAGCGCCCTGATGCGCATGCGCGTGGGTGAGGTCTTTGCCGATCCCTACGGCATGGACATCGTCCGGAACGTCTGGGCCGAGGGCTGCGCCGTGGCGGAGGCCATGGGCATCGGGGATCTGCGCCCGCTGATGGAGGCGGAGGAGCCCAACATCCTGGCGGGCCTCGGCAACTATTATCCCTCCATGGCCCAGGACGCGGTGCTGCACAAAAGACAGACCGAGGTCAGCGTCCTCAACGGCGCCATCGCCCGCTACGGGGAACGCCTCGGCATCCCGACCCCCTACAACACCGTCATCACCAAGTTCATCTCCTGCATCCAGAATAATTACGACAAACAGTACCTCCAGTGAGATTTCAAAACCAAACGCCGCCTCCGGGCGGCGTTTTTTTCATGGGATGAAGAACGTGCAAATTCTAGTTTATCGGGGAGTAGAATAGAATGCCATTCCCCTTGGCTCTCCCTCCGGGAG
>CAMHPQ010000121.1 GCA_946187035.1 uncultured Clostridia bacterium | reverse complement strand
CGCCGCATCGAATGTACTGCCGGATCAACGGCGGGGCACAGGTCCCCGCCCTACAAGGAGCGAGCGATAAACTCCAATTTGCTGTGCAGTGGGATCCTGTTTTGTAGGGGACGGCGTCCTCGACGTCCCGGCGGTATTGGTTGAATCAAGCAGAGCGTTAGGCGAATAGGGAACAGGTACGGATTCGCCTGAAATCAACATATCTGACTTCTGCATCCTGCACGGGACGTCGAGGACGCCAGCCCCTACGGATTCTATCCATCTTCCATACAAACTCCCAATTTCTCAAAAAAACACGCCGCAGTTTTCACCGCAGCGTGTATTTCTTATGTGGTTTCTCAGCCCTTGACGGTTCCGTCGGGGTTGAACACCGGGAGCTTCTCCAGGAAGATGATGTCGTCCCGCTCGGCGGCCTTGCCCTCGGCCAGGACGCACATCTTGCCGACGACCTCGCACTCGGCCTTGGCGCAGAGCTCCTCCATGGCGTGGAGGCTCTCACCGGTGGAGATCACGTCGTCCACGATGATGACGCGCTTGCCCTTGAGCATCTTGGCGTCCTCCATGTCCAGCACCAGGGTCTGCATGCCCATGGTGGTGATGCTCTGGACGTTCACGCTGAAAATGCCCTGCATATAGGCCTTGGCCTGCTTCCGGGCGAGGAAGTACTTCTCCGCGCCGCTCTGCCGTGCCATTTCGTACAGCAGGGGAATGGACTTCGCTTCGGGTGCGATGAGATAGTCATATTCGGGTGCCAGCTTCAGGAGCTCCGCCGCGCAGTGCACGGTCAGCTCCACATCGCCGAACATGACGAACGCGCCGATGTACAGGTCGTCGTTGACCTTGCACAGAGGCAGCTCGCGTTTCAATCCGGCGATATCCATTTCATAGGTCATGGGAAAGAATCCTCCTTATTTTTAATGAATGACCAAAGCTCATTATACATGATTCTTTTGAAAATGCAAGGGGGAAAGAGACAGACGGGAGAGAAGTTTACATAATGTTTACTCGATGGCTTCCAGCGCCTGCTTGAGATCGGCGATCAGATCCGCTTTGTTCTCCAGACCGCAGGAGATCCGCACCAGACCTGCCGGGACGCCGGCGGCCACAAGCTGCTCGTCGGTCATCTGCCGGTGGGTGGAGGTGGCGGGATTCAGGCAGCAGGTGCGGGCGTCGGCCACGTGGGTCTCGATGGCGGCCAGCTTCAGCTGCTTCATGAAGGCCTCGGCCGCCTTGCGACCGCCCTTGAGCTCAAAGCTCACCACGCCGCAGGAGCCGTGGGGCAGATACTTCCGGGCTCTCTCGTAATAGGGATCGTCGGGCAGACCGCAGTAGCTGACCTTCTGAACCTTCGGGTGATCGTGGAGGAACTCCGCCACGGCCTGGCCGTTTTCACAGTGGCGGGCCATGCGGACGTGGAGGCTCTCCAGACCGAGGTTCAGATAAAAGGCGTTCTGAGCGCTCTGGGTGCTGCCCAGATCCCGCATGAGCTGGCTGGTGCACTTGGTGATGAAAGCGCCCTCCTTGCCGAACTTCTCTGCGTAGACGATGCCGTGGTAGCTCTCGTCGGGGGTGCAGAGACCGGGGAATTTTTCAGCATGGGCCATCCAGTCGAAGTTGCCGCTGTCCACGATGGCGCCGCCGACGGTGACGCCGTGGCCGTCGATGTACTTGGTGGTGGAGTGGGTCACGATGTCGGCGCCCCACTGGAAGGGACGGCAGTTTACCGGCGTGGCGAAGGTGTTGTCCACAATCAGCGGCACCCCGTGGGCGTGGGCGCACTTGGCGAAGCGCTCGATGTCCAGCACGGTGAGGGCGGGGTTTGCGATGGTCTCGCCGAAGACGGCTTTGGTGTTCTCTTTGAAGGCGGCGTTCAGCTCCGCCTCGGTGCAGTCGGGGGAGACGAAGGTGGCCTCCACGCCCATCTTCTTCATGGTGGTGAGGATCAGGTTGAAGGTGCCGCCGTAGATGCTGCTGGAGGCCACGATGTGGTCGCCGCAGCTGCAGATGTTGAACAGGGCGAAGAAGTTGGCCGCCTGGCCGGAGCTGGTCAGCATGGCCGCGGTGCCGCCCTCCAGCTGGCAGATCTTCTTTGCCACCATGTCGCAGGTGGGGTTCTGGAGTCTGCTGTAAAAATAGCCGCTGGCCTCCAGGTCGAAGAGCTTGCCCATGTCCTCGCTGGTGGCGTATTTGAAGGTGGTGGACTGGATGATGGGCATCTGCCGGGGCTCGCCGTTGCCGGGGGTGTAGCCGCCCTGGACGCAGATGGTGTCAAGATGATGTTTGCTCATGTTGATCGCTCCTATTGGAAAAAAGTCTCTTGTATTATATTACCAAATCCACAGTGCGTCAACCGCTCGGATTTTGGCTGGACAGGGGCGGTCCGCTGTGATAGAATACCATACACATTTCGGAAAACGAACGGAGCATTCTCCCATGAAGCAGCATAAATTCTTCGGCGACAAGCCCTTTTACCGCCGGGTTTTCGCGGTGATGATCCCGGTTTTGATCCAGCAGGTGATCACCAACTTCGTGAGCCTTCTGGATAACCTGATGGTGGGGCAGATCGGCACCGAGCCCATGAGCGGCGTCGCCATCGTAAACCAGCTGGTCTTTGTCTTTGCCCTGTGCATCTTCGGCGGCATGGCGGGGCCCGGCATCTTCACCGCCCAGTATTACGGCAGCGAGGATCACGACGGCGTGGCCCACACCTTCCGCGTCAAGTGGTGGGTGGGCATCGCCTCGGCGGTGATCTTCACGCTGATCTTTCTCGTCAAGGGCACGCCGCTGATCCAGCTGTTCCTCCACGAGGGCGAGGCGGGCCTGGACCTGGACGCCACCCTCCATTACGGCCAGCAGTACCTGCATGTGATTTTGCTGCAGATGCTGCCCTTCGTGGTGGTGCAGGTCTACGCCAGCACCCTGAGAGAGACCGGGGAGACCGTGGTGCCCATGACGGCGGGGCTCATCGCCGTGGGCGTGAATCTGGTGTTCAACTACATCCTGATCTTCGGCAAGCTGGGCGCGCCGGTGCTGGGCGTGCAGGGCGCCGCCATCGCCACGGTGCTGGCCCGCGTCACCGAGTGCGCCATCGTGGTCATCTGGACCCACCGGCACAAGGAGAAGTGCCCCTTCATCGTGGGGGTCTACCGGTCCTTCAAGGTTCCGGGAGACCTGGTGAAGCGGATCGTGAAGATGGGCTTCCCGCTGCTGGTGAACGAGCTGCTGTGGTCCATGGGCATGACCACCCTGAACCAGTGCTATTCCCTGAGAGGGCTGGAGGTCATCTCCGCGCTGAACATCTCCTCTACCATCTCGAACCTGTTTTTCTGCGCCTTCTTCTCCATGGGCACCACGGTGTCCATCATGATCGGCCAGCTGCTGGGGGCCGGCAAGACCGAGCAGGCCATCCGGGAGGATCGCTGGCTCATCACCTTCTCGGTGCTGCTGTGTACCGCCGTGGGGGCGGTCATGGCGGTGATCGCGCCGCTGGTGCCGGAGCTTTACAATACCACCGACGCGGTGAAGCGTCTGGCGTCGGAGTTCCTTTTGGTCTGCGCGGCCATGATGCCCTTCAACGCCTTCACCAACGCCAGCTATTTCACCCTCCGCTCCGGCGGCAAGACCCTGATCACCTTCCTGTTCGACAGCGCCTTCGTCTGGGGCGTCTGCGTGCCCACGGCCTTCATTCTCTCTCGATACACCGCCATGCCGATCCTCACCATGTACATTCTGGTGCAGTGTCTGGAGTTCATCAAATGCGTGGTGGGCTACCTGCTGGTGAAAAGCCGCCGCTGGGTCAACAATCTGGTTGCCGCATAAAAAGAAATCCCCCTTGCCGAAACACCGGCAGGGGGGAATGCTTTTGAATCGTATGTAGGGCGGGGGGGCACAGGTCCCCGCCCTACAAGGAGCGAGCGATAAACTCCAATTATCCGCTGAAATGCGGAATCTTCTTTTAAACTCCACACTCCACACTCCAAACTCCACTCTCTTTCAATAGCTCCCGATGGGCAGGCTCTCGTCGTCCCGGCCCTTTTCGATCTTCCGGATCTCCACGTCGTAGCCGTAATGGTCGTTCACCTGCACGTGGGCCCGGTCGCCCACCTTTTTGCCGAGAATGGCCTTGCCCAGAGGCGACTCCTTGCTGATCCTGTCCCGCAGCGGATCCTGCCGGAGGGTCGTGACCAGGGTGATCACCTGCTCCTCCTGATCCTCCTCCACCCAGAGGGTCACGGTGTCGAACAGCGCCGCGCCTTCGCCCTCCTTGGCGGTGATGACCTTGGCGGTCTTGATCATCCGCTCCAGATACCGGATGCGGCTGTCGTTGCGGTTTTTCTCCTGCTTGGCGGCCTTGTACTCAAAGTTTTCGCTGAGATCCCCGAAGCCCCGGGCGATCTGCACCTGCTCGATGAGCTTGGGGCGCAGCTTGTGCACCCGCTCGTCCAGCTCGGCCTTCATCTTATCAATATCCACCTGTGTCAGTTCGTCGTACATGTTATTTCTTCTCCTTCTTCTCCTTCGTTGGCCTGGAGTTCCGCTCCCAGAAGACCCCGTCGGCGTAGCCCTGAATGGTCTGATCCTGCTCTGCCATCTCCAGCCGCTGCTCGGCCCAGAGACAGTACTGCGCCTCCCGCTCGACGCCCACATAGTGCCGCCCCAGCTTCTTGGCCGTGACGCTGGTGGAGCCGGAGCCCAGAAAGGGATCCAGCACCAGATCGCCCGGATCGGAGCTTGCCAGCAGCAGCTTCGCCAGCAGCTTTTCCGGCTTCTGGGTGGGGTGGGCGGTGTTCTCCTGCATGCTCCAGAAGGGCACGGTGATGTCGTCCCAGAAGTTGGAGGGGCAGGTGTCCCGGAAGCTGCCCTCGCTGGTCTCCTGCCAGTCCTTGGGCGCGCCGTCCACGCGGTAGGGGGCGATGACCCGTCTCCGCTGCCGCACGGCGTCCAGATGGAACACGTAGTCGTCGCTGACCGTGGCGAACCAGATGTCCTCCATGCTGTTTTTCCAGTTGGCTTTGGCGCCGCGGCCCTTTTCCCGCTGCCAGGTGATCCGGTTGCGGACGGTGAAAAACTCCTGCAGCACGCCGCCGATGACGAGACTGCTCTCCCAGTCGCAGCAGACGTAGACCGACGCGTCGGGTTTTAAAGCGGGGAGCGCAAGCGAGAGCCAGCGTCTCGTAAACTCTGCGTAGGCCTCCGCGTCCGTCTTGGAGAACAGGCGGCCGTTGTAGTATTTCGTCCGGTTGTAGGGCGGGTCCGCGATCAGCAGATCCACGCTCTGCTCCGGCAGCAGCGGCAGCACGTCAAAGGCGTCGCCCAGGATGGTTTTGTCGGTGACGTCGGCCACGCTGGCCTTGCCCTCGAGGGAGATGCAGCGCTCCAGATATTCGGCGCCATCCTCCAGCGCGGTGTCCAGCGTCTTGTTCCGTCCGGCCTTCATAGCGAGTCTCCTTCCAGTGGAATTCTGCTCTAATGTAGCACAAAATGCAGGGGAGTGCAAATTGGAGTTTATCGCTCGCTCCTTGTAGGGCGGGGACCTGTGCCCCG
>CAMHPQ010000120.1 GCA_946187035.1 uncultured Clostridia bacterium | reverse complement strand
GCACAGGTCCCCGCCCTACATACTCCCAATTTATATCCTTATTTCCAATTATACGCAAACATCCCATGGCCGGCCAGGCGCCAGAAGCGCTGCAGCCGCTCCAGGGGCGTGAGGCACAGCTCCGCGTCGGCGGGGATTTCCTCCTTGCAGACCAGGGGCGTCTGCACCTCCAGCCCGGCTTCTGAGACGGCGGTGAGCGTCCCGATCACCTCTCCGGAAACCAGCGGGGCGAACACGAATCTGGGCAGCTCCGCCCGCAATGTCGGCTGCTCGTCCGTCCGCAAAAGCAACCGCGCCGGTTCCGCCTCGGCGGTGCAGGCGGGCAGCCTGCCCGAGAGCACCGAGAGCTGGTAGGAGGCCGTGATCTCCCGGTATTGCCAGTTCTCAAAGGCCCAGTCCAGCAGCGCGGCGTGGTCGGCCCAGTCGTCCGGATCGCTGAGGGTCACGCAGACGAACCGGGTGCCCTCCCGCTCCGCGCAGGAGACCAGAATTCTGCCGCAGGCCTCGGTGTAGCCAGTCTTGACCCCGATGCAGCCATCGTAGTTGCGCAAAAGCTTGTTGTGGTTTACATAAGTTAAATTATTGATCGTTATGTCATTCATGGAGACGATTTCCCGGAAGGTCTCGTTCTCCATGGCGCGGCAGGCCAGGAGTCCCAGTTCTTTCGCCGTGGAGACATGGCCCTCGGCGTCCAGGCCGTGGGGGTTGCAGAAATGGGTCTGCGTCAGTCCCAAATCGGCGGCCTTCTGGTTCATCATCGCCACGAAGCCCTCCACGGAGCCGCCGCAGTACCGAGCCAGCGCCAGCGCCGCGTCGTTGCCGGAGGCCAGCATGAGACCGTAGAGCAGTTCCCGGACGGTGTAGGTCTCCCCCGCCTCCAGATACATGCTGGAGCCCTCCACGTCGGTGTCCTCCGGCAGAATCTCCACGGGTTCGTCGAGGCCGCAGTGCTCGATGACCACCAGGGCGGTCATGATTTTCGTGGTGCTGGCGATGCCCATGGGGGTGTCGGCGTTCTCGGAATACAGCAGCGTTCCGGTGTCCGCGTGGAGCAGCGCAGCCGCTCCTGCGGAGGTCTCCGGCGCCTCCGAAACCGCCGAGACCGAGCCCGTCAGCAAACCGCAGATCATCCATGTACAAAGCCATCTCTTCATAAAAAGCACCACCCTTTCGGCAGTGCTTAGTATGACCGGATGCAGGTCCGATTATGTTCGCTCGCGTGTGGAGCTTAACGTGTCTTCGACAAATTCAAATTTTAGTTTATCGGGCTGTAAAAGAGAATCCGTAGGGGAGGGGCTTGCCCCTCCCGTTTGTACAAATGCGCTGAATCTGCGGGAGGGGCAAGCCCCTCCCCTACAGCCACAATTGAAATCAGCACAAAACCATTTGCACGCTTATGAATTCTTCCGCTTGTCAATAAACTGATCCACCCGGTCCATGACGCTGGGGGCCATGTCGATGATGCGGTCCACGGTGTTGTTGGTGGGGGCGATGTTCATCATGCGCACGTTGCCGTCCTTGATGACGAGAAAGCCGATGGGCTCCACCTTGACGCCCGCGCCGGAGCCGGCCCCGATGCCCTTTTTCTCTCTGGTGGGGAACTCCGAGCCGCCGCTGGCGAAGCCGAAGCTGACCCGGGACAGCGGAATGAGGGTGATGCCGTCGTCGGTCTGGATGGCCTTGCCCACCACGGTGTTGGTGTCCACCAGCTCTTTGATCTTGTTCATGGTCGCGCTCATGACGACGGTGAGTTCGTTTTGATCCATGGTTTTCCGTCCTTTCCAGCCGCTCACGCAGCCTGTTTATGTCCAGTTCTTTGTTTCAAATACCATACGAAAAGCATCCAGACGAATACCAGACCGATGCCCGCCACCTGCCCGATGCGGATGGTGAGGATGAGCCGGCCTTCGACGCCCATGGTCTCCTCGGTGAAGTCCGCGTTCACCCGCACGTCCCGCTCCCGGATGTCCAGAGCTCTTGCCGCGAAGGGATAGAGCCCCTCCAGCGCCGCGCTGATGTAGCCGTAGAGGGTGGCGGTCTGATAGGGGTCTTTCGTGGCCACCAGGAGCCAGAGCCGGAAGAGCTCCACCTTCAGCTTCTTTCGGAACGTGGAAACTGCCTCCAGCGCCAGACGCACCAGCGTAAAGACCAGATCCAGCGTGATCTTGGGCTTTTTCTTCTCTTTCTTCGGCTTTTTTTCCTTTTTTGGCTTTTCGGTTTTCGGCTTTTTGGGTTTCTTCTCCTTCTTCGGCTTCTTCGGCAGGAGCGTGATGCGCATGGGCCCCGCCTTGATCCGGAGGAAAAACCCTTCCGGGTTATATTCCGCGTCCACCCCCACGGGCAAAAGCATCAGCCCCATGAGCAGAAGCAGCAGGATCAGGAGAATCCAGAGTCCAACAGACAAATGACCTCACTCCTCGGCGGGTGCAGCTTCGGCGGTTTCGGTTTCCGCAGTTTCGGTGACTTCGGCGATCTCGGTCTGCTGGCCCCGGTTCTGCAGCTCCTCGATGGCGGCCTGCAGCTTCTCCGCCCCCTCGTTGGAGGCCAGATCCGGCAGCACCGGCAGCTCCTCCAGACTGGTGACGCCCATGGTGCGCAAAAACAGCTTGCTGGTCTGATAGAGGGTGGGACGGCCCGGCGCCTCCAGTCTGCCGCAGGCCTCGATGAGCCCGCGTTCCAGAAGGCTGGAGACGGTGTAGGAGCTGTCCACGCCGCGGACCTGGTCGATGTAGGCGCGGGTCACCGGCTGGAAGTAGGCCACCACTGCCAATGCCTCCAGAGCGGAGGGGGAGAGCTGCGGCGGCTTGCGCTGCTCCAGGGCTCTCAGGACGTAGGTGGAAAACTCCGGCGCGGAGCACAGCTGCAGACTGTCGTTCATCCGCACCAGACGGATGCCGCTGCCGCTCTCCTCATAGGCCGATTGCAGCTCCTTGGCGCAGCGGTGGATGGTCTCGGTATCCACCCCCAGCACCTGGCCCACTCTGGCGGCGGCGATGGGCTCACCGGCGGCGAACAGAATCGCCTCAATAGCGCTGATCAGCTCGTCGCTGTTCATTTCGTTCGTGGTTTTGATTTCTTCCATGTGGGTTTACTCTCCAACAGATTCCGCGATGGAATCCAGAATTCCTTCGGTCTGCTGTTCGCTGCCGGTGTAGCTGGCCACGTAGCTGCCGTCCTGCTCCGACAGCATCAGGCTGCCCATGCTGCACAGCTCCAGCACGGAAATGAAGGTGGCCACCAGCTCGCTCCGGCTCTCGCAGCGGGCGTAGAGCTCCTTCAGGCTCATGTCGCCGTGGCTTCTGAGCAGATCGATCAGATCCCGGCTCTTGGTGCGGACGCTGTAGATGATCCGCTTCGGGGCGGTGAAGGTGGGGGCCTCCACGGTCTGGCCGCTGCGGGTGAAGACCGTCAGCAGCGCGTGGAGCAGATCCGCCTCCTCGATCCGGTAGCGGTACTCCCCCGCCTTCCTCGGCAGCGGCTCCGGCGGTCTGGAGATGTACTGGAAGCCCTTTCTGGAGGCCTCGTCCAGCAGGGGCGTGACGCTCTTGAGGGCCGTCAGGGTGTCCTTGGCCTTCAGTTGCTCCAGGGAGGCGATGAGCTGCTCCAGCTCGGTGATCTCCTTTTCCTCGGTGAGCAGCATCCTCGTTTTGATGTACAGCAGGTAGCTGGCCATCTGGACAAACTCGCTGGCGATCTCCAGATCCAGCCGCTCCATCTCTGCGAGGTGCGCCAGATACTGGTCCAGGATCTCGGAGACCTGGATGTCCCGGATCTCGATTTTATTCTTATGGAGCAGCAGGAGGATCAGGCTCAGGGGGCCCTCGAAATCCACCATTTCGCTCTTATCATGCACGATCCCCTCCAGGAAAAAGGTCGGATCGGCGTTCTTGTTCAGATTTTCAGGTGACAAGGCCATAACTCCAATTCGCAATGATAAACAGTTTGTCAAAGACCCAGCTGCAGGCAGCGCTGAGGGGTCTGCCCAGGACGCCAGTGGCCACCAGCGCCAGCATCAGCAGCATGCCGTAGCGCTCGTAATGCATCAGCGCGGCGTACTGCCGGTCCGGCAGCAGGGAGAACAGCACCTTCGAGCCGTCCAGTGGGCTGATAGGGATCAAATTAAAAATGGCAAGGGAGATGCTCAGATAGGCGGTGGCGGCGATGGTCCGCAGCAGGAAGCCGGCGTGGTCCAGGCTGTTGTAAAGCAGCCCGTAGAGAAACAGGCACACCACCGTGATCAGCAGGTTCATCATGGGCCCCGCCAGCGCCGTGATGGCCATGCCGCGTTTTGGGTTTTTGAATCGGTACATGTTCACCGGCACCGGCTTTGCCCAGCCGAAGTGGAACACCACCATCATCAAAAGTCCCATCCAGTCCATGTGGCGGATCGGATTTAAGCTGAGGCGCCCGGCGTCTTTGGCGGTGGTGTCCCCCAGCCGGAAGGCCACGAGACCGTGGGCCAGCTCGTGAAGGGTGATGCAGATCAGCGCCGGGAGGATGTACAGGAGCATATCGGTGAGCACCGACCAGTCCAGCCCGTCCCAGATGGTGCGAATGGTATCCATAGAAGTCTCCAATTCCTTGTGTTTTCCCGTAAACAGAGATACAGAATGATTATAACAACAACCGGATCAAAATACAAGCCGAACCGGAAAAAACCTCGTTGGCATTTCCGGAACCTGACAAATTGCCCAAAAAATATTTGTCTTATTTTTGCAACTTTTTGTAATCTTTTTGTTATGTAAAAGGGGTAACCGAAATCTCGGATTATAAGTTAGCAACTTTTAACAAACACATTGCAATTATTTTAGACTTTGTTACTAAAATACATCCAAACCTTTCTTTTTGTCGGTTTTACCACTTGAAGTTGGTTATCAAACAGTGTTATAATAAACTTGCAAGGCAGAAAATACCAGCTTTGCTTCTTACCTGCAGGGGGAATCGTGCGATACAGGGAGACACGCAAAACAGTTCTCTGAATTTTACCAAGGGGGATTTTAAAATGGTAAACTATGGACTGAAAGCAGCGCTTTGGATTCTGGGTCTGGCCGGCGAGCATGACGCCGACGGCGTTCTAAGCTGGATTCTCGATCTGCTGCCGTAATCAAAGCCAACAAAATGAAGAGAGCGCACCAGCCGTGGTGCGCTCTTTTCGTATGGTTTTTGGATCCGAGACAGCCTCCTCCCTCCCCTCCCCCGCAGACAGAAAGAGGACGCTGTGTCGATTTTTATAGGCCGTCTGTGAGGCACAGCCGAGGCGGCACATGTGGTGGGAAATCGAAGCTCGATGAGCAGTTTACCACAATCTGTAGGGGCTGGCGCCCCCGACAGCCCGCCGTGATCGATTTGAACCCGGGACGTCGAGGCCGCCGTCCCCTACAAATAGGTATTAACATAATTATATATTACGTAAATTATGTTGGGGCTTTGAACGCGTCGCTTACATGCGCTCAAATTCCAGTTTATCGAGCAGTTAGATTCTTCGTTTTAAGGCTTCCCCTCTCAGGGTGTGCGCAAGCCATGCGTTAGCTGAAGCTGGCGAGCGAAGCGAGACTGATGAGGTGGCAAAACGATCTCTGCAGTGCAAGGTTTCCACCTCATCCGTCACGGCTATTTTCCGCCGTGCCACCTTC
>CAMHPQ010000119.1 GCA_946187035.1 uncultured Clostridia bacterium | reverse complement strand
ACGTCGAGCTGATCACCCCCATCGCCATCGAGAACGGCCTCCGCTTCGCTATCCGTGAGGGCGGCCGTACCGTCGGCTCCGGTGTTGTCATCGCTGTCAACGAGTAATTCTCAAATTTATAAAAATGACTGTCTCATTTGAGGCAGTCATTTTTTTGCATTCCATACAAATAAGCCTTTCGAAGATCTCGAAAGGCTTATCTGTAATCGGAACGTGGTTTATTTAGAATTGCGTTTGGTCTTTGTGTCTCTCTCAGCTTCATTGATCAGATCTTCCATGCTGACACCGAAAATTTGCGCGATGGTGTACAGCTCCCGATCGCTTGCGATCCGGACCTGACCCTCCAGCTTTGACAAGCTGCTGGGGTTGATGTCAACGCCGCGAAGCTGCATCTGATGAACCAGTTCAAACTGCCTCATGCCACGCTCCTTGCGCAGGCGTTCGATGGTTGCGCCGCTGATGTTTTTGTCCCCATAAGGCTGGAGTCTCGGTTTCATAGCGCTTCGTCTCCTTTTCGCCGGTTTAAAATCGACTCTTTAAATCGACTCAATTACATGCATTATATACTAGGTTGGTTCTTTTTTGCTTCCGTTTGCGAAGTGTTGACAGGAAATCTTGCAAATCTTTGCAAAAAAAGTGATATTTTTTGGGGTCAGAATACAAAATATGTTATTCATGTTCTTTTTCGGGATTAAGGTACACGTTGACGTTTTTTCGGGTTGCTGGTAAAATAGATAGCATCAATACGCTATGCAAGATTTCTTGTTTTTATTATACATGATGTTACACGTGTTTACCATACACAGATTTTACGAAATGTCCGATTATCATCACCTTACGGGGGTACTATCTATGAATCCGCAACAGGAAATTCAATCTTTGCGCACAGAACTGGAGCGTCACAACCAGCTATATTATGTCCAGGATGCGCCGGAAATTTCAGATTTTGAATATGACGCCATGCTCCGCAGACTGGAGGAGCTGGAGGCGGCCCATCCGGAATTCTTTGATCCGAATTCTCCCACGCAGCATGTGGGCGGCTATGCGCTGAACACCTTTGCGTCCGTGCAGCATGAAGTGCCGCTGGAGAGTCTCCAGGACGTGTTTTCCATCGACGAGCTTCGCGCCTTCGGCCAGCGGATGGACGAGAGTATTCCCGCGAGCCATGACTACGTTGTGGAGCCGAAAATCGACGGTCTCAGCATGTCGCTGGAGTATGAAAACGGCGTCTTTGTTCGCGGGGCCACCCGGGGCGACGGAACCGTTGGCGAGGACGTGACCGAGAACCTCCGGACCATCCGAAGTCTTCCGCAGAAGCTGGAGAACGCCCCCGCGCGGCTGATCGTCCGGGGCGAAGTCTATATGGCGGGGGAGACCTTCCGGGAAATCAACGCCGAGCGGGAGATTCGCGGCGAGCAGCTGCTGGCCAATCCCAGAAACGCCGCTGCAGGCTCCATCCGGCAGCAGGATCCCAAGGTTGCCGCTGAACGGCGACTTGACATTATTATTTTCAATCTCCAATTGATCAGTGACCGGGCCTTTGAAACCCATGCCGAGTCCCTGGGTTACTTGAAAAGCCTCGGTTTTCCGACGGTTCCGTACCAGTCCTGCGCAGATCTGGACGCCTGCTGTGAGCGGGTGGACTGGATCGGTGAGCACAGAGAGGAGTATCCCTTCGACATCGACGGCGCCGTCATTAAAATCAACAGCCTCGGCCAGAGACGAGACCTGGGCAGCACGGCAAAATTCCCCCGCTGGGCGGTGGCATATAAATATCCGCCTGAGAAGAAGGAAAGCGTTGTCCGTCAGATCGTGGTGCAGGTGGGCCGCACCGGCGTGCTGACGCCGAAAGCGGTCATCGATCCCGTTCGGCTTGCCGGTACCACCGTGACCAACGCCACGCTGCACAATCAGGATTTCATCGACAAGCTGGATCTCCGTCTGGGGGACACCGTTCTGGTGCAGAAGGCGGGGGAGATCATCCCCGAGGTGCTCTCGGTGAATCGCGCCAAGCGTCCGGAGGGAACGGAGCCCTATCGCATGCCCATGACCTGCCCGGAGTGCGGCGCCCCTGTGGAGCGGGACGAGGACGGTGTGGCCCTGCGCTGCACCGGCGCGGAGTGCCCGGCCCAGAGACTGAGAAACATCGTCCACTTTGCCTCCAGAGACGCCATGGACATCGACGGTCTGGGCGTCAGTCTCTGCGAGGCGTTGATCAAGGCAGGACTTGTGAACTCGCCCGCGGAGCTCTATTATCTGGAGCCCCAGAGCGTGGCCAATCTGGAGCGCATGGGCCGCAAGAGCGCGGAAAACCTCATGGCCGCTTTGGAAAAGAGCAAGGAAAACGGCCTTGCCAAGCTGCTGTGCGCCTTCGGCATTCGGCAGGTGGGCGCCAAGGCCGGAAAGGTGCTGGCCCAGCATTTTGCCTCTCTGGATGAGCTCATGGACGCCACGGAGCTGGAGCTCATGACCATCCCGGACATCGGCCCCACCACGGCTGCATTCCTGAGAGACTGGTTTGATTCTCCTCAGTCTCAGCATCAAATCAAACTGCTGCGGGAGGCGGGCGTCAGCTTCCTGTCCAAGGAGCAGGTGACGGACACCCGCTTTGCCGGAAAGACCTTCGTGCTCACGGGAACCCTGGAGCACTTCACGAGAAACGAGGCCACGGCCATCATCGAAAAATTTGGCGGCAAGACCTCCGGCTCCGTCTCCAAAAAGACCAGCTATCTGCTGGCCGGGGAAAACACCGGCTCCAAGTATCAGAAGGCCACGGAGCTTGGGATTCCGATCCTCAGCGAGGCGGATTTTCTGGAGCTGACGAAGGAGGAAGGCTGATGTATTTCGACACCCACGCCCATTATGACAGCTCCAAATTCCGCGAGGATCGGGATGAAGTGCTCAGGGCAGTATATGACGCCAGTATCACCCTGGTGGTAGATCCAGGGGACACGGTGGAGCGATCCAAAAACGCCGTGGCTCTGGCGCAGCAGTATGACCACGTCTATGCAGCCGTGGGCGTCCACCCGGAAGAATATGAAACCTGGACGGATCAAACCATCGACCAGCTGCGGCAATTGGCAGGGGAGCCCAAAGTGGTGGCCATCGGGGAGATCGGTTTGGACTACTATTGGGACAAGGAGCATGTGGAGCTGCAGAAAGCCATGCTCCGCGCCCAGCTGGAGCTGGCATTGGAGCTGGATCTTCCGGTGATCATCCATGACCGGGAGGCCCACGGCGACTGCCTCTCCATCGTGTCGGAGTATCCGAATCTGCGGGGCGTGTTTCACTGCTTCTCCGGCAGCGCGGAGATGGCAAAGGAGCTTATAAAGCGCGGCTGGTATCTGGGCTTTGACGGGCCGATCACCTACAAAAATGCGGTCAAAGCGCTGGAGGTCATCCGCATTTGCCCCCATGACCGGATGCTGCTGGAGACGGATTCGCCTTATTTAAGTCCGGTGCCCAACCGGGGCAAACGCAATGATTCCCGCAACCTGCCTTACATCGCGGAGGTCATTGCCCGGGAGACCGGATTGACCATAGAGGAAGTGGCGGCTTTGACCATGGAAAACGGGAAGAGACTCTTTCAGATCGGAGCGGAAGCATGAGAAGCTTGCATCTTACAGGCGCGCCCAACGCCAGAGACCTGGGCGGCCTCACCACACAGGACGGACGGGAGATTCGCAAGGGCCTGCTGCTGAGAAGCGGCATGCTTCAACATCTCACGGAGGCGGACTGTGCGGTTTTGCAGCAGATCCCGCTGAAAATGGTGATCGATTTCAGAACAGAGCGTGAACAGCGGGAGATGCCGGACGCTGTCATTCCCGGTGTGGAGCACATCTCCTGCCCGATTCTGGAGGAGATGACCGGCATCACAAGAGAGCAGGCAACGGAGGAAATCCCGCCCTATTATCGCGCGGCCATTGCGGCGGGCTTCGAGGCGGAGAACCGCATGACGCAGCTATACATTCCGCTTGTGGAGGGGGATTACAGCCTCGACCACTATCGTGTGTTTCTGCACCATGTCCTGAACCATGGGAACGGCGCGCTGCTCTACCACTGCACTGCCGGAAAAGATCGCGTCGGCATCGGCACCATGCTGATCCTCACGGCATTGGGTATAGATCGGGAGACCATCTTGGAGGACTACCTCCTGACCAACCATTACTGCAAGGCCGAGGTGGATCAGACGGTGGAGACGGCGAAGAAATACTCCGACGCCCCATCCACGGAATTTGCCATTCGGGCGTTTGATTCCGCCAGAGAGCGCTACATGCGAACCGCCTGGGCGTCCATTGATCGGCGCTACGGCGATGTCAAAACCTTTATGACGGAGCGGCTGGACTTCGGGGAAGAAAAGCAGGCTGCTCTTCGGGAGAAATACTTGAAATGAAAGAACAAACCTTAAAATCTTTGCATACGCTGGAACTGGACGCAGTTCTGGAGTTGCTGGCCGCTGAGGCCTCCAGCAGTGCCGCCAGAGACGCCGCCCGGATGCTGCGTCCCTCCGGAAGCAGGATGGAGGTGGAGCGCCGCTTAAACGAGACCTCTGCCGCCGCGCAGCTGATGGTGGTCAGCGGCAGCCCTTCCTTCTCTGGCGTCAAGGACGTCCGGGCCTCTCTGCAGAGGGCGGACATGGGCGGCGTGCTGAACACCAGAGAGCTGCTGGACATTGCCGGCGTCCTCTCCGCGGCGAGAGTGGTGCGGGCCTACGGCAGCGCAGATCGGAAGGAAAAGACCTGCATCGACTATCTGTTCCACGCCCTGCAGCCCAACAAGTTTCTGGAGGAGAAGATCACTGGCTCCATTGTCGGGGAAGATGAGATCGCGGACGCCGCCAGCGCGGAGCTGGCCTCCATCCGCCGTCTGATCCGTGCTGCCAGCGCCAGAGTTCACGACGCACTGCAGAAGATCATCTCCTCGCCCAGCTACGCCAAGGCTCTGCAGGAGCCCATCATCACCATGCGCTCGGAGCGCTATGTGGTTCCCGTGAAGGCAGAGCACAAGGGCGCGGTACCCGGACTGGTTCACGACGTCTCCGGCTCCGGCGCCACGCTGTTCATCGAGCCCATGGCGGCGGTGAAGGCCAACAACGAGCTTCGGGAGCTCAGAGCCAAAGAGAAGACCGAGATTGAGCGGATCCTCGCGGAGCTCAGCGCTGACTGCGCCGCCCACCGGGAGGACGTCTCCACGAACTTCGACCTGCTGGTGAAGCTGGATCTGATCTTCGCGAAGGCAAAGCTGGCCTATCGGATGGACTGCACGGCCCCTGCCCTGACGGAGAAAGGCGTTCTCCTGCGCAGAGCCCGCCACCCGCTGATTTCCAAGGACACCGTGGTGCCCATCGACGTGGAGCTGGGCGCGGACTTTGATACCCTGGTCATCACCGGCCCCAACACCGGCGGCAAAACGGTCACATTGAAAACCATCGGCCTGCTGGCGGTCATGGCCCAGTGCGGCCTGCACATTCCGGCGGCTGACGGAAGCAGTCTGCCGGTGTTCGAGGAGATCATGGCAGACATCGGAGACGAGCAGAGCATCGAGCAGAGTCTCTCCACCTTCTCGGCCCATATGACCAACATCGTGCGCATCCTGAACGAGTGCGATGACCGCTCCCTGATCCTTTTCGACGAGCTGGGCGCGGGCACCGATCCCACCGAGGGCGCGGCCCTGGCCATCTCC
>CAMHPQ010000118.1 GCA_946187035.1 uncultured Clostridia bacterium | reverse complement strand
GGTCCCCGCCCTGCGATGTTCTATCTGAATGCACCGCTAAACTCCAATTTCCCACACAAAAAACGCGCTACGGAGCTATTCCGCAGCGCGTAATATATTGGATTTGAACTTACAGCTCCGGGTACAGGGGAAACTGCTCGCAGATTTTCAGGACTTCCTGCTTCACCAGCGGGACAGCGTCCTCGCCGCCGTCGATCAGGTGGCAGATGCAGGCGCCGATGCGGCGCATCTGCTCCTCCTTCATGCCGCGGGCGGTGCAGGCCGGGGTGCCCAGCCGGACGCCGCTGGTCTGGCTGACCGGCAGGGTATCGAAGGGGATGGCGTTCTTGTTGGCGGTGATGTTCGCCTTGTCCAGCAGCTCCTGCACCTCTTTGCCGGTGCGGCCCTTGCTGTAGACGTCCAGCAGCATCAGGTGGTTGTCCGTGCCGCCGGAGACCAG
The DNA here is from genome assembly GCA_946187035.1 of uncultured Clostridia bacterium. Classification (GTDB taxonomy): domain Bacteria; phylum Bacillota; class Clostridia; order Oscillospirales; family Oscillospiraceae; genus CAG-103. Next base: position 5,244 of record CAMHPQ010000118.1, on the reverse strand, counting down.
ACGCACACCGCAGGCGTGAATGGTCTCGGCCAGGGCCTGGGCATTCTTCACCACCTGGATCTGGTCGGCCTGGAACTCCGGCTCGGAGGCGGCCTTCAGGCAGACGGCCTTGGCGGCGATGATGTGCATGAGCGGGCCGCCCTGGGTGCGGGGAAACACGCCGCTGTCGATCTTCTTGCCCAGCTCCTCCTTGCAGAGGATGATGGCGCCCCGGGGGCCCCGGAGGGTCTTGTGGGTGGTGGTGGTGACCACATCGGCATAGGGCACCGGGCTGGGGTGCGCGCCGCCGGCCACCAGACCGCCGATGTGGGCCATGTCCACCATCAGATAGGCGCCCACGCTGTCCGCGATCTCCCGGAAGCGTTTGAAATCGATGAATCTGGGATAGGCGCTGGCGCCGGCGATGATCAGCTTCGGCTTGACCTCCTCGGCGATGCGCTGAACCTCGTCATAGTCGATCATCTCGGTCTCGGGGCTGACACCGTAATAGTGGGCCTCGTAATATCTGCCGGAGACGCTGGCCTTGCTGCCGTGGGTCAGATGGCCGCCGTGGGCCAGATCCATGCCGAGGATCTTGTCGCCCGGCTGCAGAAGGCCTGCGTAGACGGCGATGTTCGCCTGGGCGCCGGAGTGGGGCTGGACGTTGGCGTACTCCGCGCCGAAGAGCTTCTTGGCCCGGTCAATGGCGATCCGCTCCACCTCGTCCACATAGTCGCAGCCGCCGTAGTAGCGCGCCCCGGGATAGCCCTCGGCGTACTTGTTGGTCAGATGGCTGCCCATGGCCTCCATGACCGCCTGGCTGGTGAAGTTCTCCGAGGCGATCAGCTCAATGTGGTCCCGCTGACGCTGCAGCTCACGCTCCATGGAGGCGTACAGCTCCGGATCGTAGTTCTTCAGAATATCGTAGTTCAAGGGAATCTCCTCCTGCAAAAAATGCTGGTTCTCCATTTTTAGAAAGCGAGATTATTTTAACGTAAAGCCGTTGAGAATGCAAGCGTTCGGGGGAAATTTGGAGGATTGCCGCATTTTTTCTGGAAAACCGGAATATCCTTTGCCACAATGGCAATAAATATACCGAGGTGATGTTTGATGTGGGAAAAGTACCGGCCCTATTTGGGCTTCTCCGCGCTGGCCCTGGCGGTGGGCGTTCTGGCGGGGTTTTTGACCAGAGGGGAAATGGAGGCCTTCGCCGCGCTGAACCAGCCGCCGCTGTCGCCGCCGGGGTGGTTGTTTCCGGTGGTGTGGACGATTCTGTATCTGCTGATGGGCATCAGCATGGGGCTCGTCTGGCGGCAAGGCAGCGGATTCCAGAGAAGAAGGGTGCTGGAGCTCTGGTGTTTGCAGCTGGGGATGAATTTTCTCTGGACGCTGCTGTTTTTCAATCTGCAGCTGAGATTGACGGCCTTTTTCTGGCTGCTGGGGCTGCTGGCCATAGTGGCGTGGATGGTCTCAAAGATGGAGCGCGTTGACCGCACCGCCGCGAAGCTCCAGATCCCCTACCTGGTCTGGCTGCTGTTCGCCGGGTATCTGAATTTCGGAGTTTATCTGCTGAATCGGTGATTTCACTCTTTCCCATCGGTATGAAATGTGCTATACTATCCTCACCACAGAAAAGGAGCGATAGCACATGAAAAAAGCAATTCGTGTGATTTTGATCATTCTGCTGTTGCTGGTGCTGCTGATTGCGGCGTTCATCGCCTATCTCACCGCCACCCAGCTGAATCCCGACACCGAGGGGGCGGCGCTCACCGCCTCCACCGACAAGGCCGATCTGACCGTGGCCGAGGGGGACAGCCTCTCCGTCCTCAGCTGGAACGTGGGCTACGCCGCCCTGGGCAAGGAGTCTGACTTCTTCATGGACGGCGGCGAGCAGACCCGGCCTGAGAGCCGCGACGTGGTGAACAAAAACCTCGCCGGCATCCTGGACCAGATCAACGCCGTCGGCGCGGACTTCACCATCCTGCAGGAGGTGGACTCCGGCTCCAGAAGAAGCTACGGCGTCATGGAGACCACCTTCCTCTCGGACGCCCTGGGGCTGCCCAACGCCTACACCAGAAATTACAAGTGCCCCTTCGTGCCCTTCCCGTGGCCGCCGCTGGGCAAGGTCTCCAGCGGTCTGTTCACGCTCTCAACCGCTGAGATTGGAAGCGCCGAGCGCGTGGGTCTGCCGATCCCCTTCCAATGGCCCGTCAGCACCGCGAATCTGAAGCGCTGCCTGCTGGTGACGCGCATCCCGCTGGAGAACAGCGACCATGAGCTGGTGCTGGTGAACCTCCATCTGGAGGCCTATGACGACGGCGAGGGCAAGGCCGCCCAGACCAAGGTGCTCACCGAGTTCCTCCAGAAGGAATATGAGGCCGGCAACTACGTCATCGCCGGCGGCGACTTCAATCAGACCTTCCCCGGTGGGCTGGAGAGCTTCCCCATCAAGGACGCCAGTCTCTGGACCCCCGGCGTGCTGGACGCCAGCGTCCTCCCCGGCGACGGCTGGATGTTTGCCTACGACACCGTGACGCCCACCTGCCGTCTGCTGAATCAGCCCTATGATCCGGCGGACGAGGCCACCCAGTATTACGTGATCGACGGGTTCATCCTCTCCCCCAACGTGACGCTGTACGACGTCAGGACCCAGGACGCGGGCTTTGAATTCTCCGACCACAACCCGGTGCTGCTGAAGGTGGCCCTCGGATAAAATGCAATTCCCTCCGTTTGACCGCGGAGGGAGTTTTTTGCGTGCAAATGATCATTTATTGGAGAGTTGCGAGGCAGGATGTGGAATGACCATAATCTAAAATGGTGTCATTGCGAACCAGTCCGCAGACTGGTGTGGCAATCCGTTCTCTTGCGATAAAGACGAATTCTTTGCGAAGTGTTGGGCGAATCCGTATTGTCTCAACGTTCTGTAAGTTTCGACTCCGCCGCCGGGGGATGCGGATTGCCACACCGTCGTGCGCGACGGTTCGCAATGACACTCTTTAAGTTTGGTGCAAAGAACAGCCCTATAAACTCCAATTTCTCACTCCAAGGTAAATCCCGCGTCCGGGCTGCCTTTCAAAGTCAGCTGCTGGTCGGCGGCGAGGGAGATGGGCTGGTCGATGAGGTAGGTGTCGCCGCCCATGGTGGTGACGCTGAGGCGCAGGGTCTCGCCCTCCATGGTCCAGCCGGGGACGTTGAAGCTGAGGCTGTCGCCGTATTTCAGGGCGCTGTTGTCGGCGTTCTGCCCCGCGACGGAGGAGCGCACCGCGCCGTTCACATCCTGGAAGGACAGGCTCATGCCCAGCAGCTCCGCGTCGGAGGCGTTCAGGACGGTGACGGTGCGGTCTCGGAGCTCCAGGCCGTTCACGTCGAGATTTACAGAGCTGTTGAGCCCTGCCTTCTGCAGCAGGGAGGCGAAGAGCTTCGGGCTCTCGTAGCAGTCCTTGATGTCCCGGCCAAAGAATTCCGAAGCATCCTCCGCGGTGACGATCAGCGAGGCGGGGCCGCCGTCCTGGAGGTAATCGAAGGACACCTGATCCAGATTCTCCACCAGGGCCAGCAGGGCGTAGGCGGCGGGCTTCAGCTTGCCTGCAAACTGGGCCGCCTGGGCCTCGGTGAAGTCCTCCATGCCGGCGGCGCGCTCCTGCTCCGTGTGGAGGAGCTCGATGTGCCAGGTGTAGGGCCGCGTCTCGGTGTCCAGGCTGTGCTGGATGGCGCCGAAAAACAGCTGGGAAGCGGTCTTGCCGTTGTCCGAGGCGCTGCCCACATAGGGGTGGCGGGTGGCGTAGAGCCCGGCGGCGAAGGGGGAGATGTCCGCGCCCTCGTCCCAGACCACCCGGTCGTTGACGATGACCTGCCGGATGGGTGCGGCGGCGTTGTAAGTCTCCTCCATGGCGCCCGGATACAGGCGGCTTGCCAGCACGGTGCGGGTGGTGACGCTGACCACGCCGTCCTCCTCGGAGAAGGTCATCTTGCCGATGGCGTCGGCGCTGCCCATGGGCGCGCAGCGGAGGGTCAGGGCGGTGTCCTCCACATTGGCGTCACTGAACACCAGCTCCGTCTGGGACTTGGAGCCGATGACGAAGGTTCTCAGACAGAAGGCCGCGGCGGCCAGCAGCAGGATCGCCAGCCCCACGATCAGACGGCTCCGGACACCCCTTTTTCTGGTGGTCTGGAGGAAGTCCAGCTCTTTTTTCTCTGCCTCTACCCGGTTCGGCTCCGGGGCCTTCATGGCCTCCAGGGCGTCGCGGCAGCTTTGGCAGGTTTTCAAATGGCCCTCCACCACCGCTTTGGTGGCGTCGCTCGCCAGATCGTCGGCATACACCGGGAGCAGATCCCGGATCACATCACAGTGCAGTTCAGACATCCTGTTCCACATCCTTTCTGAGCTTTTCCTTGGCCCGATAGTACGTCACCCGGGCCCAGTTCTCCGTCTTTCCGAACACGTCCCCGATCTCCCGGAAGCTGAGGCCGCCGTAGATTCGGAGGTACAACACCTCGCGGCCCGGCTCCGGCAGACTGTGAACCCTTCTAAGCAGCTCCACCTTGGCGTCCTGCTCCAGGGCCTGGTGCTCCGCCGAGGGGGCGGCGATGATCTGCTCTTCCACGTCCTCCAGATCGGGGTGCTTTCGCCGGTAGGTGGCCAGCACCTTTTTGGCGATGGCGCAGAGCCAGGTGCTCACGGCGCAGCTGCCGTCGAAGCGGTCGCTGGTGCGGATGGCCTGATAAAAGGTCTCCTGGGTCAGCTCCTCGGCGAGGTTTTCGTCCCGGGTCAGACGGAGCAGATAGCGGTACACCATGCGCGCGTACTGCTGATAGATTTCATCCATGGGCTGCATGGCGCCGCCTCCTTTCGTTTGCAAACGATGCACCAACCGCCGCGCACATCCTGCCGGCATCTTTTCCGCCTGACTGCCTTTCAAAATCTCGAAAGCCACAAAGGATTCCTTCGATTTTTCAAGTTTGTCAGACGAAAAATCTGCTCGGCAATCTGCACACTTCGGCAGGTCCATCGTTTGCATGTTCGTATGATTAATGCAGGAAAAACCGGTTTCGTTACACAGGATGGAAAAATTTTTTTCAGTGTGGAGTTAGGAGTGTGGAGTGTGGAGTTCGGAGTTTAAAAATGTTCGATGGATACTCCGTAGGGCCTCGCTTGCGCCCGCCGGGATGATTGCAAATTCTAGTTTATCGGGATGGTGGATTCCACTTTAAAGGCTTCTCCTTGAGGAGAAGCTGTCGAGCGAAGCGAGACTGATGAGGTGGCCA
>CAMHPQ010000117.1 GCA_946187035.1 uncultured Clostridia bacterium | reverse complement strand
TGCCCTGGTTGCCGGAGCCGGAGACGATGACCACCGGCAGCTCGCAGCCGCTCATTCTGGCGTCTGATCCGGCGGCGGCCCAGGCTCTTGCCTCGGTGCGGATGTCCTGGGAGGCCTCCAGCAGGGTGCAGCCCACAGCCGCGCCCCATTTGCCCGTGAGGCCCTCGGCGGCAATGGCGGCGTTCATCTCCACCTGCCGTCCCACCATGCCCTCGATGGCGGAGATGGGCACCTCGTTGGCGTAGGTCAGGATCTCCTGCAGGTTCAGAACGCTCTTGTCCTGGAGGTTGTCCTCCGCGGAGTCAGAGATGGGCAGGTTCTTCAGCACCTCGCCGTTGCGCTCCATGTAGACGATGTTCGTGTGGTTGTTGGCGAGGCGCACCACCGCCGTGTCCGCTCCCCGGGTACCCGTGAGCCGGATGTCCAGCAGACAGGGTGTGTCATCCATACAGAGGATCTCCATGGGAACGTTCTGGGAGTAGTCCTTGATTTCCTGCAGCTGCTCCGGCGTCACGTCGGAGATCACCTGCAGGGCTGCGTCGGCGTTGCCGGCGACGATACCCGCAGCCACGGCGGCGCGGATGCCCTTCATACCGCCGGTGTTGGGCACGACGACGCTCTTGACGTTTTTCAGGATATTGCCGCTGACCTCCGCCTTGATGGTCTCCGGCGTTGCCCCCAGCGTCTGCCGCAGCACTGCCGCAGCGTAGGCGATGGCGATGGGCTCCGTACATCCGGTGGCGAGAATCAGCTCCTCCGCCAAAATCGCGGAATAGGAGCGCATGGTCTGTTTATCCATTTTCTGTATCTCCCCTCAAATCTTCTCTGTTCGTGCGTGTGCGGCATACATTTGTCCTTATTATAACGCCAACTCTGTGAAAATTCAATGAAGATTTGCAAGAAACAGTTGAAAGATTTCCTGCGGAACAGTATAATCAAACCCAGGAAACACCCAAGGAGGTGCCATGATGGCAGAAATGAAATTCTTCGACCGGCTGTACATCAAGGGCCGCAAGGCTGCGGCGGACAAGCTGGAAAACTATATCGGCAAGCATCTGACGGATCTGGTGGCGGTGCCCACGGACACCCTGTTCATGGTGGCGAAGGTGCTGGCAGACAAGGAGGTCCCCTCCGGCAACAAGCTGGACTTTGTGCTGTCCATCGGATATCTGTTTTTGCCCTTCGATCTGATCCCGGACAAGTGGAAGCTGATCGGACTTCTGGATGACTCCATTGCCGTGGTGACGTCCATCGGAAAGGTTCTGCGGACCACGGAGCGGGAACGGCTGCTGGAGTATTGGCAGGGCGACCCGGACATGCTGGACGCCGCCAGAGATCTCTCCATCAAGATCGATGAGAAGATCGGCTCCGGCATGATCAAGAACATGACGAAGCTCGCAAAGCTTGCGGAATAAAGAATTTGAGCGTACCGAAATGGTACGCTCTTTTTATGTGAGAAGGGTTCGGAGGCGTTCGATTGCCTTGCGCTCCAGTCTGGAGACCTGCACCTGGGAGATCTTCAAAATACCGGCGGCTTTCTGCTGGGTCAGGCCGCGGTAGTAGCGCAGGGCCACCACCTTCCGCTCGGTCTCCGGGAGCTTTTCGATGGCGGCCCGGAGGTCGATGTGCTCCAGCATCCGGTCCGGGGCGTCCCGGTCACTGAGCATCTGTTCCAGAGAAAAGCCGTGTTCCCCGCTCTCCTGCTGCAGAGATTCCGTGGGACTCATGGCGCAGTCCGCCATGGCCACCGTCTCCGGGTCGAGGCCGGTTTCCAAACTGAGCTCGGAGACCGTGGGCTCTCTCCCCAGCTGCTGCTCCAGATGGCTTCTTGCCTGGGCGATTTTGGCGGCCTGCTCCTTCAGGGTGCGGCTCACCTTCACGGCGCCGTCGTCCCGGAGGAAGCGGCGGATCTCCCCCGCGATCTTCGGCACCGCGTAAGTGGAAAACTCCGTGCCGAACTGCTCGTCGAAGCCGTAGACCGCCTTGAGAAATCCCACGCTGCCCAGCTGAAACAGATCGTCCGGCTCCGCATCTCTGCCGAAGAACCGACGGGCCACGCTCCAGATAAGGCCGGCGTTTTCCTCGGTGAACCGCTCCAGCGCCTCCCGATCTCCCGACTGGGCAGACCGCAGGAGACTGCGCATTTGGTCGGTCATCCCCTGCCTGAGAGCTTCCGGCGCATGGTGACTGTGGTGCCCTTACCGGGAATGGAGCGGACACGGAGCCTGTCCATGAAGCCCTCCATAATGGTGAAGCCCATGCCGCTGCGCTCCTCGCCGCCGGTGGTGTAGAGGGGTGTGCGCGCCCGCTCCACGTCCGGAATGCCCACGCCGCGATCCTTTACCACGATCTCCAGCTCCCGATTCGGGAGGATCCGCATCCGCAGCTGCACCATGCCGATCTGCTCCGGGTAGGCGTGGACCACCGCGTTGGTCACAGCCTCGGAGACGGCGGTTTTGATGTCGCCCAGCTCGGTCATGTTGGGGTCCAGCTGCGCTGCGAAGGCCGCTGCCGCCGCTCTGGCAAAGCTCTCGTTGACGCTGCGGGCCGGGAACTCCAGCTTGATGTAGTTTTCCGCTTTCATATGCTACCCACCTCCTTTCGTTCCGGTTGCTGCTCCAGCATGGCGCCGAGGCCGGCCAGCTCCAGGACTCTTTTGGCCTGCTCCGGCGCGCCCTGCACCGTCAGTCTGGCTCCGGTTCGATCCAAGAGGCGCTTTGCCCGGAGCACCACCGCGATGCCGGAGCTGTCCATGAAGGTGAGACCGCTGAGATCCAGCACGCAGGTTCTCGGCAGATACTCCCTGGCCGCCTCCGTGACGGCATACATGGCCCCCGAGGCCGCCGCGTGGTCCAGCTCGCCGCAGAGCCGGACGGTCAGCCGCCCGTCGGAATAAAATGAGAAGGTTTGCAATGAGATTCCTCCTTTGTGGAAGGGATTTTCAGACAGTGTGGAGTTAGGAGCGTGGAGTGTGGAGTTGAAAACATGATTTCACATTTCAGCGGTAAAATGGAGTTTATCGGGTACATAAAAATTGCTGCCCATTCCACTCGGCTCCCTCTCCGAGGGCGCCAAGGGGTGCTCTGCAGTTTTTAACATCCCGATAAACTGATTTGTGAAATGCTATAAACTCCAAACGCCAAAGACGCAAAAACACCGGACACTTTCGTATCCGGTGTTTATTGTATATGCTGTGTTCTGCTGAATTTGTCAGAGTCTGGCTTCTCAGCCGAGATTTTTCAGACTTTCTTCCAGATTCTCGATCAGGGCCTTGGCCTTGTCGGCGCGATCCCGCTCGGCGGCCACCACGTGCTCCGGCGCTCTGGAGACAAAGGCCTCGTTGGAGAGCTTGCGCATCTGGTTGTCGTAGTTCTGCTTGGCCTTCTCCAGCTCCTTGTTGAGTCTGGCCCGTTCCTTGTCCAGATCCACCAGCTCCGCCATGGGCATGAAGAGCTTGGCGTCGTTGGTAACCACAGAGACCATCTTCTCCGCGTCTGCCGGGGCGGCGTCGGCCAGCGTCACATGGTCGGCGTAGGCCAGCTTGCAGATATAGCCCTCGCCCGCCTTGAACGCCTCCTGCTTCTCGGAGACCACGATCAGCTGGGCCTTTTTGCTGGGCGGCACGTTCATCTCGGCCCGGCGGCTGCGGACGGCCTGGATGGCAGCCATGACGGTCTCGAAGTCCTGCTCCTCCTTGGGGAAGTTCAGGGCCGGATCGTACTTCGGGTAGGCCTGGGTCATCAGCACCTCGCCCTCGTGGGGCAGCGCCTGCCAGATCTCCTCGGTGATGAAGGGCATGAAGGGGTGCAGCAGCTTCAGGATCTCGGTGAGCACATACAGCAGCACCTGCTGGGCGCTCTTGTTGGCGGCCTCGTCGCCGGAGTTCAGTCTCGGCTTCGTGAGCTCGATATACCAGTCGCAGAAGGTGTCCCAGATGAAGTCGTAGATCTTCGCCGCGGCGATGCCCAGCTCATACTTATCCAGATTCTCGCAGATCTCTTTGGTGATGGTGTTCAGCTTGGAGAGAATCCACTTGTCCTCGATCTCCAGCTTCTCCGGCAGCTCGTTCTTCTCGATGGTGAGGTTCATCATCACAAAGCGGCTGGCGTTCCAGAGCTTGTTGGCGAAGTTGCGCATGGCGCCGCACTTCTCCACATAGAAACGCATGTCGTTGCCGGGGCTGTTGCCGGTGACCAGATTGAAGCGCAGGGCGTCGGCGCCGTAGGTCTCGGCCATCTCCAGCGGGTCGATGCCGTTGCCCAGAGACTTGGACATCTTGCGGCCCTTGTCGTCGCGGACCAGACCGTGGATGAACACCTTGTGGAAGGGGATCTCCTTCATCTGCTCCATGCCGGAGAAGATCATGCGGGCCACCCAGAAGAAGATGATGTCATAGCCCGTGACCATGACCGTGGTGGGATACCAGTAATCCAGCTCATTGTTCTTTTCCGGCCAGCCCAGGGTGCTGAAGGGCCAGAGGGCGGAAGAAAACCAGGTGTCCAGCACGTCTTCGTCCTGGTGAATGTTCTTGGAATGACACTTTTCGCACTCGCAGGCGTCGGTGCGGCTGACGGTCACGTGGCCGCAGTCGTCGCAGTACCAGGCGGGGATCTGGTGGCCCCACCAGAGCTGGCGGGAGATGCACCAGTCGTGGACGTTCTCCATCCAGTTGTAATAGGTCTTGCTGAAGCGCTCGGGGACGAATTTGATCCGGCCGTCCCGGACGCAGTCGATGGCGGGCTGAGCCAGGGGCTTCATCTTCACGAACCACTGGGGGCTGGTCATGGGCTCCACGGGGTTGCCGCAGCGGTAGCAGCAGCCCACGTTGTGGTTGTAGTCCTCCACCTTCACCAGATAGCCTTCGGCCTTCAGATCCTCGACGATGGCCTTGCGGCACTCGTCGCGGTCCATGCCGTTGTACTTGCCGCCGTTGATGATGTGGGCGTCCTCGTCCATGATGAGGATCTGCTCCAAATTGTGGCGCAGGCCCACCTCATAGTCGTTGGGGTCGTGGCAGGGGGTCATTTTCACGGCGCCGGTGCCGAAGCCCAACTCCACGTACTCGTCCGCCACGATGGGCAGCTTGCGGCCCACCAGCGGCAGGATGGCGTTCTTGCCCACCAGATGCTGATAGCGCTCGTCCTCCGGGTGGACGGCCACGCCGGAGTCGCCCAGCATGGTCTCCGGGCGGGTGGTGGCGATGATGAACTCCTCGTCGCTGTCCTCGATGGGATAGCGGATGTGCCAGAAGTGGCCGGGCATGTCCTTATACTCCACCTCCGCGTCGGACAGGGCCGTGCGGCAGTGGGGACACCAGTTGATGATGCGGTTGCCCTTGTAGATCAGGCCCTTTTCATAGAGCTCGCAGAAGGTCTCGCGGACGGCCTTGGAGCAGCCGTCGTCCATGGTGAAGCGGCTCCTGGACCAGTCGCAGCTGGCGCCCAGGGTCTTCTGCTGCTGGACAATCCGGTCGCCGTACTTGTTCTTCCAGTCCCAGACCCGATCCAGGAACTTCTCGCGGCCCAGATCGTAGCGGGTCAGACCCTCGGTGTTGCGCAGGTGCTCCTCCACCTTGATCTGGGTGGCGATGCCCGCGTGGTCATAGCCCGGCAGCCACAGGGCGGAATAGCCCTGCATCCGCTTATAGCGGGTCAGAACGTCCTGCAGGGTGGCGTCCAGGGCGTGGCCCATGTGGAGCTGACCGGTGACGTTCGGGGGCGGCATGGAGATGCAGA
>CAMHPQ010000116.1 GCA_946187035.1 uncultured Clostridia bacterium | reverse complement strand
GCTCCGCGCAGATGGCCTCATATACGCTCTGGGGCCGCTCCATGAGCCGTCCCTTGCCTGTGAGGGTGCATGGCCTGCCGCTCACCAGAAACAGCGGGATGCAGAACCGGAGGGTGCTGCCGCTCTCTCTGCAGGAGACGGGGGCCTCTGCGTTGGCATGGAAGGGATCCGCGCCCTGCACACTTACGGTGTCGCCGTGAATCTCGATCTCTGCGCCCAGGGCTCTCAGCACGTCCAGCGTGGCGAGAATGTCCTCGGAAAAGGCCACGTTCCGGACGGTGCTTTTCCCCGCCGCCAGTCCGGCGCACAGCAGCAGCCGATGAGCAGCGCTCTTGGATGGCGGCGCGCTCACGATGCCCTCGGCTCTGGAGGGGCGAATTTCAATCTCCATGGCTGAGATGCTCCATGAGCTTGTCCACCGCCAGCAGATATCCGTCGGTGCCCATGCCGGTGATGGTGGAGATGCAGGCTGCGCGGATGTAGCTCACCTGCCGGAAATCCTCTCTGGTCTCCACCTTGGAGATGTGCACCTCCACTGTGGGAATCTGCACGGACTTCACCGCGTCCAGCAGCGCCACACTGGTGTGGGTGTAGGCCCCGGGATTGATGACGATGCCGTCCACCTGATCGAAGTAGGCCTGTTGGATCCGATCCACCAGATCCCCCTCGTGGTTGGACTGGTAGAAGGCCACGTCGATGTGTTTTTCGTCGCAATAGTTCTGAATCTTCTCCAGCAGATCGGCATAGGTCTCCTTCCCATAGTGGGCGGGCTCCCGGATGCCGAGGAAGTTCAAATTGGGGCCGTTGATGACCAGCAGCTTCATGATAAAAAGTCCTTTCGGATGGTCTCGGCCACGCTCTCAGCGTCGCCCTTCACAGGCACCCGCAGATTGGCGGTGCCGCAGTAAATATCGTAACGCTCGCGATAGCGCTGCTCCAGAGCCGCCCGGTCAGCGGAGAGAGGGCGGTCGTCGGTGGGGAGGATGTCGTTCAGATCCCGGTCGATGAAGTAGATCTTCCCGTTGGCCTTGAGATGCCGGATGTTCTCCTCTCTCAAAATCGCGCCGCCGCCGGTGGAGATCACCAGCCCGTTTTTCATAGAGGCCTCGGCGATCACCTCCGCCTCAATATCCCGGAAGGCGGCTTCCCCCTGCGCGGAGATGATCTGAGAGGGGTGGAGACCGGTTTTCTTCTGGATCTCCAGATCGGTCTCCACGAGGGTTCTGCCCATCTGCTCCGCCAGAATGGCGCCCACGGTGCTCTTGCCCGATCCGGGCATACCGGTGAGGACGATGTTTTCCTTGTCCTTCAAAATCGATGCGAACACCTGATCCAATGCGTCCTCCGGAAGCTTCTTGTCCAAAAAGATCTCCACCGCCGCCACGGCCTGACCCACCAGCATGTAGAGCCCGCCCTCGGCGGGGAGGCCCAGACTGTGGGCCTGCTGGATCAGCTGGGTCTGCAGCGGATTGTACACCACGTCCATGACGCCCTCCAGGTTTTTGAAGGGGGCCAGATTGATGGCCTGTCCGTCGGGATTGGGGAACATGCCCGCCGGGGTGGTGTTCAGGATGATTTGCGCTTCGGGGCATTCCTCTGCCGCGGCTTCATAGCGGAGGCTGCCGTCTTTTCCGGAGCGGCTGACGGTGCGGATCACCGCCGCCCCCAGCTTCTTCGCCACGTATTGGGCAGTTCTGGAGGTGCCGCCGGTGCCGAGGATCAATACGGTTTTCCCCTGTAAGTCCAGCCCGATCTTTCGGATCAGCTGGGTCATGCCGATCTGGTCGGTGTTGTCGCCGTAGAGCTTCCCATCCCGGTTCACGATGGTGTTCACCGCGCCGATCTCCTTTGCGCTCTCGCTGATCTCGTCCAGATAGGGGATCACGTCCTGCTTGTATGGGATGGTCACGTTGATGGCCTTGAAGTCCTTGGCCCGCATGAAGGCGTCCAGATCCTCCTTCGCCACCTCGTGGAGCTCGTAGGTATAGTCCGCCAGCTGCTCGTGGATCTCCTTGGAAAAGCTGTGGGGGAGGTGCTCCCCGATGAGTCCGTATTCCATTTATGCCTCCGTATATGCCCGATCAAACCGAGCCCGCAGCGCATCCATCGTGACGCGTTCTATTTTTCCCTTACCGATCTCGTCCACGGTGACGATGTCCGCCATGCCCCCGGAGAATTTCTTGTCGTGCTGCATGGCCTGCCAGACCTGCTCCCGGTCAAAGCTGACTTCCGTGGGCAGCCCCGCCTTTTTTAAGACCGGCAGCAGCCGGTTTTTGACTTTCTCCGCGCACATGGGCAGCATGCCCAGCCCCACGCACTCCCCGTGGAGGAGGGTTCCGGCGCTCTCGATGCCGTGGCCGATGGTGTGGCCGAAGTTCAGGAGTTTTCGGAGACCCTTTTCCGTCTCGTCCTGCTCCACCACGGCTTTTTTGATCTTCAACGAGCCAATGATCACCTGCTCGATGTTTTGGAGCGGATCGTTTTGCTCCAGAAACTCGAAGAGCTCCGGATCGGAGGTACAGGCCATTTTGATGGCCTCGGCCAGACCGTTGGAGATCTGCCGCGGCTCCAGGGTGTGGAGGGTGTCGGGATCGATCAGCACCCGCTTCGGCTGCCAGAAGGCCCCGACGATGTTCTTCACATGCTCCAGATTGATGGCCACTTTTCCGCCGATGGAGGAGTCCACCTGGGACAGCACCGTGGTGGGGAGGTTGTAAAAGTCGACCCCCCGCATGAAGCTGGCCGCCGCGAAGCCCGCCAGATCTCCCACCACGCCGCCGCCCACGGCGATGACGCAGTCGGAGCGGTGGAAGTCCAGCTCCAGCATCTTTTTGCAGAGCATCTCGAAAACCGGGAAGCTCTTGCTGCCCTCACCGATGCCCACGGTGACGATGGCGGGATCTTTGCACTGGGCCGCCACGGTCTCGGCGTACTGCTTCGGCACGCCCGCGTCGGTGACGATCAGACATTTTCGATTTAAGTTTAAGAGACTGCCCGCCTCTTTCAGGACGCCGCGCTCTACGATGATATCATAGCTCCGCGGGCCCAGATCCATGGTCAAAGTCATATCCTTACCTCACAGCACACAGTTTCGGCTGAAGGTGCCCACCACCTTGAGTCGGTCACAGTAGGGGGCCAGTTCCTTGAGCATCTGCTGGCCCTTCTCGCTGTATACGTCGCCCTCGGCCTCCAGGTAGAAGTAGTACTCCCAAAGCAGCTCCTTCACCGGACGGCTGCGGAGGGTTCGCATGTTGTAGCCGTAGTTCCCGCCGAGAATCTGCAGCGCTGCCGCCAGAGAACCGGCCTCGTTCTTGCTGGTGAAGACCAGAATGAAGTGGTCGCCCATGCGTTTGCCCATTTCGGTGTTCCGGGCTCTGGAGAACACGGCGAACCGGGTGGTGTTTCGGCTGCTCTGGTTGATGTTGGCCTCCAGCACCTCGAGGTTGTAGAGCTCCGCGGTCTCAGCACTGGCGATGGCGGCGCAGGTGGGATCCCCCAGCCAGGCCACGTGCTCGGCGGCAAGGGCGGTGTTGGCGTACTCCACCGCCTTCCAGCCGTGGTCGTGGAGGTATCCGGCGCACTGGCCCAGGGCCTGGGGGTGGCTGAACACCTGCTGGATCTGCTCTGGTTTTGTCCCCGGGAGGCCCACAAGATTCTGGACGATCCCCAGCTCGTAGACCCCGTTGACGTACAGCGGCCCGAAGAACATCAGGTCCTGCACCTCGCCCACCTCGCCGTTGTAGCTGTTCTCAATGGGCAACACCGCGCAGTCGCACGCGCCGCTGACCACCGCCTCATAGGCGGAGCGGAAATCCTTATAGCCGATCCGGTTTCCGTCGGGGAAGATCCGGCCGGCGGAGATGTGGGCGAAGGCCCCCTCCACGCCGCTGTAAGCCACTCTCAGCTGCTGGCTCAGCCGCGCCTGATAATCCCGGCTCAGGGCCATGGTGTTTTGCAGAAACTGGACGTAGTATTCCCGGATCACGCCGTTCTGGATGTAGCCGCTGTTGCGCTCGATCAGCGCCTGCTCCCGGTTGGTGTCCAGAATGGGGAGCCCGTGCTCCCGCTTGTGCTCCGCCACCAGCTCCACGGCCTGCATCCGCTTTTCAAACAGCGCGGCCATCTCCTTGTCGATCTCGGAGATCTGCGCTCTCGCGGTTTCCAGTTTATTCAATGTTGATCACTCCGTGTAGGATTTTATCAGGGCTTCCATGGCCGGCAGAGAACGGCGGATGGTGTCGGTGTCCACGCAGTAGCTGAGTCTTGCGTAGCCGGGATAGCCGAAGATGGCCCCCGGCACCAGCATCACTTCAAACTGCTTTGCCCGCTCGCAGAAGGCGTAGTCGTCCGGCTCCGGGGACTTCAAAAACAGGTAGAAGGCCCCGTCGGGCTTCGCCATCTGGTAGCCGTATTTGGTCAGCTCTGTGTAAAGCAGATCCCGGTTGGTCTTGTAGATGCTCAGATCGCTGGTCTTGTCCAGCACCTTGGGCAGCATGTACTGAAACAGTGTGTTGATGTTCACGTAGCCCAAAATCCGCCCGGCCCCGCAGACCGAGGCGTAGAGATCTTCCGCCTCCGCTGCCTTGGGCGGCACCAGAATATAGCCGATGCGCTCTCCGGGGAGGGACAGGCACTTGCTGTACGAATAGGTATAGATCGTGTTGTCGTAGTCGTTGGGCAGGAAGGGGAGGGTCATGTCGTCGTCAAAAACCAGCTCCCGGTAGGGCTCGTCGGCAAGGATGTAGATGGGGTGGCCAATCTCCGCCTGCTTCCTCCGCAGGAGGTCGGCCAGAGCCGTGACGGTCTCCTGAGAGAACACGGTGCCCGCCGGATTGTTGGGGGAATTCACCACCACGATTTTGGTCTTCTCGGTGATGGCGGCCTCCAGCGCTTCCAGGTCGATCTGGAAATCTCCGTCCCGAAGTCCCACCGTGACCATCTTTCCGCCAAAGCTCTCTCCGTAGATCACGTACTCCGGATAGTAGGGCGCAAAGAGGATTACCTCATCCCCCGGCAGCAGGATCGCCTTCATCACGATGGCGAGGGCGGCGGAGGCACCGGCGGTGAGATAGAGATCCCCGGCGGAGTAATCGGTGCCGTAGCGGCGGTTCAGATCCTCCGCCACCGCCTGACGGACCCAGCCGAGCCCCGGGGCCGGGGTGTAGCTGTGGAGCTGGGCAGGGGGGACGGTGTTCAGAATGTCGATCAGCGTCCGGGTGACGATCTCCGGCGCAGGGACGTTGGGGTTGCCGATGCTGAAATTAAAGACGCTTTCAGCGCCGATCTCCTGGGCCCGTTTGGCGGCATACTCCGAGATCACACGGATCAGATTCTGTTCCTTTCCGCACTGCAGCGCATCCTGAGGAAACATTTGGATTCCACCTTTCATCCATAAAAAAAGCCTTGCCCTTCGGCAAAGCGTCAATTCCTGTTTTTGGCTGCTTTGAACCGAATCTCATGCGATTATGCTGCGGTCATAATAGGAGTAACCATAAAAATAGCCAGCAAAAGAAGCCGCAAACTTCTCTGCGGCGTAGGAATAGGCGTAGCTGGCTGTACGTTTCATGGGTAAACTCCTGATGGCAGCCGAAATCCGGCTCAGTTTCTTTGGTACTTTATAAATATACGCTCATTTCCACCATTCGTCAATAGAAACTTTAACGATATTTTACTTTAAATGGATAGATTTTTGGTCAAAACGAAAAAGCCGATCGGGTGACCGGCTCAAAAGGGAGGAACAGGATCAATTCTAGTTTGTAGGGGACGGCGTCCTCGACGTCCCGGCGGTATTTGTTGGAATACTGTGGGGGGTGGGGCGAATTGGAATCCTGTACGAATTCGCCTGAAATCAATTAAAGTTGTGACTTTGTTCTGCA
>CAMHPQ010000115.1 GCA_946187035.1 uncultured Clostridia bacterium | reverse complement strand
ACATTACCATCAGCATCGACTGCGACGGCCAGGACGACATCGACGCCATGGACAAGATGGTGGACGCCTATCTGGAGGGCAACGAGGTGGTCTACGGCGTCCGCTCCAGCCGGGAGACGGACACGTTTTTCAAGCGCACCACCGCCCAGGGATTCTATAA
The DNA here is from genome assembly GCA_946187035.1 of uncultured Clostridia bacterium. GTDB lineage: Bacteria > Bacillota > Clostridia > Oscillospirales > Oscillospiraceae > CAG-103. The sequence goes on along the minus strand of CAMHPQ010000115.1, from coordinate 5,861 downwards.
ATTCCTCTCCGCCATGGGGGCCGAGGTGGTCTACAACCACGCGGACTACCGGCTCATCAGCAGCCGGGTGCTGCAGGAGTTTGCGGACTTCCACGAGGTCAATCTCTTCCTCCGGGGCCTAATCCCGCTGGTGGGGTTCCAGAGCACCACCGTGGAATATGCCCGACACGAGCGGCTGGCAGGGGAGAGCAAGTACCCCTTGAAAAAGATGCTCGCCCTCGCCATGGACGGCGTCACCAGTCTCTCGGTCAGACCCCTCAAGATGATCACCAGCTTCGGCGTTCTGGTGGCGGTCATCAGCTTCATCGGCTGCATCTGGGCCCTGATCGACGCCCTCCTAGGAAAGACCGTGGCCGGCTGGGCCAGCATGACCTGCATCATCTGCTTTGTGGGCGGCGTGCAGCTGATTTCACTGGGCATCATCGGGGAGTACATCGGCAAGATCTACATGGAGACCAAGCAGCGTCCCCGCTATATCATCAGCGCGCGCACCTGGGAGGAAAAACAGACTTGATTTTTCGGTGAAATATAAGTATAATCACTAACGTCTGAAAAAGAACACACAATGGCAGTTCCGGCGCATCCGGAGGCCGGATGCACCGGGACTGCCAAAACAATACGGAGCGTTACCGAAGCGGTCATAACGGGGCGGTCTTGAAAACCGTTAGGAGGCAACTCCACGGGGGTTCGAATCCCTCACGCTCCGCCACGTCAGAAGAACACAGTAAGGTCATGTGCTGCCGCAGGCGACAGCACATCGACCGTCTGTGTTCTTCTTCCTTTTCCACATCAAAACCGCAAGCGGTTTTGATGTGGTGAGGCCATCACGCGCCGCAAGCGATGGGATTTTCCCTTTGTATTCTTCATTTTCAGTTTTTAATATTCATTGCTTTTTATTGCTTCGCCGGGAAAATAATGTTATGATTCAAACCAGAAGGAAGGATTGGAGGCAATCTCATGGCCGATGCGTTGGAGAATTACAAAAGTCTTGTGAAAAGGATGCACCATTTTTTCAAAGCGCAGGGGCTCCCGTTCAAAAAAGACGGTTTCACGCTGCGATGGATCGATGAAAGTTCCACGCCGAAAATTGCGCGAATCGTCAATTTTCAGCGGAGCGCGTTCGGCACAAAAAACTGCATTAGCTTTACGATCAACCTCGGTGTGCTGAAAGAATACGGCAGCAGGCCGATCTCTCCAAAACTCAAGGAGTGGGAGTGCCCCATCCGAACGCGTCCAGCCTCGCGGACCGAAAAGTACCCCCGCGACAAATGGTGGAACGTCACGGAAACAACGGATCTGGAGCGGCTGTATCGGGAGCTGTGCGACCTGACGCTGGAAAGCATTCTCCCGTTTTTTGAGAAAAATCAGTAATGTAAATCAAACCTTTTTTGAGGAGGCAGATATGTTTTTATGGTCGCTGTATATGAAGGATGACGGATCAAACGGATATGATGATTGCGCTGTTTGCCGCGCATGGACAAGAAAGCAAGCAATTCGGATATTCAGCCGGATGTACAATGGCTTTCAAAAAGACGCCGTTCAGAGAGTCAAATATAATCCTTTTGGAATTGCCGTCTTGAGCGATTTTTGAGAGCAACTGGTGTACCATAGAATCGAAATCGGCCTGGTATTACGTTTATTTCGGAGGCCGCGGGCATGACAAGAAAGCCGGATATTCAATCATTTGTCCAACAGCTCACTGCATACAACAAACGGTTGGCGCTGAGCGGCGCGGACGCCGAAGGCTGATTCGGACAGGTTTTTTTGACGGAATGGAGAACCAGCATCATGACAGGAAATCGAATCATTGTCATCGGCTCGCCCGGGGCGGGGAAGAGCACTTTTGCGCGAAAGCTGCGGGAGAAAACCGGGCTGCCGCTTTTCTATCTGGACATGCTGTTTCACAATCCGGACCGGACGACGGTCAGCCGCGAAGTGTTTGACGCAAGACTACATGAGATCATCAAGCAGGATAAATGGATCGTGGACGGCAACTACCAGCGGACGCTTCCCGCTCGGTTCGAGGCGTGCACGGATGTTTTCCTGTTCGATCTTCCGCTGGAGCAATGCCTGGAGGGCGCCGCCGCCCGCGTGGGGCAAGTGCGTGAAGATCTGCCCTGGGTGGAGACGGAGTTTGACGCGGATTTCCGGCAGTATATCATGGACTTTCCGAAAGATCAGCTGCCCGTGATTTACCGCCTGATTGACCGGTATCGCGGCAGCCGAACCATCACGATTTTCCACTCCAGAGAGGAAGCGGATGCGTGGATTGCACAGGAATGAAGCATCCCGGCGGGGCGGTGGATTGGAGTTTGTAGGGCGGTTGGATTTTGCGCAAGACTAAAATAGAATGTCATTGCGAGCCAGTGACCGACGTCACCTGGCGTGGCAATCCGCATTCCCCTGCGTCGGAGTGAAACTTTGCAGAACGTTGCGATAAAACGGATTCGCCTTACAACGTGCGTAATAATAGCCTGTACTGCAAGAGAACGGATTGCCACACCAGTCTGCGGACTGGTTCGCAATGACACTCTTTTAGTTTGGCGATTGCTCATCATTTCTGCCTCGTAACTGCTCGATAAACTGGAATTTGAATATAACAAAATCGCGCTGCAGATTTTCCCTCTGCAGCGCGATGTTTCATTCGCAGTGTTCACATTTTTCGCATTTGGTTTGATCCTTATGCTCGCAGCAGCTCTGATTGCAGCCGTGGCAGCTGCTGCCGCTTTTTTTCGTGGCCAGCCGGAAGGCGAAGATCAGCAGGGCGGCCACGGCGAGGAGCAGAATCCAGTCGATGAGCTTCATTCCGCGCCTCCCTTACAGCAGCATCAAAATGACCTTGGTCAGCAGCGCGGCGATCCACGCCACCACGCACTGCCAGACCACTACGCTGGCGGCCCAGCCCCGGCCCAGCTCCCTCCGGATTGCGGCGATGGCCGCCACGCAGGGGGTATAGAGCAGGCTGAACACCAGCAGCACGCCTGCGGTGGTCGGGGTGAGGATGGCTTTGACGCCGCCGCCGGCCTTGAAGAGCACCTCCATGACGGAGACCACGCTCTCCTTGGCCATGAAGCCGGAGATCAGGGAGGTGACGATCCGCCAGTCGCCCAGACCCAGCGGCTTGAGCAGCGGCACGAACACGCCGGAGATGGCGGCCATGATGCTCCGGGAGGAGTCCTCCGTCAGGGCCAGATGCAAATCGAAGCTCTGGAGGAACCAGATGACCACCGTGGCAATGAGAATGACGCTGAAGGCCCGCTGCAGGAAGTCCTTGGCCTTGTCCCACATGAGCTGCAGGGTGTTGCGCAGACTGGGCAGCCGGTAGGTGGGCAGCTCCATCACGAAGGGCACCGCCTCGCCCCGGAACAGGGTCTTTTTGTACAGCAGCGAGATCAGCACCGCCATGAGAATGCCCAGCAGATAGAGGCCCACCATAATGAGCCCGCCTCTGCCCGGGAAGAACATGCTGACGAAGAAACCGTAGATGGGCAGCTTCGCCGTGCAGCTCATGAAGGGCGTCAGCAGGATGGTCATCTTCCGATCCCGCTCACTGGGGAGGGTTCGGGTGGACATCACTGCCGGCACCGAGCAGCCAAAGCCGATCAGCAGCGGCACGATGCTGCGGCCCGAGAGACCCAGCTTCCGCAGGATCTTGTCCATGAAGAAGGCCACGCGGGCGATGTAGCCGCTGTCCTCCAGCAGGGACAGGAAGAAGAACATGGTGACAACGATGGGCAGGAAGCTCAAAACGCTGCCCACGCCCTCGAAGATGCCGCCGATGATGAGTCCGTGGAGCACCTCGTTGACCCCGGCGGCGGTCATGGCCGCGTCCACCACCTCGGTGAGGGCGCCGATGCCCATCTCCATCAGCTCCTGAAGCCAGGCGCCAATGACGTTGAAGGTGAGATAAAACACCAGTCCCATGATGCCGATGAACACCGGCAGGGCGGTATATTTTCCGGTCAGGATCTGATCCAGTTGCTGGCTGCGCAGATGCTCCTTGCTCTCGTGGGGCTTCTGCACGCAGGCGGCGCAGACCCGGTCAATGAAGGTGAAGCGCATGTCCGCCATGGCGGCGCAGCGGTCCAGTCCCCGCTCGGCCTCCATCTGGAGGGTGATGTGCTCCAGGGTCTCCAGCTCGTTTTGATCCAGCTTCAGCCGGTCGATGATCAGCCGATCCCCCTCAATGGACTTGCTGGCGGCAAACCGCAGGGGCAGATCCGCCTCTCTGGCGTGGTCCTCGATCAGACTCTGCACCGCGTGGAGGCACCGGTGCACCGCGCCGCCGTGGTCGTCGTCCCCGCAGAAGTCCTGATCCAGCGGCGGCTCCTGAAAGTGGGCCACGTGCAGCGCGTGGGTCACAAGCTCGTCCACGCCCTGATTCTTGGAGGCGGAGATGGGCACCACCGGGACGCCCAGCATCTCCTCCATGGCGTTCACGTCGATGAAGCCGCCGTTGCCCACCACCTCGTCCATCATGTTCAGAGCCACCACCATGGGGCGGCCCATCTCCAGCAGCTGCATGGTGAGACAGAGGTTCCGCTCGATGTTCGTGGCGTCCACAATATTGATGATACCGTGGGGCTTTTCATTCAATACGAAGTCCCGGCTCACTTGCTCCTCGCCGGAGTAGGAGGACATGGAATAGATGCCTGGCAGGTCGGTGATGCGGGTGTTTTTCTCTCCCCGGATGGCGCCGTCCTTCCGGTCTACGGTGACGCCGGGGAAGTTGCCCACGTGCTGGTTGGAGCCGGTGAGCTGGTTGAACAGGGTGGTCTTGCCGCTGTTCTGGTTGCCCACCAGCGCGAAGGTCAGCAGTGTGTCGTCGGGCAGCGGCGTGCCCTCGCCCTTCAGATGGTGAATGCCCGGCTCGCCGATGGCGGGGTGGGGCGTGGGGCGCTTGGGCTTGCCGATTTCCGCGTCCTCGGCGGGGCGCTCCAGCCTGGTCACGTCGATCTGCTCCGCCTCCGCCAGCCGGAGGGTCAGCTCGTAGCCGTGGATCCGAAGCTCCATGGGGTCCCCCAGCGGCGCGTAGCGCACCACCGTGACCTCCGCCCCGGGAATGACGCCCATATCCAGAAAATGCTGCCGCAGCGCGCCTGCGCCGCCGACGGCGTCAATGCGGGCGCTCTCGCCGATTTTCAAGTCTCGTAAAGTCATGGATTTCCATACTCCCTGTTGTGTCCGAATGGATCATTTCTAGGGGCAGTATGCCACAGGTAACTCCAATTGTCAACAGGAATCTGCAAGTTTTCTCCGCAAAAAGCCGCGGAGTTCCGGAAACAGACGGAACTCCGCGGCGGTTATTCGATTGTCCGAAAAGATCAGACGGCGGTGGGATTTGCCCCGGGCAGGGCGTCCACCGCCAGCTTCACCGGCACCTTGGCCAGCTGATAGAGAAACACGCCGGCTGCGCTGCCGAGAATGGGGGCGACGGTGGGATTTTTGACCCTTCGGCTTGCCAGCTCCGCGCAGAGCACACCGGTCAGGGCGCCCAGACAGACGTCCGCCACGGCCTCGGCGCATTCGGTTCCGGTGATGTCGCTGTTGCGATACTTCCGGGCCTCCTCGCCGATCCGGAAGGCAGCGGAGATCCCCGCGGCGGCCACGGTTTTGGAGATCTGCGCCATGTTCACAGCCGCGTAGACGGCGGTGCCGCGCATGGCCTCTCTGGCGGCGTCTCTGGCTGCCTTCAGAAAAATCCCGATCCGCGCTTCCCTTGTATCCATAAAGATGCCTCCTGTTTTTTTCTTTCAGTATAGCACAAAACAAGGAGGGAGGGAAGATGGAAATGAGCGTTAAACGAGCAGTGTGGAGTTAGGAGTGTGGAGTGTGGAGTTTAAATGAGGTTTTACACTTCA
>CAMHPQ010000114.1 GCA_946187035.1 uncultured Clostridia bacterium | reverse complement strand
ACAGGTCCCCGCCCTACGGTAGATCATTTCAAACGCCCCGATAAACTAGAATTTGTTTTTTCCACAACTCACATACAGGAGGAACCCACATGTCCCTGAAAGGCAAGAATTTTTTAAAACTGCTGGACTTCACCCCTGCGGAGATCGCGGAGTTTTTGACCATCGCGGCAGATCTGAAGGCCAAGAAGAAGGCCGGCATTCCCCACCGCTATCACGAGGGCAAGAACATCGCCCTGATTTTTGAAAAGACCAGCACCCGCACCCGCTGCAGCTTCGAGGTGGCGGCGGCGGATCTGGGCATGCACCCGGTGTATCTGGATCCCCGCGGCTCCCAGATCGGCAAGAAGGAGAGCATCGCGGACACCGCCCGGGTGCTGGGCCGCATGTTCGACGGCATCGAGTACCGCGGCTTTGAGCAGGAGCGGGTGGAGGCCCTGGCGAAGTATTCCGGCGTCCGGGTCTGGAACGGTCTGACGAATGAGTTCCATCCCACCCAGATCCTGGCGGATTTCCTGACGATTCAGGAACATTTCGGCTCCCTGGACGGCATCAAGCTGGTCTACATGGGCGACGCCCGCTACAACATGGGCAACTCCCTCATGGTGGGCTGCGCCAAGATGGGCATGCACTTCGTGGCCTGCGCGCCGGAGAAGTATTTCCCCGATCAGGCGCTGATCGACCAGTGCCGGCAGATCGCCGCCGAGACCGGCGCGGTGCTGGAGTTCATCACCGATCCCAGGGAGGCCACCCGTGGCGCCCACGTGATCTATACGGACATCTGGGTCTCCATGGGCGAGCCGGAGGAGGTCTGGGAAGAGCGCATCCACGATCTGCTGCCCTATCAGGTGAATCAGGCCTTGATGGACAACGCCGGGCCCCAGTGCAGATTTATGCACTGCCTCCCCGCCTACCACGATCTGGAGACGGAGAACGGCAGAGCGGTCCATGAGAAATTCGGCCTCACCTGCATGGAGGTCACAGACGAGGTCTTTGAGGGCCCCCAGAGCATCGTCTTTGACGAGGCGGAAAACCGCATGCACACCATCAAGGCGGTCATGCACGCAACCCTGTAAACAAGTTTTACGTAGGGCGGGGACCTGTGCCCCGCCGCCATAGAATGCAAGGTAGATATGGCGGGGCACAGGTCCCCGCCCTACAGAAGTCTCCATTTGGAAAACGGAGGTTTTTATGGAAAAAGCCTATTTAGTACTGCAAAACGGCATGGTCTTCGAGGGACAGCCCATCGGCGCCGAAGGAGACACCGTGGGCGAGCTGGTGTTCACCACCGGGGTGGTGGGCTATCTGGAGACCCTCACCGACCCCAGCTATGCCGGCCAGATCATCCTGCAGACCTTCCCGCTGATCGGCAACTACGGCGTCATCGAATCGGACTTTGAAAGCCCGAAGATCTGCGCCAAGGGCTACGTGGTGCGGGAGCTCTGTCATGATCCCTCCAACTTCCGCAGCGAAGGGGAGCTGGATTCTTTCCTGAAATCCCAGGGCATCCCCGGCATCATGGGGGTGGACACTCGGTATCTCACCCGCATCCTCAGAGAAAACGGCGTCATGAACGCCATGATCTGCTCTAAGCCGCCGACGGATACATCGGTTCTGAATGACTACACAGTCAAAAATGTGGTGCCCCAGGTGAGCTGCAAGGAGGCCTATGCCGTCCCCGCCCAGGGAGAGGCAAAGTTCCATGTGGCGCTCATCGACTACGGCGCCAAGCGGAACATTCTGCGAAGCCTCACCAGCCGCGGCTGCGCTGTCACCGTGGTGCCCCAGGATACCACGGCAGAGGCCATTCTCGCGCTGAACCCCGACGGCGTCATGCTCTCCAACGGTCCCGGCGACCCCACGGAAAACACCTTCTGCATTGAGCAGATCCGAAAGCTCATCGGCAAGCTCCCGATCTTCGGCATCTGCCTGGGCCACCAGCTGACCGCGCTGGCCATGGGCGGCCAGACCGTGAAGCTGAAATACGGCCACCGGGGCGCCAACCAGCCGGTGCGCTCTCACGACACCGGACGCACCTACATCACCAGCCAGAACCACGGCTACGCGGTGGTGTCGGAGAGCCTCGAAGGCGTGGGCGTGGAGAACTTCACCAACCTGAACGACGGCACCTGCGAGGGCATCGACTACCCCGGCAAGCAGTGCTTCACCGTGCAGTTCCACCCGGAGGCCTGCTCCGGCCCCAAGGATACCAACATTCTCTTCGATAAATTTCTCAGCATGATGGGAGGTGCAGGCCATGCCGAAGGATAACAGCATCCGCAAAGTACTGGTGATCGGCTCCGGCCCCATCGTCATCGGCCAGGCGGCGGAGTTTGACTACGCCGGCGCCCAGGCCTGCCGCGTGCTGCGGGCGGAGAACGTGAACGTGGTGCTGGTGAACTCCAACCCCGCCACCATCATGACGGACAAGCATCTGGCGGACGAGATCTACCTGGAGCCGCTGAACGTGGACACCGTCAAAAGGATCATCGAAAAAGAGCGGCCCGACGGCGTGTTGGCGGGTCTGGGCGGCCAGACGGGCCTCACCATCGCCATGCAGCTGTGCAGAGACGGCTGGCTGCAGCAGCACGGCGTCCGGCTTCTGGGCTCCGACATCGACGCCATCGACAAGGCCGAGGATCGGGAGCTCTTCCGCGACACCATGCAGGCCATCGGCGAGCCCTGCGTCCCTTCGGAGATCGCCGTCACCGTGGAGGAATCCCTCCAGGCTGCTGAGCACATCGGCTACCCGGTCATCGTGCGCCCGGCCTTCACCCTGGGCGGCAGCGGCGGCGGCATCGCAAACAATCCGGAAGAACTGAAAACCATTGCCGCCACCGGTCTGGATCTCTCCCCCATCACCCAGGTGCTCATTGAAAAATGCATCTCCGGCTGGAAGGAGATCGAATTTGAGACCATGCGCGACGCCAAGGGCAACGCCATCGCCGTCTGCAGCATGGAGAACTTCGACCCCGTGGGCATTCACACCGGCGACAGCATCGTGGTGGCCCCGGCGCTGACGTTGTCCGATAAAGAGTATCAGATGCTGCGCACCGCTGCGTTGAAGATCGTGGACGCCCTGGGCATCGTGGGCGGCTGCAACTGCCAGTTTGCCCTGGATCCCAACAGCTTTGAATATGCGGTCATCGAGGTAAATCCCCGCGTCAGCCGCTCTTCCGCCCTGGCATCCAAGGCCACCGGCTACCCCATTGCGAAAATGACCACGAGACTGGCCCTGGGCTATTCTCTGGATGAGATCAAAAACGACATCACCGGCAAGACCTGCGCCTGCTTCGAGCCCACGGTGGACTACGTGGTGGTGAAATTCCCCAAGTGGCCCTTTGACAAATTCGCCGGCTCCAGCCGGAAGCTGGGCACCCAGATGAAGGCCACCGGCGAGGTCATGGCCATCGCCCCCAGCTTTGAAATGGCCATGATGAAGGCCATCCGCGGCGCTGAAATCGGCTTCGACACCCTGAATGCGCCGCCGGTCAGCGACGCGCCCATTCTGGAGCGTCTGGCCGCTCAGGATGACCGGAGAGTCTTCACGGTCTTTGAGGCATTGAAATCCGGCGTCAGCGTGGATACGATCTTTGAGATCACCAAAATTGACCGCTGGTTTTTGTATAAGCTGCTGCATCTGGCGGAGTTTGAGCAGCATTTGGAGCAAGACGGCCTCTGCGACGGCGACTATGAGACCGCCAAGCGTCTGGGCTACCCGGACGCGGCCATCCGGCGGCTCGCGGGGGTGGAGACCCTGCCCGGAAAAGACTTCGTCTACAAAATGGTGGACACCTGCGGCGCGGAGTTCGACGCCGAGACGCCGTACTTCTACTCCAGCTGTGACAGCTTCTGCGAATCCACCCACTTCCCCCGCAGCGGCAAGGAGACCGTCATGGTCCTGGGCTCCGGCCCCATCCGCATCGGTCAGGGCATCGAGTTTGACTACTCCAGCGTCCACTGCGTCTGGATGCTCAGAGAAATGGGCTACGACGTGGTCATCGTGAACAACAACCCGGAGACCGTCTCCACGGACTACGACACCGCCGACCGGCTCTATTTCGAGCCCCTGTACCCCGAGGACGTCATGAACATCATCCGGGTGGAGCATCCCATCGGCGTGGTGGTTGCCTTCGGCGGCCAGACTGCCATCAAGCTGACGCAGTTTCTGGACAGTCAGGGGGTCACGATCCTCGGCACCTCCGCCGAGAGCATCGACGTGGCCGAGGACCGGGCACGGTTTGACGCCCTGCTGGAGCGGTTCGGCATCCGGAGACCCAAAGGCATGGGCGTCAACACCCTGGAGGAAGCCGTGGAGGCAGCGGAGAAGCTGGGCTACCCGGTGCTCCTGCGCCCCAGCTACGTCATCGGCGGCCAGAACATGACCATCTCCCGCAGCCGGGAACACACCGAACAGTATATGCGCACCATCCTCTCCGGCGGCATCGAAAACCCCGTGCTGGTGGACAAATACATGCCCGGCACGGAGCTGGAAGTGGACGTGATCTCCGACGGGAAGGACGTGCTGATCCCCGGCATCATGGAGCACATCGAGCGGGCGGGCGTCCACTCCGGCGACTCCATTGCGGTCTACCCGCCGTTTAATCTCACAGACACCTTCCTGGAGCGGATCTGCGACTGCTCCGAGAAGCTGGCCCTGGCTCTGGGCACCAAGGGGCTGGTGAACATCCAGTATCTGATCTACGAGGGCGAGCTCTACGTCATCGAAGTGAACCCCAGAGCCTCCCGCACCGTGCCCTACATCAGCAAAGTGACCAATGTGCCCATGGTGGATCTGGCCTCCAAAGTCATGCTTGGCGCGAAGCTGGCGGATCTGGGCTACGGCACCGGCCTCTACCGGACGCCGCCCTACAGCGCGGTGAAGGTGCCGGTCTTCAGCTTTGAAAAGCTCAGCGACGCCAACTCCATCCTGGGCCCCGAGATGAAGAGCACCGGCGAGGTGCTGGGCATTGGCCGCACCGTGCCGGAGGCATTGTTCAAGGGTCTCACCGCCGCGGGCTTCACGGTTCCCTCCGCCCACGGGAGAGGCGCCGCCGGCGTCCTGCTTAGCGTGGAGGAGAGCGACTACTTTGAGATCATCTCCCTGGCAAAGCGGTTTTACGATCTGGGCCTGCGGCTCTACGCCACCGCCGGCACCGCCGACGCCATCTCCCAGCTGGGCGTGGAGGTGGAGAGCCTCTCCAGCCGGGAGGCCATCTACAGTCTGCTGGAGAGCGGCAAGCTGGACTACATCGTCTACACCGGCGCGGTGAAGGACGCCACCTACGGCGACTACATCGCTCTGCACCGGAGAGCCATGCAGCTGGGCGTGCCCTGTCTCACCAGTCTGGACACCGCCGACGCCCTGGCGCAGATCATCGCCAGCCGCTTCAATGTGAGCAACACCGAGCTGGTGGACATCAACGCCATGCGCCCCCGGCGGCAGAAGGTGGAGTTTGTGAAGCTCCAGAGCTGCGGCAACGACTATATCTTCATTGAGAATTTCGACGGCGCCATCGACTCCCCGGAGAGTCTCTGCGTCAGTCTCTGCCAGCCCCACTACGGCATCGGCGGCGACGGCATCGTGCTGATTGAGAAGTCCACCGTGGCCGACGCCAAGATGCGCAGCTTCAATAAGGACGGCAGCGAGGGCAAAATGGCGGGCAACAATATCCGCTGCGCCGCCAAATACCTCCACGACCGGGGCATTGTGCCACGGGAGCGGATGACCATTGAGATGGCCGGACAGCTCCACCGCCTTGAGGTCTATCTCCGGGACGGCCTGGCAAATTCCGTCTCCGCGGACATGGGCACAGTGTCCTTCGACGCGGCGGAGATCCCGGTCTCCCTGGGCCTCCCGGAGGTGGTGAACGTGCCCCTGTCCATCGGCGGCCGGCAGGACCGGGTGACCTGCGTCTCCGTGGGCAATCCCCACTGTGTCGTCTTCACCGATGCCATCGACGGGATCGACCTGGCCAAAGTCGGGCCGCTCTTCGAGCACGCGCCCTGCTTCCCGGACCGGATCAACAC
>CAMHPQ010000113.1 GCA_946187035.1 uncultured Clostridia bacterium | reverse complement strand
GCCGTCCATCTCGAAGGTCACGCCGTTTCTGAAATCGCCTGCAGTGATCATATTCTAAATCCTCCTAAGTGGTTTTTTCATTTTTACCTGTATTATTCTACACGATAAAACCCGGTTTGGCAAGCCATAATTGCCAAAAAGCCGCGATTTCGCAGTTTTTTACAGGATCATGAGCTCCTTGGGAGAGCGGGTCAGCACCTCGGCGCCGGTCTCGGTCAGGTGCATGACGTCCTCAATGCGGACGCCGAACTTGCCCGGCAGGTAGATGCCCGGCTCCGCGGAGCAGACCGCGTCCACCGGCATGGGCTGGTCGTTGTTGGGGGCGCAGTTGGGGCTCTCGTGGATGTAGAGACCCAGGCTGTGGCCGAAGCTGTGGCCGAAGTATTCCCCATAGCCGGCTTTGGTGATCACGTCTCTGGCGGCGCCGTCGATGTCCTTTCCGGTGACGCCGGCCTTGGCGATGGCTATGCCGGCCAGCTGGGCCTCCAGAACCGTGTTGTAGACCTTCTTCATCTCATCGGTGGCGAAGCCCACGGCCACGGTGCGGGTCATATCGGAGCAGTAGCCGCCCTTGAGACAGCCGAAGTCCATGGTGACGAAGTCGCCGGCCTGAACCTTGGTGTCGCCGGGGACGCCGTGGGGCATGCTGGAGTGAGCACCGGTGACCACGATGGGGTCGAAGCTGTTGCCCTCTGCCCCCAGACGCAGCTGCCGATAGGTGATCTCAGCGGCGATCTCCCGCTCGGTGACGCCGGGCTTGATCATGGGCAGTACCTCTTTCAAAGCCTGGTCGGTGATGTCCTGGGCGGCCTGGAGGAATTTCAGCTCCTCGGGCTGCTTCTGCTGCCGGAGCTTCAGGATCAGGTCCGAGGACGGGATCAGCTTTTTCTGCAGGGTGCGGGCGTAATTCAGATATTCCTGATAGGTGAGGCTCTTGTCCTCGGCGCCCAGCTTTTCCACCTTGTGGTCATCCAGAATGGCCTGGAGCCAGAGGCGCATGGGCTTCTCCCGATCCGTGAGCAGCACCTCCACCGTGTCCCCGAGGGCGTTGCGGGCAGCCTCGATGTAGCGGGAGTCGGTGATGTAGTAGCTCTTGTCCATGGTCACCACCACGGCGCCGTCCGAGGACGGGAAGCCCGCGGCGTAATAGCGGTTCAGCGGATCGATCAGAAGCAGGGCATCCAGCTCAGCTTGGCGCATGGCGTCCTGAATGCGTTTGAGATTGTTCATGGGGTGTTTCTCTCTCCTTTGTGTTCTTGCTTTTTAAATGGTGTCATCGCCGCTTTGGCCTCCTCGACCTCAGAGAGCAGCCGCTTGGTCCGTTTGAGCAGCTCCTCCCCCGCAGGCGTCGTGCGGACGACTCTCCCCTGCCGGTCCAGCAGCTCCACACCCAGCTCCCGCTCCAGAGAAGAGACGGCACGGCTGGTGGTGGAATGGCTGACGAACAGGGCGCGCGCCGCAGCGGAAAAGCTCTGCGCCTCGGCCACGGCGGCGAAAATACGAAGCTGTTCCAGCTCCATCAGAAGTTAAAGGTGTGGGGCAGCAGCTCGCTGAGCCGGTTGGAGACGTACCGGTCCCCTTTGGCGCTGAGCACCTCCAGGTCCGGGGCGAACTCCGCCAGGAACTGCCGACAGGCGCCGCAGGGATAGCAGAAGCCGTCGCCGTCGGCGTAGACCGCGATCCGGATGAAATCCCGGTGCCCCTCGCTGATGGCCTTGCAGGCGGCAGTGCGCTCGGCGCAGATGGTGCTGCCCAGGGCGGCGTTTTCAATGTTGCAGCCGGTGAAGACCACGCCGCCGCGGCACTCCAGAGCCGCGCCGACGGGGAACTTGGAATAGGGTACATGGGCGAATTTGGAGGCCTCCTTCGCCAGATTGATGAGCTCTCGATCTGTCATGTGTATTCTCCCCTTATTTTAAAATGTGCTAATGCGAATCCGAATTCAGCTCAGGTCGATGGTCCAGTTGGCAAAATCGTGGAAAATGTTGTACTGGGTGGGTGAGAAGCCGCCCACCACGCCCCGGTGGGCGCAGACCTCGTGCTTTTCAAAGCAGACCGGCACGATGGGGGCGTTTTCCGCAATCAGCGTGAGCAGGGCGCGGCAGGCCTCCGGGCGGGTCTCGTCATCGGCGGCCAGATAGGCGTTGATGGCGGTGCTGATGTCCTCATTGGAGGCGCCGCCGAAGTTCACGCTGCCCCCGGCCACCAGCAGCGGCGTCAGATCGAAGTCCGCTGTGAGCCGCAGCTCGCCATAGTAAAGATCAAAGTTTCCGTTGTTCAGCGCCTCGCAGTATTCCTCCCAGGGCAGGGCGTTGACCGTCATGTTGACGCCGATCTGCCGGAGATCCGCCGCCAGCTTGTTGGCCACGGCGGTCTTCTGGGTGGAGTCGCTGCAGACCAGCAGGCTGAGACTCAGATCCGTGGCCTCGGTGGAGGTCTCGGAGTAGAGATATTCCCGCTCGCCGTCGCCGTCGTAGTCCACGACGCCCGCATTGGTCAGGGCGGTGGAGGTGACGCCCATATCGTAGGCCATGGCCGCCACCATCTGCTCGTCAAACAGATCGCTCACCGGGTGCACCGGCAGGGCCGAGGCCACGCCGGCGTCCCCCAGCAGGGAGACGGCATAGGCTCTGTCCACAGCGGTGGAAAAGGCTCTCCGATACTCCGGGCGGGAGAAGAAGCTGCTGTTGGTGTTGAAGCCCACATACTGCAGGTTGGTGGTGTTGTACTGCCGCGACTCACTGACGCTGGAAAAGCTCAGGTCGGTTTCGCTGGTGGGGTCGTTGCAGACCAGATCCAAAGCGCTGCTGTCAAAGGCGTTGATGACCTCCTCCATGCTGTCGTATTCCCGGAGATAGACGGTGTCGATGGGCATGGCCGCCGCGTCCGGGTGATCCACATAGAGGGTCAGATAGGTGTAGTCATCCCCGTACCGGAAGGGGCCGGTGCCCGAGGGATAGGTATAGCTCATGGCGTTGTTCTCGATGACGGGAACCGTCAGAAGCAGCGGGAACTGGGTGTTGGCACGATTTAAGACCACCGTGACCGTGACGCCGTCCTCCTCCGCCGTGACGGAGACGATGTTTCGGAGTCTCGCCTGATACAGTCCGGAGGTGCGGGCGCAGTCGATGGTATAGGCGGCGTCGGCGGCGGTGAGGTTGTGTCCGTCGTGGAAGGTGCGGGTGGTGTCCGTGGTGAAGGTCCAGGTCACACCGTCGTCCGAAGACCAGGCGGTGAACAGCTTCGGCTGGGCGTGGAAGGTGTCGTCCAGCTCGATCAGCTGCTCATAAATCAGCTCCCCCGCCACCTGATTAAGCACGTTGTCCGTGGCATAGGGGTTCATGCCGGCGGTGCTGCTGTAGTTGATGGCGAAGAGATTGTCAGAGGAGTCCGCCTTGGGCCGGTCGTCGATGACCTCGCTGGTCTCCGGGGTGTTGTCGTTCGTCCCGCAGGCCGCCATGGAAAACACCAGCAGCAGAGAGAGCGCCAGCGCAAGAATTCGGTTGTATTTCATAGAATCACCTGTGAAATCGTCCACCGTAGGGCGGGGACCTGTGCCCCGCCGTCATGGGATGGCGTTATTTCAGCGGCGGGGCGCAAGTCCCCGCCCTACAAGATGCGAGTATCAGATTTCAATGATCGCCGCCTGGACGCCGCGGTGGCCGTTGGTCTTTCGGTGAGACCAGAACACGTCCGGGTGGCACATGGTGCAGAGGTCGGAGACCGCGATGCGCTTCGGATCCAGTCCCAGCTGCTCCAGCCTTTTGGCGTTGACGGATTTGAGGTCGAGAAAGGCCCGATCCCCCTCGCCTTTCCGGACGAGATCGGAGATGTCCGCTTTCAGCAGGCTTTCGGCGGCCTTGACCACCTCGGGCCCCACCTCGAAGCAGCACTTCCCGATGCCGGGGCCGATGGCGGCAGAGATGGCTTCCGGCTTCGCGCCGAGGGAGCGCATTTTCTGAACCGCGTTTCCGAGAATATCCGCCACACTGCTGCGCCAGCCGCAGTGCACCGCAGCCACTACCCCGTTCTGCTTGTCGCAGAGCAGCACCGGCAGGCAATCGGCCATGAAGATGATCACGGGAAGCCCCGGCTCATTGGTGACAAAGCCGTCGCATTCAAACCTCGGCTCCAGCCACGGGGCCTGGGCGTCGGCGGAGGTGGCCACATGCACCAGATTCGAGTGGATCTGCCGCGCGTAAACCGCCTTTTCCAAATGCAGCCCGGTGGCTTTCTGCAGCCGATTCCAGTTTTCCCGGACGTTTTCCTCGGTGTCGCCCCGGCGAATGCTGAGGTTCAGGCTCTCCAGATGCCCGCTGCTCACGCCGCCCAGACGGGTGGTGAAGGCGTGGGGCATCTCGATCACGGGGGCGGTGTAATACTCCAGCGCCCCCGCGGTATGGCGTTCAAAAGGCATTACTTTCTCCCGCAGCACTCTTTGTACTTCCAGGGCTTGCCGTCGGGCCGCTTGGCGCCGCAGGGGCAGGGATCGTTGGGCTTGACCTTTTTGACGCGGACGGGCTTTTTCTTCTCGCTGTCGTCGCCGCCCACATTGGCCACGGCCTTCTTCACCACGCTCTTGCGCTCCAGAGCCGCTCTTCTCCGCTGCAGCGGCGCCAGATAGACCCGGCGCACGGTCTCCTCGCGGATGCCCTGGGTCATGGCCTCAAACATCTCGAAGCCCTCCTGCTTGTAGGCGTCCACGGGCTTGATGTTGCTGTAGCCGCGCAGGCCGATGCCCTGCCGCAGCTCGTGCATGGCGTCGATGTGATCCATCCAGTATTCGTCCACCACGCGCAGCAGGAGCACGCGCTCCAGCTCACGCATGACGACGGTGCCGTCCTCCATGGTGCCGAGGGCCTCCTCGTTCATGGCGTAGACCGCCTCGGCCCGCTCCAGAGTATCGGAAATCAGCTTCTCCTGGGTCAGAGTCTTCAGCTCTTCCTCGGAATATTTCAGATCGTCGGAGCGGAGAAACAGCTGGCGGAAGGGCTTCACGATCTCGTCCACCGCCGCCTGAGAATGCAGGTTGTGCACCAGCTCGGAGCTGCTGATCTCGCTGGAGACCACCTCTTTGATCATATCCTGGATCTGATCCTGCAGATCCTCGCCGTCCAGCACCTTCCGGCGCTCGCCGTAGATCACGTTACGCTGGACGTTCATGACGTCGTCGAATTCCAGGGTGTTCTTACGGGCCTGGAAGTTGCGGCCCTCCACGGTGCGCTGGGCCTGCTCGATGGCGTTGGAGAGCATCTTGGCGTCCAGCGGGGTGTCCTCGTCCACGCCCAGGGTCTCCATCATGCCCTGCATCCGGTCGGAGCCGAACAGACGCATGACGTCGTCGGTCATGGCGATGAAGAAGCGACTCTCGCCGGGGTCGCCCTGACGGCCGCTGCGGCCGCGGAGCTGGTTGTCGATGCGGCGGGATTCGTGGCGCTCGGTGCCCACGATGAAGAGACCGCCTGCGGCGCGGACCTTCTCGGCCTCCGCGTCCACGTCCTTCTGATGCTCGGCCTTTTTCTCGGCGTACAGCGCCCGGGCGGCGAGGATCTCCTCGTCGTCGGTCTCGCCGTAGCCGGTGGCCTGGGAGATCACCTCGTCGTCGTAGCCCGCCTTGCGCAGATCGGCCCGGGCCAGGAAATCGGCGTTGCCGCCGAGGACGATATCGGTACCACGGCCGGCCATGTTGGTGGCGATGGTGACGGCCCCCAGCTTGCCCGCCTGGGCGACGATCTCCGCCTCTTTCTCGTGGTGCTTGGCGTTCAGCACCTGGCGCTCGATGCCCTCCCGTTTCAGGAGCTTGGCCAGATATTCGCTCTTTTCGATGCTGACGGTACCCACCAGCACCGGCTGACCCTTCTCGTGGCAGGCCTTGATCTGCTCGATGATGGCGCGGTTCTTGCCGGCGTCGGTCTTGTAGACCACGTCCGGGTGATCCTTGCGCTGCACGGGCTTGTTGGTGGGAATCTCGATGATGTCCAGATTATAGATAGCGGCAAACTCGGCCTCCTCGGTGAGGGCCGTGCCGGTCATGCCGGAGAGCTTTCCGTAGAGACGGAAGAAGTTCTGGAAGGTGATGGTGGCGAGGGTCTTGTTCTCCTTCTG
>CAMHPQ010000112.1 GCA_946187035.1 uncultured Clostridia bacterium | reverse complement strand
TGGCCGTGGGGATGCCGAGGATCAGGGCCAGCTTGGCGACCTCCCGCTCGTGCTGAATGTCGGCCAGGGCCTCGGGGTTGTTGTAGACCTTGACAACATTGTCCTTGTCGATGCGGTAGATCGTACCGTTTGCGCCGCGGCCGATCTCCTCCGAGCCCTCCACGGAAACCACGCGGTAGGCCTTCTCCACCGGCATCATCTCGGTGAAGCCTGTCATGTCCAGGATTTCATAAACGTCTGAATTGACATTGATGATCCGCAGCTCCGGATGCTCCTTGCGAATACGCAGGATCACCCGTAGTCCGGCGCTGGAGATGTAGTCCAGCTCCTGCGCGTCCAGTACGAGCTCCGTCTGTCCTGCGATTTGCGCTTGGATCGTCTGCTCCACCTGCGCAGCATTGGCCGAGTCAATACGGCCTTTAATGGGAATCATCATATTCGTTTCCTTTCCTTATAAGCAGAGGCAGCAGAGAGCTGCCTGCGGTCAAAGCACCAGGGTCAGATTGTTCAGCCCCACAGAATTGACATAGTTGGCCTGCTTCACCATGCCCATGACCATGCGCAGACCGATGTGGGCTGCGGGATCGTCGGATTGGTGGAGCTCGAGATAGCTTGTGGGATCAAAGTGCGTGCAGTTGTCGCGGATGCGGATGACGCTGTTCTCCTCTGACAGCACCACGCGGACGTCCACGTTGTGGTCGTGGCGGTCTTTGGTAAATCCGTGTTCGATGATGTTCACGGTCATTTCCTCTACACAAAGGCCAATCAGCATTGCGGTGCGGTGATCCATACCCTTTTCTTGGCAGAAGGCGCACAGCGCCTCAGAGCTGTTGGTGGCATCCTGTACGGAGCGGACTGCTCGCTCGTAGCAGCTCGCCGGGTCGCTGCCGAAGTCAGGCGCAAGCATACTGTAGGCGTCTGCGGACAGGCTCACGCTGCCGTAATGACGCCAGACCAGGCAGGAAAAGGCAAGAAGCGCTGCCGTCTCACCGCACAGGAAGCCCAGCCATACGCCCTTGACGCCCAGAAAACGACTGAGGACAAAGGCAAAGAGGATGGGGAACACAAAGTTCTGGAGCAGCGAGATCAGCTCGGTCAGCCGCAGTCGGTTCACGCCCTGATAGTAGTTTTTGAACGAGGAGTTGAGAGACGACGGCAGCATAGAGAGTACAAACAGCCGAAGACCTGTGACAGCCAGCGACTTTGCCTCCAGATTGCCGCCCAAAAACAGTGTGATCAGAGGCGCTGCCGCCAGAACGCCGACCGCCGTCACGGCAAGATCCAGCACGACGGCGTTTTTCGTCATGACCTTAACCAGCTCCCGGATGGAGCTGCGGTCCCGGTCGGCATAGAAGATGGCGCCAAGCATCATCGCCACGGAGCCGACGCCGGAGCCGAAGCAGTAGCAGATGTTGCCCACCGTAGAAATGACGGAATAGGCTGCCACAGCCAGATTGCCCTCCACCGACAGCAGGAGTCGGTTGAGCAAAAACACCAGCAGAACCATACTGATCTGGTTGACCACCGTGGGAATGCCGCTGGAAATGAGTTCCCGTATCACGCTGCGGCGGATCAGATGCGGACGAAGACGGAACATACAGCTCCTGCGCACAAAATAGCTGGCGCCGATGAAAAAAGCAATATAGTAGCTCAGGCTGGAGGCCAGGCCCATGCCCAGCGTGCCGCCCTTGAAAGCAAAGACGTTCAGAAGGTCGAAGACGATGTCAGATACTGTCATGGCAACCACCGCCGCCACAAGACGGCCCCGGCTTCCGGAGAGCTGCATGTACGGTACCATGATCTGCGCGCACAGGAAGGCCGGGGCGCCGAGGATAAAGCCGAGCAGATAATCCCTTGTCAAGCCGTAAACCGGGTTGTCCGGACCCGGCTGCCCGGCCCCGAGAAGCGTCGTCAGCGGTCCGAGGAAGACCAGAACCAGTGTCAGGCCAAGAATTGAGATTGCCGCCGCCAGGAAGACGGAAACGGTATAGCAGGCGTTGGTGCCATCCCGGTCACCGCGTCCCATGGTCTTGCCGCAATAAACCTGTACGCCGGAGGAGATCATACTGCCAAGGGCGGCAAAGACCAGCAACAGGGGGCTCGCCAGGCCGTAGGCAGTCATGGCATCAACGCCAAGGAAGCGACCGATCATAATGCTGTCGATCAGCATACAAAGGGTAACTGTCATGGAGGAGACGATCTGGGTTACCAGCATCTGTCGGAAGAGCTTTTTAATCATGGTTTGGCCTCTGGACTCTTATATTCCAAGCAGAGCATGGTCAAATCGTCAAATTGCTCTGCATCCTGCACGAAGCTGTCCACCGCGCCGCGAACGGTCCTCAGAATTTCCTCCGGGGTCTTGTCCCGGGCGGTGTTCAGCGCCTCCAGCATCCGGTCGGTTCCGAACAGAACGCTGTTTGCGTCCGTTGCCTCGGGCACGCCGTCGGTGTAGAGGAAGAGCTTGGCCCCTGGCTCCAGCTGAAGCGCATATTCCTTGTATTTCATGCCGTCCATACCGCCGATGACAAAGCCGTGCTTGTCCTTGTAGAGCTGGAAGCTGCCGTCCGGCAGTTTCAGCACCGGGTATTCGTGGCCGGCGTTGGCAGCGGTGAGCTTGCCGGTGGAGAGTTCCAAAATACCCACCCAGACCGTCACGAACATCTCCTCCTGGTTGTTGGAGCAAATGGCCTGATTGGTCATGGTGAGGATCTCTGCGGGCGTTTTTCCCAGCATGGCGCAGCTTTGAAGAATGATCTTGGAGGCCATCATAAACAGTGCCGCCGGGACGCCCTTGCCGGACACGTCCGCAATCACCATGCACAGATGGTCGTCGTCCACGAGAAAGTAGTCGTAGAAGTCGCCGCCAACCTCCTTGGCCGGGTCCATGCTGGCGTAGATGTCAAATTCCGCGCGATCCGGGAAGGCCGGGAAAATATGCGGCAGCATGGCTGACTGGATTCTGTTTGCCAGAGAAAGCTCCGCGCCGATGCGCTCCTTTTCCGCGGTGATCTCGGTAATTTCCTTAATGTAACGCTTTGTCTTTTTGGACAGCTCCGCAAAGGCCTCTGCCAGCAGCTCGATCTCGTCGTTGGTCTTATATTCGTCCTTCATCTCAAAGAGCTTGCCGCTGGCACTGCTGCTTTGGATGCTCTTTGTCATCTGCTCAATGGGCTTCACCATCCGCTTGGTGGAAAAATAAGCTGCAATGAGGGAGATTACAAGCACCGCCGCCAGCAGAGCGAAGCCGAGGGCTCTGGTTCTGCCGACGCCGGCTTCAAATTCTGAAGTGGCCTCCCGGTTGATGCTGTCATAATCGCCAAGCATCCGAAGCTCCGACTGCCGGGTAAGCTGCTGATCGACGATATTCAAAACTGACCAGCCAACCGACGGCATTGGTGCGCCCACCGCATAATACGCCCGCCCATTCAGGGTAACGGTTTGCAGACCGGTATTTTGCGTCTGCGCCAACACCAGAAGCTCTGACAGTGCTGGATTCTCCCGCAGATCCGACTGACTGTCGATCTCCTGAGACAGAATGCCGCCGCCGGCGGGGCCGAGAATCACACGGCCGTGATCGTTGACCACATAGGCATAACAGCCCTCGGTGGTGCCGCCGACAAAATCGTCCATGCTTTCCAATACGATATCCAGCCCCACAACGCCGAGTATTTCATCCCCGTCCCGGATCGGGACAGAGCAGGTTACCAAAAGCCTGCCGGAAAAGGCGTCGACCATCATATCCGTGTAAGAAAGCCCGTCCGCTTCGATGGCGCCGATGTACCAGGGCCGCTGGCGCACAGGGAAGGAGAGCGGGCGCCCATTTTCATCCAGCTTAACCCCTGCCTTCTCGTCTACGCAGAGGAATGTCCCGTCCCTGAGACCGATATAGCAGCTGTCGATCTTTTCAGAGTTGCTGTGCATGGCGATCATCGGGCTGCTCAGGTGGGCAATCACGTTAAGGAGCTCTGACCTGGTGTAATCCACGCCATCCTCGGTGAGGACATAGGCCGCGCTCTCGCCGTCCATGGAAGCAAGAGGCGGAGAAACCTGGTCAGGAAGGACATCTTCACGCTTCTCCAGCAGGCTTTCAGCCATGGATTGCAGGGTGTAGAGATTCCGGGTGACCTCCAGGAAATCATTTTCGGCCAGTTGAGCCTGGAGCTGCGTGGTTGCTGTGAGGGTTTCGTCCATCACCGTGCGCATGGTTTGGGAGGAAATGCTCGAGATCGACGCTTGCTGCTCTCTCCGCGTGCCCTCCACAACCCGGATAAGCTGCCGATTCTGATACAGGCTGACCCCGATAAACATTATGCAGGCCAGCAACAGCACCAGCAGCACCAGTCGGAGGGTTTTCCGCTGGACGCCGCCAAAGGTGATTCCTAATATTTTTTTCATAATGCGACCCTTATTCGATGGTCAGAATGTCGGTGAAGCCTGTGACCTCAAAGATCTCCAGGATGGTATCATTGACATTCGTAAGTGTCATGCTGCCTTGTTTATTCATTTGCTTCTGGGCGCTGAGCAGCACGCGCAGACCTGCAGAGGAGATGTAGTCCAGCTTGGTAAAGTCCAGTTCAAGCGCGGCCAAACCGGGAAGCATATCCCGCATGACCTGCTCCAGCTCCGGGGCGGACATCGTGTCCAGCCGCCCCTCCAGGGTCAAAGTACCCTGTCCGTTTTCGATGGTTTTCGTGATGTTCAGCATAATGAAACCTCCGTTTTATTGATTTGATGTGAGTTGCTGGCGCTGCACCAGTTCGGCGAAGAAGCCGTTTTGTGCCATCAGCTCGTCATAGATTCCTTGTTCAATGTTTTTGCCGCTCCAGGGCTGATACAGACCTGAGATCAGCTTGGTGATCGTGGATTTGCCGCGCCGGTGCCCACCAGCTGCTTTTTCGCAAAGGCGACAGTGCTCCCTCGCTTTCCGCCGGGGATGAAGTTCTCGCTGGGGTGAAGCAGGAGCACAACACCGGTAAAGGCGCTGTTGAATTCCTTTTGGGGAACCTTTGTCATGCCCCGTGCAGGATCGTTGATGTGGGCATAGTTTCCACGAAATCCGTTCAGCACCACAAAGTGGTTCATGTTCCAGTGGATAATACAGGGATAGGCGGCCTTCTCCCGTAGGGCCACCGGGCTCATGCGGTAGGTGTTCACGGTGAGTCCGTAGCTTCTGGCTGCCCGCAGGAGGTTCTTTGCCTTTGAGCCGTCTCTGCCTACGCCGCAGTCCACCCGCATTTGTTCCAATGAAACCCATTTCTCATAATAGGCCAGCACCTTCAGCGGCCATGATGAGAATGCTTTGCTTCTTGGGATTGCGGTAGTTCGGATCACATTCCGCAATGGCAAACAGGCGGTCAAAGGCATTCTTCAGAAAGCCGGAGATGAACCAGTAATAAAGCGGTGAGGCAGGCACGACCACGTCTGCCGCTTTATATGCAGGGTAAATATTCTCCATATCGTCCCGCTGCTTCTGCTCCTCGCCTGAATTCTGCCGTTAATGCAGTCGTATTGCCTTTCGCTCTGGGACTTCCGTTTAGAATTCCCATATAGGTACCTCCGTTCCATGCGAAAACAGTTGACATTTCTCCTTCGCGTCGCTTTTATTATATCCAGTGCAGACAATAAAATCAAGTATGCACAATTAAGAGATATACGATCTCGGAGGGATAGTGCTATGGATGAATAATGCATTTCCAACTGCAGCCTGGAGGACACCGGGTTCAACTATACGATGTCCCTGATTCAAGGCAAATATAAAATGTTCATTCTGTATACCCTGATGGAGTTCGGCGTCGTCCGTTTCAATGAGATGCAAAAGTACATCGGGACAATCACGTTCAAAACACTCAGTTCAACGTTGAAACAGCTTGAAGCGGACGGACTGATCATCCGGACGGAATACCCTCAAATCCCGCCGAAAGTTGAATACAGTCTTTCTGAACGTGGAAAATCTCTGATGCCCATTCTCGACCAGATGTGTGAGTGGGGAGATCAAAACCGTCAAGACACAATAAGGCATTCCAATTTGTAGAGGCGCACATGTGTGCCTTTAGGTGGTTTTCCCTTGGATATGTACCTTTTGGGTAGTCTTTCACAACAAATAACAGCCGAAGGGAGGCACTTCGTAA
>CAMHPQ010000111.1 GCA_946187035.1 uncultured Clostridia bacterium | reverse complement strand
GCGGCTTTGACTATGCCCGCAAGTTCGGCATCCGCTATCACGATCTGCCGGAGGGCGCGGACGATTCGTTTTTCCTCTGCAAAGAGCTGATCCCAGGATATCTGGATGATGTCACCGGCGTCTACCAGACGCCGCAGGGCTACTACGTGGACGACGCCGCTGTGGAGGCATTCGACCGGGCGTTTCCGCCGAAGGAGAAGCTGAGCCTTCCGGGACAGATCTTCTAAACGAATCGGTGAACCCAAAAGCGGGAGCCGGTGTACCCAAGGGCTGCACCGGCTCTTGCGAAAAAGAACAGTACGCAGCCATCGTGAACGGCGGGGCTTGAGGGCAACAGCCGGTTGCGTGCATGGTCGTCGGCTGTATGTTAGAATGGGACTCAAGGAGGGATCGCCATGAATACAAAAGACATTTTGCTGGAACTCAGAACGAAAAAGGGGCTTTCTCAGGACGAGCTGGCGGAGAAGGTCTTTGTGACCCGGCAGGCGGTATCCCGCTGGGAAAACGGCGAGACGGTGCCGAACACGGAGACCCTGAAGCTGCTGTCGCGGCTGTTCGATGTGTCCATCAATACGCTGCTGGGGGAGCCGCGGAAGCTGAGATGCCAGTGCTGCGGCATGCCGCTGGAGGACGCCATTCTCAGCCGGGACGCCGACGGCGCGCTCAACGAGGACTACTGCCGGTGGTGCTACGCCGACGGCACCTACACCTACAGCAGCATGGAGGATCTGATCAACAACAGCGTCCCCCACATGGTCAGCGAGGTCTTCACGGAGGAGCAGGCCCGCGCTTACATGCAGCAGCTGCTGCCCACGCTGGATTACTGGAAGCGGTACGACGAGCTCAGTGACGGCGGCGAATTCGAGGTCTTCAAGCAGCAGCTGATCGACGAGATCAACGACTTGAACATCGAGGGCATGCCCAAAGTGGAGAAGCTGAACGCGCTGGCGGGCAGCTACGTGAACCTGGCCTACCGGCTGCCGAGCGGAGAGCGTGTGCGGTTTCTGGATGATCGGAAGACCTATCTTGGCAATCAGCTCGCGTCGGACCTGGGCGGCGAGCGCTGCTTCGGCGTACTGGCGGGCGTGGATTTCATCCTGATCGCCACCTATGGGCAGGACGGCGCCGATCCGGAGCTGCTGCTCTACAAAAAGAGATGAAACCGAATACAGAAAAAACCGAGCGGAGTCCATCACACTTCGCTCTTTTTTCTGCGTGATATGGTCACGGAAAAGTTTCTGCCCTTCGGGTTATACTACCATCAGACAATTAAAACCAGAGAAAATGTCAAACACGAGAAACCTGGGAGGTAACCAAAATGGGACTGTTCACATTCGGAGCCGACATCAACAAGGGCGTCGAGGAGTTTCGCGCCACCCCCGGCGCGGTGCTTCTGGACGTGCGCAACCCGGAGGAATACGCCTCCGGCCACATCCCCGGCAGCATCAGCATCCCCCTGGCGGCGCTCCCCGCCAGATACAACGAGCTGGGCGCCCTGGACACGCCGCTCTTCGTCCACTGCCTCTCCGGCGGGCGCAGCGGACAGGCCGTGTCCTTCCTCAAGAGCGCGGGCTTTACCAACGTGAAGAACATCGGCGGCATCAATGCCTACAAGGGAAAGGTGGAGAAGTGAGATGAAAGTTGTCATTGTTGGCGGCGTGGCCGGCGGCGCCACCGCGGCTGCCCGCATCCGCAGACTGGACGAGCAGGCGGAGATTCTTGTCTTTGAGCGTTCGGGCTTCATCTCCTACGCAAACTGCGGCCTGCCCTATTATATCGGCGACGTGATCACCGACCCGGAGGAGCTGACCCTCCAGACCCCGGAGTCCTTCTATGACCGCTTCCGGGTGCAGATGAAGGTGCGCCACGAGGTCACGGCCATCCTGCCGGAGCAGAAGCGCGTCCGGGTGAAGAATCTGGAGACCGGCGAGGAATTCGAGGAATCCTACGACAAGCTGCTCCTGTCTCCCGGCGCGAGACCCACCCAGCCGAGACTGGAGGGCGTGGATCTGGACCGGGTGTTCACCCTGCGCACCGTGGAGGACACCCTCCGGGTCAAGGATTTTGTCAACAAGGAAAACCCCCGCTCCGTGGTCATGGCGGGCGGCGGCTTCATCAGTCTGGAGCTGGCGGAGAACCTGCGGCATCTGGGCCTCGATGTGACCATCGTCCAGCGGCCCACGCAGCTGATGAACCCCTTCGACGCCGACATGGCGGCCTTCATCCACAGCGAGATGCGCCGGAACGGCGTGCAGCTGGCTTTGGGCCAGACTGTGGAGGGCTTCGAGGCCAGGGACGGCGGCGTGGACGTGCTCTTGAAGGACAATGCCCCGCTGCACGCGGACATGGTGGTGCTGGCCATCGGCGTCACCCCCGATACCGCTCTCGCCAAGGACGCGGGCCTCACGCTGGGGCTCAAGGGCACCATTCTGGTCAATGACCGGATGGAGACCTCCGTTCCCGACATCTACGCCGTGGGCGACGCGGTGCAGGTGCGTCATCTGGTGACGGGTCTGGACAGCGTCATCTCTCTGGCCGGCCCCGCCAACAAGCAGGGACGCATCGCGGCGGACAACATCTGCGGCAGGGACAGCCGCTATGAGGGCTCCCTCGGCAGCTCCGTCATCAAGCTCTTCGATCTCACGGCGGCCAGCACCGGCGTCAATGAGACCAACGCCAAAAAGGCCGGGCTGGAGGTGGAGAAGATCTTCCTGTCTCCCATGAACCATGCGGGCTACTATCCCGGCGGCGAGACCATGACCATGAAGGTGGTCTTTGAACAGGAGACCTACAGGCTTCTGGGCGCCCAGATCGTGGGCGGCGCCGGTGTGGACAAGCGCATCGACGTCCTGGCCACCGCCATCCAGAACCACATGGACGTGCGGGATCTCCAGAACCTCCATCTGGCCTACGCCCCGCCCTACGGCTCCGCCAAGGACGCGGTGAACATGGCGGGCTATATGGCGGAAAATCTCTCCGACGGCACCGTGAAGCAGTTCCACTGGCATGATGTGGACAGCCTGCCCCGCGACGGCAGCGTGGTGCTGCTGGACGTGCGCACCCCCGGCGAGTTCAGGCGCGGCCACTTCGACGGCGCCGTGAACATCCCCGTGGATGAGCTCCGGGAGCGGATGGGCGAGATCCCCCGCGGCAAGCCCCTGTATATCAACTGCCAGAGCGCCATACGGAGCTATATCGCCTGCCGCATCCTGACCCAGAATGGCTTTGACTGCTATAACCTCTCCGGCGGCTACCGGCTCTATGACGTGATCGTAAAGGACGCCGAGGCCAAGCGCACGGCTCTGCCCTGCGGCCTGGAACCGTAATCGAATAAAAACCAATCCCCGGAGGGTACTGTGTACCGTCCGGGGAATTTATTCACGGAAGAGCTTCTGCGATCACGCCGCTGCCGAGGATCCGTTGGGCGTTGTCATATAATACGGCGAACTGTCCCGGGGCCGGGGCCCGCACCGGATCGTCGAACCGAATGCGGACGGTCTCGTTTTCCAAGGGGAAAACCGAAGCCTGCGCCGCAGCGTGGTGGGAGCGGATTTTTACAAAAGCGCGCAGGGGTACGCCCGCTTCCGGCGGATCCATGCCCATCCACTGGGCGTCGCTGCAGAGAAGCGCAGACCGCAGCAGGGAGGCTCCGTCGCCGAGGGCGATCTCATTGGTCTCCGGGCGGATCCGGCACACGTACAGTCTCTCGGCGGAGGGAATGCCCAGCCCCCGCCGCTGGCCGATGGTGTAGCGGTAAATGCCCCGGTGGAGGCCCAGAGGTTTTCCCGCCGAATCCACGAATCTGCCGGGACCCGGCGGATGCGCCGCGTGCTCCTCAATGTAGTCGCCGGGATCGTCCTCGTTTACGAAGCAGAGCTCCTGAGAGTCCGGTGTCTCGGCAACCGGCAGCCCCATCCGCGCGGCCAGCGCCCGCACCTCCGCTTTTGTGAGTCGTCCCAGCGGCAGGATCGTCCGCCGAAGCTGCGCCTGGGTCAGTCGGCAGAGCATGTAGCTCTGGTCCTTTTTCGGATCTTTCCCGGCTCTTACGGTGCAGCCTCCGGTCTCCGCAGGGACCACTTCGGCGTAGTGCCCGGTGGCCACGGCGTCGGCCTGAAAGTGGGCAGCGGCGCGGAGCAGCCATTTCCACTTCACTGCGAAATTGCAGACCACGCAGGGATTCGGCGTCAGACCGCGAAGCCGATCTTCCAGAAAGGGTGCCTCCACATTTTCCCGAAAGTCCGCGGGGCAGTTCATCACGTGATAAGGGATCCCGAGGGCCGCCGTGGTCGCCTGCGCGTCGTCGATTCTGCAGCAGCGGCTGGTTCCGGCCTGCCAGGTACGCAGCGTCACGCCGATGACCTCGTGCCCCGCGGCCTTCAGAATTCCGGCGGCCACCGCGCTGTCCACACCGCCGGAGAGTCCCACGATGATGCGGGCCATAGACATCCCCCCCCTGTTCAAAATCCTATGAAATAAATAGGTTATAAAAGTTATACTGCGTTTGGCGGAAAAAGTCAAGCCGACGGGGGAGCGGCCGCCTGTCCGTTTCTGCACAGACTTCCCGTGGACACGTCAACGAAGTTGCCGGAAACCGGTTGGAAGTTTTTGCAATTTGACGGTTGACGGCAGGCCGATTCCGGAGTACAATGGCACACATCAGAGACAACGACGTCTGTTTATGGCGTCGCTGTCTCTTTTTTTGTTTCGGCAATGGCCGATCCCCGCCCTCTCCCCGGCAGCCTTGCAGATACCTCTTTCGGAGTCATCGACTCTCCTCCGAATGCTTTCTCCTCCTTGCCCCGGAGAGGGCTTTTTCAAAGCGACATTCCCCAAAGGGATGCAATATCAATCATAAGGAGTGTGATCGGAATGTGTTCCATCATGGGCTTTACGAAACTGGTTCTGGACGAAAATGCGGTGTGGGCGTATTTCAATCGCACCAAATCCCGCGGCCCCGACATGTCCAGAATCGAGCCGGCAGGGGAGGGCTGTCTCTGCTTTCACCGCCTGGCCATCATGGGTCTGGAGGAGGCCGGTATGCAGCCCTTCCATCTGGAGGATGACACCTGCGTCTGCAACGGGGAGCTCTACGGCTTTCGCCCGGTGAAGGAAATGCTGGAGCAGATGGGCTATCGGTTTGAAAGCGGCTCCGACTGCGAGATCATCCTGCCGCTCTACCGCGAATACGGCCTGGACATGTTCCAGATGCTGGACGCGGAGTTCGCCATGGTGATCTATGACGGGAAGCGGGATCGCTTCGTGGCCGCCCGTGACCCCATCGGCATCCGTCCGCTGTATTACGGCTATGACCCAGAGGGAAACATCGTCTTCGCCAGCGAGGCGAAAAACCTAGTGGGCCTCTGCGGCGAGATCCTGCCCTTCCCGCCGGGACATTACTACGCCGACGGCGAATTCATTCGCTATGCCGACGTGACCGAGGTGCGGCAGGTGGTTTCGGACGATCTGGAGACCGTCTGCAGGAACATCCGCGACAAGCTCACCAAAGGCGTGGAAAAGCGTCTGGACGCCGACGCGCCGCTGGGCTTCCTGCTCTCCGGCGGTCTGGACAGCAGTCTGGTCTGCGCCATCTCCGCGCGGCTGCTGCCCCACAAGATCCGCACCTTCGCCATCGGCATGAACGTGGACGCCATCGATCTGAAATACGCCCGTATGGCGGCGGACTACATCGGCGCCGAGCACACCGAGGTCTACATGACCTGGCAGGATGTGCTGGACGCATTGGACGAGGTCATCGCCCTGCTGGGCACCTGGGACATCACCACCATCCGGGCCAGCATGGGCATGTACCTCTGCTGCAAGGCGATCCACGAACAGACGGACGTCCGGGTGCTGATGACCGGGGAGATCAGCGACGAGCTCTTTGGGTATAAATACACCGACTTCGCCCCCTCTCCCGAGGCCTTCCAGGGGGAGGCAAAAAAGCGGATCGACGAGCTGCACATGTACGACGTGCTCCGGGCAGACCGGTGCATTTCCGTCAACTCCCTGGAGGCCAGGGTCCCCTTCGGAGATCTGGACTTTGTGAAGTACGTGATGTCCGTGGACCCGGCGAAGAAGATGAACACCTACGACATGGGCAAATATCTGCTGCGCCACGCCTTCGAGGACGATCACCTGCTGCCCGACGAGATCCTCTGGCGGCAGAAGGCGGCCTTCTCCGACGCGGTGGGCCACTCCATGGTGGACGATC
>CAMHPQ010000110.1 GCA_946187035.1 uncultured Clostridia bacterium | reverse complement strand
CTACACCGGCAAGCAGAAGCTGGTCGACACCAGCGGCCGCGTGGATAAGTTCAACCGCAAGTACGGCATTAAGTAAAATAAAAAGGATCGGCTCGGACGCCGATCCTTTTTATTTTAAAGTCAAGGAAACGTTTGCACTTCGAAAAGAATTTTTGGCGCAAATACGATTTGCGGAAGAAAAATTCTTTTCTCCGTGAGCGGTTTTTTGCGCCCCGGAACAAGTTCCGGGGGCAAAACATGATTGAATCATTTCTCTGCGAACGCGTGATAGAGAAGCGCGGCACATTCGTCTCTGGTGATGGGGGCTGCGGTGTTCGACGCGTCGGCGTAGAGCTCGAAGTTTCCGAGATTCGCCACCGCCTGGGCCGCCCAGGCGGGCACGGCCTCATTCACAGCAGCAGCCGGAGCAGGGGAGAGCATCCGGTCCAGAATCACGGCGCACTCGGCTCTGGTGATAGGCCGGTCAGAGGAAAAGACCATCTTCTCTCCGTCGGAATACCCGCTGACGGCGCCGTTCATTCTGGCGGTGGCCACGTAGCCCTTGGCCCAGACGGGGATGGCTGCGTCGTCCCCGAAGCCGGTGGTCATGACGCCCTGGAGCACCGCCGTCTCGGAGAGGGTCTCCGCCAGAGCCAGGAATTCCCCTCGGGAGACGGTCTGCGTCGGATTAAAATGCCAGCGATCCGCTACCCGCTCTCCGGTGAAGACGCCCTGCTCTGCCAGCCAGACAGCGGCCTTTCCGGCGGGATCTGCCTCCATGTCGTCATAGCTGACGCCGGACTTCTGCCTACGAATCCGAAGGGTCACGGTGGCCTCCGGGGACTCGTTGCCGTCGGGGTCCACGGCCTTGTAGCCGAAGTAGTCCTTGCCGCCCTTGTTCTCCTTTGGGGTGTAGACGAAGCTGCCGTCGGCCTCCACGGTGACGGTGCCCTTCATGGGCTCGGTGGTGAGGGTGTATGTCAGCTCGTCCCCGTCGGGGTCCGTGGCCCGGAGCTGCCCCTCCATGGACGTATTGCGGTAGGTCTCCAGCTCCATGCGCTCCGCCGTGGGGCCGTGATCGGGATCGTATCCCGCTGCCGCAAAGACGCTCAGTCCGCCGAGACACAGGCTCAGCGCCAGCGCGAGAGATAAGAGTTTCTGTTTCATAAAAAAACCTCCGTACAGACGTTGTTTCTAGTCTGTACGGAGGAATTGTTTTTATACCTAAGGAATCACTTCCGCTGCGCGGAAGTATGCGGTGAAGAACCGCATATTTGGCGTGCTTGCACGCCAAATGATTACACCGGTACAATTTGATCATCTGAAATAAAGCCGAAGCGGCTTTATTTCCCCAACACAAGCAATGGGCTTGTGTTGTTCATCAAACGATGAGATGATGATCAAATTATGCGTCGTGTTTTCTCTTCAGCTTGTAAATCAGCAGATACAGCAGCGCCAGATAGACCGCCGCGATGGCCAGCACGATCCAGCACATGAGAGGGGATTTCGGCGCCATGCCCACCAGGATCAGCACCGGAGCGCCCAGGACGATGCCGAAGCTGCTGCCGGTGATCAGGTTGTTGGCGGCGGGAGTCTGGAGATTGGGATCGATCTCACGGAGCAGCAGCACGCCGGAGCTGATGGTGCCGGTGAGCATGCCGAACATGGAGATCAGGCCCTCGTAGTAATAGTTGGGGTAGACCTTCTTGCACACGATGGTCAGGTGCACCCAGGTGGCCGCGCCGCCCAGAATCGCCAGCAGCAGGAAAGGCACCCACAGGCCCCGGATGTCCTCCAGATTGATGGAGGCGATGCCGGCCACGATCATGATGTCGAAAAAGAAGCCGGAGATGCGGTTCAGGAGGTAGTTGTTCTGATACTGCCGCTGGATCATCCCGCTTTTCTTGGCCTTCTGCAGCAGCACCCGCAAAAGCATGGCCAGCGCCGAGCCGATGATGAAGTTGAAGCCCCAGATCAGGGTGTTCAGGGTGTTGGCCAGCCCCGCGGAGATGGCCGCGAAGCCGCTGGTGATGCCCCAGGCACAGAGATAGGTGGCGAGATACACCACCATGACCATGGCGATTTGGATGCTCAGCTTGTCGATGCTGTCGGAGACCGGAATTTCGTCCTTGCTCTGGAAGAAGCCGGCGTCCGGCTGCGTCTCGGTTCTGACGGCGGCGCGGTCCCCCAGCTTGCCCTTTCTGGAGAGAATGTTCAGGATCACCACGCCCACCACGCAGGCCACGATGTAGCCCGCAGCGGCAATGGCGAGACCGAAGCTGCGGCCTCCGGCGAAGCCCAGCGCCTCATAGCTGGAGCCGATGTTGTTGGCCTGGCCGGGGCCCTGGCCGTAGCCCATGGGCAGCAGCAGACCGGCGGCCTTAAACATGTTGGGCATGAAGGTGTAGGCCAGCCCCAGGGTAATCAGCAGACCCAGCACGCCCTGCACCATGTAGGTGCTGACGATGATGGCGCCGGATTTCAGTCCCGTAAAGGAGCCGGACTGGGCGGATTGTTCCTCCGGTACCCGGAGACTCATGGCGATGAAGCCCAGGGCGATGCCGTGGTAGACCAGCATCTCCATCAGGGTGTTGTCCACGTGGACGAGACCGGTGTATTTCACGATCAGCAGCAGAAAACCGCCCAAAACCGCGATGGGCATGAGACTGCGCCGGATGAACGGCACCTTCTGTCTGAGGAACGTGGCCAGCAGGATCGCGCCCGCGATCAGCGCCAGCTGAATGATGAGTCCCCAAAGAGATGCGTTGGCAGCGGAGTAATCCATGGCGTCCTCCCTTGATCAGAGCCCGTGCTTCTGGGCCCAGATTTCGTAATACTTTCTGACGTTGGCGTTCTTTTCTGCGCAGATTTCGTAGTACTTGTTCCGGAACGAGAGCATCAGCAGCCGGGTGCGGGTCACGGACATGTCCGTGATCTCGTCCAGAGGCAGCTCCAGCCCGGCGACCACCAGCTTGTCCTCATAGAGCTCCATGGCGCCGCGGCCCACCACCATCTCCTCGTGGGTGGTTGTTACCTCCGTCAGGGTCACGCCGGTGTCGAAGAGCAGGGCTTTCCCGTGCTGGAATTCCCGTTTGCGCAGGGCGTCCGCCTGCCAGTCCTCCCACTGGGCCAGATCCTCGAAGGGAACCGAGGGCTTGAAAGTGCCCATGGGGGTAAATTTCACCGAGAACCCGCAGCTGCAGCGGAACCAGTTGCCCTTGGAGACCATGGCGTCCACCCGGCGGCACTTGGGGCAGAGATAGACCATCCGCTCCAGATGCTCGGCCAGCCTTCCGGCAATGTATTTGTGGGGCCAGACCTTCTGACGGTCAAAGGCGTTTTCCTGAATATCCCGCTCGATCAATGCCTCGATCTCAGCGGGGGTCATGGTCTTGAGCTGCTCCGGCGGATAGACGCCCACCGGATGACCGTAGACGGCACCCCGGCGGAGGTTGCTCGCCCACCTGGGCCAGCTGAGATAGCCGCCCTCGATTTTATAGGTCACCAAAGTGGCGCCGGAGCGCTTGGCCAGCTTCGCCGTGGCGGGGAAGATGGGCATGGTGCGCCCGTCGAAGGTCTGGGCGCCCTCGGCAAAGACGCAGACGGAGCGTCCGTTTTTCAGATGCCGCAGCATGGTCTTTGCGGTGTCGGCGCCGGTGGTGCCCTTTCTTCTGGGGATGGGGGCCACCAGGCGGTTGAGGATGTCTGTTGCCACGCCGAGACGGAACAGATGCTCGCTGGCCACATAGTAGATCTGCTTGTCCTTCAGACTCATGGCCACCAGCAGCGGGTCCCAGGCGCAGACGTGGTTGGGCACCAGCAGAATAGGCCCCTCCACATGGATCTGCTCATACGTCATGTTGAACAGCGGCGGGATGGTCGCGTGAAAAAAGGCATAGAGATATTTCCAGTTTTTCCGATGCCGTTCAAATTCGTCCATAGATCGGTCTCCCTTGCCGCAATTGCAGCCAATAATCAATGATTAACTGTTATCCTACCATAATTCGCAGAATTCTACAAGTGTGAAAACGGGGCCTCCAAAAATTTACTGCAACATTTTGCCATTTTTGTTGCTTTTCGATGCGGCAAAAAAATGGCTGTATGATAAAAAACACGCTGTGTATCTATTGACAAGATTTGAACAGCATCGTATAATGTTTGTACAAAAATCATATCTATTTATAATAGTGTTCGTATAATTTTAGAAAATACATACAGGAATTAGGGTAAACGTGTGTTTTGACGGAAGGAGGCAGCGTTTCAGGCAAAGGACCCTGCGCCGGACGGAAATAAGGGGCCGTTCGGTATGAGAATATCAGAATCATCAAAAGGAGGGAAATCAATCTCATGCGAGATTTGAAGCATCTGATCTACTTTGAAGACCTGCTGCAGACGGCGAACAACGAGCTGATCCAGAAGGCAAAGAAAAAGGGCGGCATCGCGGTGGCCTACACCTGCGAGAACGTGCCGGAGCCCCTGCTGAATCTGGGCAAATGTTTCTCCATTCGTCTGTCTGCGCCGCAGACCGGCTCCATGGACATCGCCACGTTCTATATGACGAACCTGCTGTGCGAGCCCAGCCGTGCCCTGCTGGAGCGCGCCATTGAGGGCGGCTTCAACTTCGCCGACTGCGTCATCACCCCCGACGGCTGCACCATGCTCAACCGCTGCGTTGAGAACATGGAGTTGCTGGGGACCATGGGCAAGGACAATCCGAACTTCTTCCATGAGTACATGGAGATCGCCTTCAAGAACACCCCCGCCGACGTGGATCTGGCGGTGCTGCAGTGCACCAACCATGTGCTGAACCCCCTGCACGAGAAGTACGGCGTCGACATCTCCGACAAGGCCATCCGCAAGGCGGTCGAGAAGCACAACAAGATGGTCCGCCTGGTGCGCGCTATCGGCGACTTCCGCAAGGAAGCGCATCCCCGCATCACCGGTTATGAGTTCCATGTCCTGTGTCTTGCCACCTATCTGTGCCCCATCGACGAGGTCATGGACAAGCTGGAGGAGACCCTGGAAGAGCTCAAGACCCGCGAGCCCGACAAGAAAGAGCCCTGGCGCTGCCGCGTGGTTCTGGTGGGCTCCGAGGTGGACGACTCCGGCCTGATCAAGCTCATCGAGGAGCAGGGCGCCTATGTCTGCGCCGACCGCTTCTGCTTCGGCTCCATCCCGGGCCGCACCGAGATCGTCCTCAACGACGAGGAGGACGCCCTCACCCAGGTCTGCCGCCACTACATCCAGAACTGCCAGTGCCCGCGTATGATGAGCATGGACAAGGTCTACGGCCGCAAGGAAGTGGTCGCCAACCTCGCCAAGGAGTACAACGCCGACGGCATCATCTACGAGCAGGTCAAGTTCTGCGATCCCTGGGCTTACGAGCGCGTGCTGGGTTCCTCCATGCTGCAGCATGATTACGGCTACCCCGTGCTGAGCGTTGACCGTCCGTACAACATTGCTTCCTCTGCCGGCCAGATGCGTACCCGTGTCCAGGCCTTCGTTGAGAGCATTGAGATCAAGAATATCCAGAAAGGTGGGAAGTAAGCATGGGTACGATGAAGACCGTTGAGACCGTTGTCAATACCAGAGAACGTGCCGGCGAAAAATCCCCCGGCAAGATCTACAGTGATAAGCTGAAGGTTCGCCGCCGCCGTGAGTGGCGTGGTGTGAAAGATACGCTCTTTGATTACAGCCGCTGGTGCTACCTGATGTTCGGCGTTCTGGGCAAGTTCATTCTGAACCCCCGCAACGTGAAAGGCTTCCTCCGTTATCGCTGGATGATGAGCTACCTCTTTGTGCCCCACGGCATGGATAAGTTCACCATCGGTCTGCGTGACGAGGCGCTGCGCATCACCCACTATGCCATGAACTACGTCATCGCTGACGTGACCCAGGCCATCCACAACTGCTTCCGCGGTGACCGCCGCGTCGGCAACGATGTGGAGTACTCCAACCACTGCATCATCACCGACGAGAACTCCATGGTCACCTTCGTCATGGGCTTCGACCGCAACGAGATGCACACCATCCTCCGCGAAGTTCCCACGATGTTCGCCTCGAACATCTTCCACCAGTTCAACGTCCAGCACTATCTGGATGTTGCCCAGCAGAACGGCATCCCCGGCGACGTCTGCCCCATGCCCGAGGCTGAGGCCGGCATCTCCATGGACGACGACTTCTGCGTCCTGGGCTGCTGCGCCGTGCAGAACAACACCACCTGCGACGGCTCCC
>CAMHPQ010000109.1 GCA_946187035.1 uncultured Clostridia bacterium | reverse complement strand
CATTTGTTTGCGGCGGGGCACAGGTCCCCGCCCTACAAACTCCAATTTGACATCGACATCAAAAACACCCGCCGGGATCACAGCGGGTGTTTTGGTCATTCTTTTTTGTCCATCCGGTTGATGAAGGTCTGGGCGGCAAAGCCGGTGAAGAGTCCGGAGGCGATGCCGCTTAAAAGCAGCACCGGCAGATAGCTCACGATGGCGGGGGTGCCCGTCACCACGATGGCCACCAGAATCTGGCCGATGTTGTGGAACACCGCGCCGATGACGCTGGCAACCCAGATCTGTTTTCTGGTGAGGATCCGTTTCAGCAGCAGCATCACCACAAAGCACAGCAGACCGCCGGTGAGACTGTACAGGAGGCTCATGGCCTGGCCGGCAAAGAGGCTGCCCAGGAGAATGCGGGCCACCAGAATCATCAAAGCGGGCCCTGGGCCGATGGTGAACACCGCGTAGACCGTGACGATGTTGGCCAGGCCCAGCTTTACGCCGGGGATGGGCACCGGGGCGGGGATCTGCGCCTCCGCCACGTGGATGGCCAGGGCGATGGCCGTAAGCATGGCCATGGTGGTCAGCTGTCTGGTTGTGATTTTCTTCATCCGACCACCCCGTCAATCGGGTTTGCGTCCGCGCTGCTCTCGATCTCGATGACCAGCTTGTTGGGCAGGCAGACGATGGGAAAGCCGCCCTCGGACCGCCAGCCCATGTTCACGCAGACCTGATCCGGGCAGTCGGCGTGGCTGACGCAGATTCTGCCGGGCTCCGCCACGATCTCATTCTCCCCCGCGGGGCCGGTGACGGTGAAGGTCTCAGGCTCCGTGAGCTTGTTCAGATCGATGGTCCGGATCAGCTCCCCGTCCTGATAGATATTGGCAATCACAGCGTCGGCCTTGGCCTGATGGTGCTGCCAGACCAGCGCAAGGGCGGACAGCAGCGCCACGACGGCGATCAGAATCACCCAAAAAGATGTCTTTTTCATTTCGATACCACCGTAATGGAATTGTTCGACCAGGGCTCCATGGGGGTGAACCGGCCCTGCAGTCCTTCGGAGTAAATCAGGCTCCCGTCCTCCAGAACCAGCAGATAGTCAAAGCCGCCATAGGTGCGCCAGAAGGTCTCCGCCCGCTCCGGGCCCATGATGAAAAGGGCCGTGCTCAGCGCGTCGCACATGGCGCCGCTGTCCCCCACGATGGTGGCGGAGATGACGCCGCTTCTGGCGGGGGCGCCGGTGGCGGGATCGATGATGTGCCAGTAGGTGACGCCGTCCTCCTCGAAGAACCGCTCATAGCCGCCGGAGGTGATGACCGCCTGATCCGCGACCTCCACCACGCCCACATAGCCCTCGCCGCCTTCCGGGTCCTGGATGGCGATGCGCCAGTTGGAGCCGTCGGGCTTGGTGCCCAGGGTCTGCACGTTGCCGCCCAGAGAGATCATGCCTGAGGTCAGGCCGTTTTCGCGGAAGACCTCCATGACCTGGTCGCCGGTGTAGCCCTTGGCCACGCTGCCGAGATCGATCTCCATGCCCTCCGCGATCTGCACGGTATCGCCGGTGAGCTGAATTTTCTGATAGTCCACATTCGCCAGCAGAGACTGGATCACGTCTTCATCCGGCACCTGATACTCTCCCGTGGTGAAGCCCCAAGTCTTCAGCACCGGGTAGATGGAGAGATCCAGGGCGCCGTCGGTTTTCTCACAGTATTCCAATGCCGTCTGCAGCAGGGCCGCAGTGTCGTCGCTGACCTCCACCGGGCTGCCCTTGGCGGCGTTCACTCTCGCGATGTCGCTGGTCTCAATGGTGACGGAGAAAAGCTTTTCCAGCTGCTGGATCCGCTCCGCCGCAGCCTCCGCCGCAGCGGCGCTGTTTTCCCCATAGGGGCTCAGATCCATGACCGTGTCCATGGCGAAAATGGTCTTGTCCGTCCGCTGCTCCGCGGTCTCCTGCGCAGTCGTTCCGTTCCCGCAGGCGCAGAGGAACAGCAGCGAGAGCAGCAGGGCCGCCAGACGAAGGGCGGATGCTCTATGTAAATGCATCGTGTATCCTGCCTTTTCCTTGATGTTAGCCCAAGATTACCACATTTCCGGTGCAGATGCAAGCATTGGCCGGAATCCGGTGCTTCAAAAATTCCTGTGGCGCACAGGGGCAAACTGTGGTATAATTGGAAATTACGAAAGAATGAATCTGGAGGTGCGATTTTGACCTTCCTGAAAAAGCATTTCTGGCTGCTGTTCGGGCTTCTGCTGGCCCTGGCCTGCGTGGGCTATTATGGCATCATGAGCGGGCAGTATATCTGGTCGGACGAGGCCTTCACCTTCGCCATCATCCGGCACCCCTACCGGGAGGTCTGGGACATCACCGCCGCCGACGTGCACCCGCCGCTGTACTACATGCTGATGAAATTTCTGCTGCAGCCCTTCGGCTATCGGCTGGGCCCGGCGAAGCTCACCAGCGTGCTCCCCTATCTGGGTCTGCTGGCCTTCGGCGGCTATCAGCTCAAGAAGCTTTTCGACGAGAAAACCGCCCTGCTGTTCATGGGGCTGTTCTTCCTCTTCCCCTTCACCCTGCCCTACGCGGTGGAGATCCGCATGTACGCCATGGCGGCCCTCTTCGTCTTCGGCTGCGCCGTCTACGGCTACCGCTGCGTGACGGAGGAACGGATCTGGAACTGGATCTGGTTCACGGTTTTCGGAATTCTGGCGGCCTATACCCACTATTTTTCCCTGGTGTCTGTGGGCGTCATCTATCTGCTGGTGCTGATCTTCACCATCGTAAACAAGCGCGGCTGGAAGGCCTGGCTGGTCTCTGCCCTCGTCACGATTCTCACCTACGTCCCCTGGCTGAGGAGCTTCCTCTCTCAGCTGGCCTACAAGGCCAACCACGAGTACTGGATCCAGCCCATCAACCTGAAAACCCTGCTGATCGACGTGAACACGATCTTCGGCGCATTGGGTGTGAACGAGATTTTCACCGGCTTCGTGCTGCTGGCATTTCTGGCTGCGCTGGTCGCGGTGCTCTGCTCCAAGGACAAAAAGCTGATCCGCACCTGCCTCTGCGCCCTGATTGTCCCGGCGGGCACGGTGTTTCTCGGACTTGTGGCGTCGTGGATCCTGCGGCCCATCTGGATCAGCCGCTATCTGGTGCCCGCGGCGCCGCTGCTGGTGCTGTTTCTGACGCTGGCCATCGTCCACATGGAGCCCAAGCCCCTGGCCGCCTCCATCCTCACCGTCATGGTCATCGGCGGGGTGCTGAACTACCAGACCTTCGCCGTCAATGAGCGCACCTGGCGGT
Organism: uncultured Clostridia bacterium; assembly: GCA_946187035.1. GTDB lineage: Bacteria > Bacillota > Clostridia > Oscillospirales > Oscillospiraceae > CAG-103. Next base: position 2,932 of record CAMHPQ010000109.1, on the reverse strand, counting down.
GGGACGAGCTGGATTCCTATTTCGTCGAAACGCACGCCGACTGCGAGGCATATGTGCTGAACATGACCGATGACGACCACATGTCCTCGGTGCTCTGCTACTACGAGCCGGAGACCCCGGTGTTCCGGGACGCGGAGATCACCGCCGCGAACCCCTATTCCAACCAGCGCTCCATGACGGAGTTTGACGCCATGGAATATGACCGCATTCTGATGTTCGTGGACGTGGGCGATCCCGCGCCCTATTACCTCGACAGCTACGACGTCTGCGAGCCCCTGGGCACCATCCACGAAAACGGCGACGAGGCCGACGTCTATCTGCTTTCGCGCTCGGAGGGAGGCTGAACATGGACAATCGAAAAAAGATCTCGCTGATCGTCCCCTGCTACAACGAGGAGGCCGCCCTGCCGCTGTTCTATAAGGAGACGGCGAAGGTGCTCTCCACGCTGGATTACGATTACGAGCTGCTGCTGATCGACGACGGCTCCAAAGACGGCACCCTGGACGTGATGAAAGAGCTGGCTGCAGCAGATCCCAATCTAAAATATCTCTCCTTCTCCCGGAACTTCGGCAAGGAGTCCGCCATGTACGCGGGCTTCTGCAACGCCAAGGGCGACTATGTGGCGGTGATGGACGCGGATCTGCAGGACCCCCCCGCCCTGCTGCCCAAGATGCTGGAGATTCTGGAATCCGGCGAATACGACTCCGTGGCCACAAGGCGCGTCACCCGGAAGGGCGAACCGCCGGTGCGCAGCTGGTTTGCCAGAATGTACTATAAAATCATCAACCGGATCTCCGACACGGACATCGTTGACGGGGCCCGGGACTTCCGGCTCATGAAGCGGGAGATGGTTGAAACCATCGTCTCCATGGGCGAGTACAACCGGTTTTCCAAGGGCATCTTCGGCTGGGTGGGCTTCAAAACCTGCTGGCTCCCCTTCGAGAACGTGGAGCGGGTGGCCGGCGAGACCAAGTGGAGCTTCTGGAAGCTGGCCCGCTACGGCATGGACGGCATCACGAATTTCTCCCAGGCGCCCCTGCTGGCGGCCTCAAGGCTGGGCTTTCTGATGACCTTCCTGGCGGCGCTGTGGCTCATTTTCATCGTCGTGCGGAAGCTGATCTTCGGCGACCCGGTGGCAGGCTGGGCCTCCACCATCTGCGTCATCAGCTTCATCGGCGGCCTGCAGCTGTTTTTCCTCGGCATCATCGGGGAGTACATCGCCAAGATCTATCTGGAGACCAAGCACCGGCCCCACTACATCGTCAGCGAGACCAACGACCCGGAGGCGGAGAAGATCCGGTAAAGCGTTTGTAGGGCGGAGACCTGTGCCCCGCCGTTGATCCGGCAACATATTCGATGCGGCGGGGCACAGGTCCCCGCCCTACGGAACAAAAACCGCCCTTCCCCGCGGGGAAGGGCGGTTTTGCGGCTGACTGCCAGCCGAAGCTCACTCCTTGATGCTGAAGTTCAGACCCAGCGCAGCCACGCTCAATGCCAGCAGCAGGATGAAGCCCGCAGCGTATCCGCCGGCGGCGGTGTTGATGAGGCTCACGCCGGTCTCCGGGTCTACGACATCTCCGACTCCTATGTTCCCAAAAAGATCGCCTACTTCATCCCGCCCAATCCGGAAAAGCTGGCCTTCGACGTGAAGATGGCCAACAAGCCCCTGGGCACCGCCGAGGATCTGGTGGTGGATGACCGCGGCATCATCTATCTCAACGCCATGCATGACGGCGTGTACATTCTCATGAGTCTCGTGTGACGGTTCGGCTCGGCAGGGCCGGATTCCAGTGAAATCGAAGAGGTGAGAACGTGAACAACCGGCAGATCGAGTGCTTTCTGGAGGCCGCGCGGCTGCTGAACTTCACCCGCGCGGCGGAGAATCTGCTGCCCCAGCCGGCGGTCAGCCGGTACATCTCCGCGCTGGAGGAGGAGCTGCGCCGCACCCGGCAGAGCCTGGCCAATGCTGCGCCCGCACTCCGGCTCGGCATCAACAAGAGCTGGCAGACCACCGGTTTTCTGCCGAAGGTGGTGGAGATGTGCCAGCAGCGGGAGCCGAAGTTTCGCGTGGTCTATGAATGCCTGGATTTCCGGGAGCTTTGCGAAGGGCTGAAGGCCAAGCAGCTGGACGCGGTGATCGCTCTGGGAAACGATCTGCAGGACACCCAGGAATTTACTGTGGAGCGCATCACCAGCATCCGCAGAGTCATTCTGTACTCTGATCTTCTGCCGAACGCCGACACTCTGATGACGCCGGATGATTTTTACCCCTACGACTTCCTGATTACCGACGATCCGCTGGTGCGAAAGCTGGCGGAAGAGAGCGAGCTGATCTTCCAAGACTATCACTTCGTGCCGCGCTTTCGTACCGTTTCCAATCAGGAGACCGTCATGTGCGGCGTGGAAAACGGCACCGGGGTGGCGCTGCTGGACGAATGGTGTCACGCGCGATACCATCCCCATCTGCACTGCATCCATGTGGACGAATACATGCCGGTGGCCCTGGCCCGCCGCCGGGATACGGAGAGCTCCACCGTCGAGCTGTTTTGGGAATGCCTGACAGAGTATTTCCGCAATGGGGGCGTGTAATCCCCGCTGCGCGAACTCTGATGCTTGCTCTCCGGTTCTTATTCCACGATTTCATCTCTTCAAAAACCGCAGGCTTTACCAACAAAATGCATAAAAAAACCCTCCGAGCATCACGCCCGGAGGGACATTTATAAGCAGAAACAAAGCTATAAGCAGGATAATTTGCAGAAAACGCCTGTATTAAGACGTGAAAAAGCCCTGTAACCATTGAAATTACAACAAAAATCGCCTGTCTTTCCGAAGAAAAACAGACGATTTTTGTCTGTGTTGCACCAAACGGTGTCCAGCCGAGGGTTTTACTACCAGAAGGTGTCTGATATTATGTAAACTATTTGTCGGGCCG
>CAMHPQ010000108.1 GCA_946187035.1 uncultured Clostridia bacterium | reverse complement strand
AGAATGTCATTGCGAGCCAGTGACCGACGTCATCTGGCGTGGCAATCCGCATCCCCCGGCGGCAGAGTAAAGATACGCAAAACGTTGAGATAGAATGAATTCGCCCAAAACTACGCAAAGAATTCGTCTGTACTGCAAGAGAACGGATTGCCACAGGTGTGCGCACTGGTTCGCAATGACACCATTTTAGATTGGCGGTCATCTCGCATACTGCCTCGCAACGCCCCGATAAACTATAATTTGAAGAACCTTTCAACTCCAAACTCCACACTCCTAGATCAGCCATCATTTGACCACCGCTCACACCGGCGGCTGCCAGAAGTACAGGCCCTCGGATCTTGCGAGAGCGGTCATGATCCGCTGCAGCCGTTCATCGGGGCCGTAGACCGTGAGATACAGGTCGTCCCCGCAGATGTGCACCATGGCCGCGTCATCGTCCAGAAAGATCCGGAGCGGCTCCGGCCTCGGCGCTAGGAGGTTCATCACATACCGCAGCAGCTCCGTGGGCTTTGGATTCCGCACCGGCCTGTCCAGCCAGACCACGTCGAAATCGTAGTAGCAGTTCAGCTTCAGGAGAATTCGGTAAAACCGCTCCAGCTGCGCCTGCTTTTCGCCGTTCAGACGCCAGTGCTCCTCAATTTTAAAATATTGTCCCCGGCTGTCAGCCGGCACCTGCTCCGGCAGCAGATCCAGCACAAAGTATTCCCGATCCAGAAAGGCTTCGGTCAGATCATCATAGCTTAAATCCATGGTTCAGTCCTCGTTTTTTCGATTCAGCAGCTCCACGACCTGCGCCCGCTTGGCGTAGAGGACGCAGCCGCCGTCGTGCTCACCCTCCAGAAGCCCCTCGGTGCGCAGCGCCCGGAACAGCGGGGAGCGGATGGCCTCTCTGAGGGAGGTATCCCGCACGTTCACGTCGGAATAGGGGGAGAAGGGGCAGGGCTCCGCGCCGCCGTGGGAGTTGATGTGGAAAAACTCTCTGCCGCCGGCCATGCAGCCGCCCATCTCCAGCTCGTCTCCGGGGAAGGACAGCAGGATCACGTCCTCTCTGCCGCTGCGGACTTCTTCGATCCGCTGGGCGATGAAGGCGCGCTCCTCCTCTCCGGGGGCCAGATGGGCCTCGCCGTCGTTCATGGGCACGAACTCCACATAGATCACCAGTCGGCAGCCCCGGGACACCAGCACCTCCAGGAATTCCGGGGAGGTGACCTCCTGATAATTCTCCCGGGTGACGGTGATGGAGGCGCCGTAGAGCTGGCCGCGCTCTTTGAAGCCGTCCATGAGATGCAGGAGCTTTGCATACATGCCCTTGCCCCGACGGTTGTCCGTGGCCGCCTCGCCGCCCTCGATGCTCAGCACCGGCACCAGATTCCGGCAGCGGTCAAAGAGGTCGATGTACCGCTGGTTGAAATACGTGCCGTTGGTGAAGATGGGGAAGAGGATGTTCGGCGTGTTGCCCGCGGCCTCCATGACGTCCTTCCGGAGCATGGGCTCGCCGCCGGCCAGCATGATGAAGCTCACGCCCAGCTGGTCGGCCTGCTGAAAGATGCTCTGCCACTGCTCGCCGCTGAGCTGGTCCACCGGCTCCTCGTCGGAGGCGGAGTGGATGCTCCGGGCATAGCAGCCGGCGCAGTGGAGGTTGCAGTAGCTGGTGATGCTGGCGATCAGGAAGGCGGGCATGTGCTCCCCCTGCGCCTCCAGCTCCTGTCTTCTCTTGGAGGCCTTCTTGGTGGCGGCGGCGAAGCGGAGGAAAAAGGCGCTCTGCTTCGGGTCCTTGAGGGTGGCTTTCAGGGCGTCGGAGACAATCTTCTCCACGCCGGATTCGATGTGGTTCTGCAGATTGGAATTCTGTTCCTGAATACTGTCCTTTGCCATAGGGAAGCCCTCGCTTTCGGAAATGTTCTTGAAAAAAGCATAGCAGATGGGAAACCATAAGTCAATCGATGTTTGAAAATAATGGAAGCTGAAAATGGAGGATTTACCCGCATCAAATTTAAAAAACTGTCTAAGAATCGACGCTTTTGAACGTATTTGTCCTTGACATTGCGGGCCCGCTGCGGGATAATAGAGGCAACAAACCTGTAAGGAGGGAAACCCGGATGGAACTGAACCAGCGATTGCAGGCCATCGAGCGGGGCGAGGAGGGCGAGCTGCTGCAGCGGATTTTGAAGACGCTGGTGCTCTACGGCGAGGCCTTCGACGCCAAGCGCATGGTGCCTGTCACCGGCAAATACGGCCACACGGTCATCAGCTACGGTCTCAAGGCTCTGGGGGCGGTGATGGATCTCTATGATCAGATCCTGGAGGCCGGCATCCCCGAGGGACAGAAGTTCACCGCCGACCCCAAGCCCTTGGACAAAAACGTGCCCTCCAACCTGCTGGAGGACCTGGTGTTCAAAAAATTCATGTACACGGATCAGGCGCGGTTCGAGGCGCAGCTCCGGAAGCTGGGCATCACCAGCGACGACGACTACTCCTGCGCCTGCTATCTGGATCAGGTGGGCAATATCCCGAAACAGGGCGACGTGCTCTCCTGGGCGGAATCCTCCGCCGTGGTCTACGCAAACTCGGTGCTGGGGGCCCGATGCAACCGGAACTCCGGCATTCTGGAGATGATGGGGTCGATTCTGGGCTATGTGCCGGAGTTCGGCCTTCTCCTGGACGAGGGCAGAAAGGCCACCTGGGTGGTGGAGGTCCGCTGTAAGAACCGCCCGGAGGCACAGCTGCTGGGCTCCGCCATCGGCATGAAGGTCATGGAGGAGGTGCCCTACGTCAAGGGCATGGAGCAATGGCTGGGCACGGAGCTCAACGACGAGAACAAAGCCTATCTCAAGGACTTCGGCGCCGCCACCGCCTCCAACGGCGCGGTGGGACTCTACCACATCGAGGGCCTGACCCCGGAGGCCAAAGAGTTGGGCGAAAAGCTCATTGTCCGCAACCCACAGATCTACGTCATCGACGACGCGGAGCTGGAGCGGGTGAAAGCGAACTACCCGGTGATCTGGAAAAATCCCGACGCGAAGCCCCAGCTCTGCTTTGTGGGCTGCCCGCACCTGACGCTCCAGCAGCTGAAGGACTGGACGGAGGCCGTGGGCGAGGAGCTCAAGAAAAACGGCAGAGACAAGGTGGCGGTGCCCACGGTGTTCACAGCGCCGATCCCGGTCATCAAGGAATTTCAGAAGACCATGGACAGCGTTTACCTGAAGAAATACGGCGTGGTGCTCAGCTACATCTGCCCGCTGATGTATATGAACAATCCGCTGTGCAAAAAGAAGGCGGTCATCACGTCCTCCAACAAGCTGCGCACCTACACCAGCGCCCGGTACTACACCGAGCCGGAAATTCTCACCATCATCACCGGAGGGAGGCTCTGAACATGAGAGAGTTCAAAGGACGTGTCGTGGTGGCCGGAGCCTGCGAGGCCGAGGCTCTGGTGAGCCACGGGGGCTTCAACACCCTGGCCAGCTACCAGTCGGCCCTGCAGTTCGGGGATAAGGAGGTCAAGTGCGGCGACCAGAACAACCCGGATCTCTATAAAAAACCTATGATCGGCAAGGCCCTCTGCCTGCCCCAGACCATCGGCTCCACCACCGGCGGCATGGTGCTCTACGGGGCGTTCAGCAAAAACATGCAGCCGGCCTGCATGCTGTTTTCCATGCACATCGATCCGCTGGCTGCCAGCGGCGCGGTGCTGGGCGCGGTGTGGACGGACATCAAAATGCCGGTCATCGATCAATTGGGGGACGAATTCCTGGCGTACGTCCAGACCGGCGACAGAGTTACCGTCTCCGAGGACGGCACCGTGACCGTACACAGATAAATCATGCAGAATGATCAAAAATACCCGACCACCCAGGCCGGGTATTTTTTTGCAGGAAATAAGGGATCATTCAAATGATAGTTTAACGGGGAGTTGGATGGAGCGAAAGCCTTCCCCCTCAGGGGGAAGGGGGACCGCTTGCGGTGGATGAGGGAGTTAAAACATGGCGAAGCCCCTCTATTGAAATGTGCAGTGTTGTCAAGGATTCTCACAAAAAAGGATGCCGCTGTGCGGCGATAAAACCACCTCATCAGTCTCGCTTTGCTCGGCAGCTTTCCCTCAAGGGGAAGCCTTTAAAAGTGGAATCACATCCCGATAAACTGGAATTTGCACCTTCCTCAATGCAATGTAAATTAACATAATTATATTATCGTAAATAAAACATCCACTTGTGACCGGGGTCGGAATGTGGTAAACTGAATTTACAAACCGCGAAACCGGGAAAGGAGCGCGCCATGAAGCTTTTGATTCACGATCTGCCCGAGGCGGCATTTGCGAAAATCGCGCCGGAATACGCGGGCTGGGAGGTCATCTCCGCTCTGGGTGACATCCGGCCCTGCATCGGCTGCTTCGGCTGCTGGGTGAAGACCCCGGGCCGGTGCGTGGTGGAGGACGGCTACGGGGATTCTCCCGTAAAACTCCACCGGGCGGAGGAGGTCGTGTTCCTCAGCCGCCTGCGCTACGGCTGCGTCAGCGGCGCGGTGAAAAACGTGCTGGACCGCTGCATCGGCTACGTGCTGCCCTTTTTTGAGCTGTCAAACGGGGAGATGCACCACCAGAGACGCTACGACGAGGAGAAGGTCGTCTCCTTCCGGTTTTACGGAGAATCCACCCCGGCGGAGCGGTCCCAGGCCAGAGAGTACGCCGAGGCCATGTCCCGGAACCTCCGGGGCCGGGTGAAGGAAGTCACCTTTGCAGATTTCGACGTTCCCATGGATGTGCCTGAGACTCCGGAGCCGGAGCCTTCCGCCCGCACCGTTCTGCTCAATTGCAGCTCCAGAGGGAAGAAAGCCAACTCCGCCATGTTCCTGGAGCAGCTGGCCGGGAAGCTCACCGCACCCTCTTCGTCGCTTGAGCTGGCCCGGCACCTCCGGGAGCCGGAAACGCTGATCCCGAAGCTGCTGGGGGCGGAGCAGATCGTCTTCGGCGCGGGGCTCTACGTGGACGGCCCGCCCTCCCAGATGCTGCGGCTGCTGGAAGGTTTGGAGGCCGTGGGCGGCATGGAGGGGAAGCGGATCTACGCTGTGACCAACATGGGCCTCTATGAGAGCCGGCAGCTGCGGAATCTGCTGAACACCCTCCGACTCTGGTGCCGGCGCACCGGGGCGGTGTACAGCGGCGGCCTCGCCATCGGAGCGGGGGAGATGTATGACCGCATCGGCCCCATCCCCTTTGAAGCCGGCCCCGGCAGGAACATCGCCATGGGCGAAACGCGGCTGGCAAAGGCCATCGACGCAGGCGCGGCCACTGAGGACATCTACGCCGAGCCCTTCGCCTTCCCCAGAATTGCCTACGTCACCGCAGCCAACCTGGGCTGGCCCTCCGGCGGCAGGCAAAACGGCCTCAGCAAAGAGGACTTGTATCGAAAGCACGACTGATTTTACGATTACCACAAGGAGAGAACCACATGGAATTTGAACTGTTTCACGGGCGGCCCGCGACCAACGACGGGCGGCTGGAGAAGGAGATCCGCGTCTACGACTTTCTGGACGCGCTGGGCATCGAATACTGGCGCACCGACCACCCCGACGCCGAGGCCAACACCATGGAGGCCTGCCGCCAGATCGACGCGGTGCTGGGGGCCATGGTCTGCAAGAACCTGTTTCTCACCAACCGGCAGCACACCGCCTTTTACCTCCTGCTGATGCCCGGGGACAAGCCCTTCAAAACCAAGGAGCTCTCCAGCCAGATCGGCAGCTCCCGTCTCAGCTTCGGCACCGGGGAGGAGATGGTGGAGTTTCTGGACTGCACCCCCGGCTCCTCCAGCCTCATGGGCCTCATGAACGACAAGGACAACCGGGTGCGGCTGCTGGTGGACGAGGATGTGCTGAAGGATGAATTCCTCGGCTGCCACCCCTGCATCAACACCTCCAGCCTGAAGCTCCGCACCGCCGACGCCTTCGGGAAATATCTGGAGGCCGTCCACCACGACCTCACCCCCGTGAAGCTGGTGGGAACCGAATAAATGCATCACATCCGTTGGAATACCGGCGGATGTGTTTTTTTTTGGATATAAGTTAACGATAATAAATTTATGTTAATATTATTGCTGATCCGTAGGGCGGGTCGCTTGTGCCCGCCGCAATGCATTCAAATTATAGTTTATCGAGCTGTTGGAATTTACTGTGCGCCCCCTTGGCGCCCTCGGAGAGGGAGCTGTCGAGCGAAGCGAGACTGAGGGAGCGAACGTTAGTCAAAGGCAGAAACAAATGCAGTACGACGTGTGCGGCAAGACTCGCTCCCTCAGTCACGGCTATTTCCCGCCGTGCCAGCTCCC
>CAMHPQ010000107.1 GCA_946187035.1 uncultured Clostridia bacterium | reverse complement strand
CCATCAGCTATGACGCAAAGGGCGCGGAGATCGCAAGGGAGACCATGCGCACCGCAGAAGGCGAGACAGAGCTTTGCCTCCGTCCGGACAGGACCGCGCTGCGCGCCGACGGGCAGGATCTCTGCTATCTGGCGATCGACCTAACCGGCCTGGATGGGATCACCAAATCCTCGGAGGATGTACCCGTTACCGTGACGGTAAGCGGCGCGGGCAGCCTGCTGGCTCTCGGCTCCGCCAAGCCGAACATGGGAGAGTGCTTTACCGAAAAGACTCACACCACCTATTACGGGAAGGCGCTGGCTGTGATCCGCGCGGGGGACAGCACGGGAAGAATCCAGGTCAAGGTCAGCGCGCCCGGCATAGCGGAACAATGCGTGGAGCTGACTGTGGGGTAAATAACAATCACTCGCATGGCGTCGTCGGTCGCGGGGGGATCCATGTGCTCTCCGCTGTCCATTTGAAAATGATAAAGCGCGTCCTGCCATGATATTTGTCCGTGGCAGGACGCATACAATCGACACTGTAAGAAGATTCTCGGTAGCCCTTGACAAAATTTGAATTGAAAGTATGGTATAAAACAATGGGCTTCAGTCATGAGTCAAAATATGCCAAATTACATGCCAATTCGGTTTTTTAGTTTGCTCCTTCTTGGATATTTGTAGAGAATATTTTCATAAAACTGGCTCGTATCAACTGGTTTTAGGCGCTTCTGGGCACTTATAGAAATTATATCCCCCGTTTCCCGGCCAACTGTACGGCGGAGATAATTCTGCCGGATGGCCGAAAGGAAACCGTGAGAGCAGGAAACTATCAATTTACGAGATAAAAATCTTCTAACCCCCAAATGAATCCAATTGTGAGAAACCTGGAATGGAGGACATCATGAAACGTGAATTTTGGTTCATCGTCGGCAGTCAGTTTTTGTACGGGCAGGACGTGCTGGACACCGTGGACGCCCGCGCCAAAGAAATGGCGGCGGAGCTGAGTAAGGTTCTTCCGTACCCGCTGGTGTATAAAGTCACGGCCAAGACCAACAAGGAGATCACCGACGTGATCAAAGAGGCCAATTACCGGGACGAGTGCGCCGGAATCGTCACCTGGTGCCACACCTTCTCTCCCAGCAAAATGTGGATCAACGGGCTTGCCAATCTCCAGAAGCCCTACTGCCATCTGGCGACCCAGTACAACAAGGAGATCCCCAACGACGAGATCGACATGGACTTCATGAACCTGAACCAGGCCGCCCATGGCGACCGGGAGCACGGCTTCATCGCCGCCCGCCTGCGTCTGCCGCGCAAGGTCATCGCCGGCTTCTGGCAGGACGAGAAGATCCACAAGCGCCTCTCCGACTGGATGCGCGCCGCCGTGGGCGTGGCCGTCAGCAAAAAGATGAAGGTCATGCGCTTTGGCGACAACATGCGCGAGGTGGCCGTCACCGAGGGCGACAAGGTGGAGGTGCAGACCAAGCTCGGCTGGCAGGTGAACACCTGGGCTGTGGGCGATCTGGTGAAAGAGATGGGCAAGGTCACGGAAGCCGAGATCGACGCGCTGGTGGCTGAGTATGAGGCCAATTACGACATTGCCACCGACAACACCGCCGCCATCCGCTATCAGGCGCGGGAAGAGATCGCCATGAAGAAGATGCTGGATCGGGAAGGCTGCAGGGCCTTCACCAACACCTTCCAGGATCTCTACGGCATGGAGCAGCTGCCGGGTCTGGCGAGCCAGCATCTGATGGCCCAGGGCTACGGTTACGGCGGCGAGGGCGACTGGAAGGTGTCCGCCATGACCGCCATCCTCAAGGCCATGGGCGAGAACGGCAATGGTGCTTCTGGTTTCATGGAGGACTATACCTATCATCTGGTGGAGGGGCAGGAGTACTCCCTCGGCGCACACATGCTGGAGGTCTGCCCATCTCTGGCGGCGGACAAACCCCGGATCGAGACCCACCACCTTGGTATCGGCATGAACGAAAAGGACCCCGCCCGTCTGGTGTTTGAGGGCAAGGCCGGCAAGGGTATTGTTGTCTCTCTGATTGATATGGGAGGCAGGCTCCGCCTGATCGTGCAGGACATCGAGGCCGTCAAGCCCATCCTGCCGATGCCGAACCTCCCGGTTGCCCGCGTCATGTGGCGTGCGATGCCCGATCTCACCACCGGCGTGGAGTGCTGGATCACCGCCGGCGGTGCCCACCATACGGTACTTTCCTACGACGTGACCGCGGAGCAGATGCGCGACTGGGCGCGGATGATGGACATTGAGTTTGTCCACATCACGAAGGACACAACGCCCGAGAAGCTGGAAGAAGAGCTGCTGGTCAAGGACCTGGTATGGAAATTAAAATGATGGATCTGACAAAGACTGTATTGGGCATCGAGCTGGGCTCGACCCGGATCAAGGCCGTCTTGATTGACGACAAGCATCTCCCCATCGCAAACGGAGATTATGAGTGGGAAAACCAGCTCGTGAACGGCGTATGGACTTACAGCATGGAGGCCGTACATACCGGGCTGCAGACCTGCTTTGCCAATCTGAAAGCCGATGTAAAGGCCAAGTTCGGCGTGGCGCTGACCACCGTGGGCGCGATTGGTATCTCCGCCATGATGCACGGCTATCTGCCCTTTGACAAGGACGGCAACCAGCTTGCAGAGTTTCGCACATGGCGCAACACCATCACGGGCGAGGCCGCCGAGGAGCTGACGGCACTCTTTGGCTTCAACATTCCCCAACGCTGGAGCATCGCCCATCTGTATCAGGCGATTCTCAACCATGAGGAGCATGTGAAGGACCTTGCGTTCCTTACCACATTGGCAGGCTATATTCATTGGCAGCTCACCGGGGAGAAGGTCATGGGCATTGGCGAGGCCAGCGGCATGTTCCCCATTGACAGCGAAAAGCGGGACTATGACGAGGGCATGGTGCAGAAGTTCAAGGCCCTGACAGGGATTGACCTGCACGCTATACTCCCCAAGGTGCATGTTGCCGGAGAGAACGGCGGAAACCTCACTGAGAGCGGTGCACGCTTCCTTGATCCAATCGGAACGCTGCAAGCAGGTGTTCCGATTGCTCCCTGTGAAGGGGACGCGGGAACCGGCATGGCGGCCACCAACTCCGTCCGGGTGCGGACAGGCAATGTCAGCGCGGGTACCTCGGATTTCGCCATGATTGTCACGGATAAGCCTCTCGGCGTTCACCGGGAGATCGACATGGTGACTACGCCGGACGGTCTGCCGGTCGCTATGGTGCACTGCAACAATTGCACGAGCGACATCAACGCCTGGGTCAATCTCTTCTCGGAGTTTGCCGAGGCCATCGGCGCGCCGCAGGATAAGGGAAGGCTGTTCACACTGCTGTTCAACAAGGCATTGGAGGGCGAAGCAGACTGCGGCGGACTCATGAGCTTCAACTACTTCTCCGGCGAGGGCGTCACCGATCTGGATGAAGGGCGGCCTGTGTTCGCCCGGATGCAAAACAGCCGCTTTACCCTTGCCAATTTCATGCGGACGCATCTGCTCTCCGCGCTGGCAACCTTGAAGATCGGGCTGGATATCCTGACCCAGACCGAGCAGGTGCCCATCGACAAGCTCACCGGCCACGGCGGTTTCTTCAAGACGCCGGAGGTGGGGCAGCGGGTGCTGTCCGCCGCGGTGGGCGCTCCTGTGTCCGTGATGGAGACCGCCGGGGAAGGCGGCCCCTACGGCATGGCGCTGCTGGGCGCGTATATGCTCTGGAAAGACGAGGGCGAGAGCCTGCCGGATTATCTGGATCATAAGGTCTTCGCCAATGCCAGGTCCACAACGCTGATGGCGGAGGACAAGGACGTGGCGGGCTTCAATGTTTTTCTGACCCGGTATAAGAAAGCGCTGCCTGTGGAAAAGGCAGCGATCGAGGTGATCTGAGATGCTGGAAGAACTGAAACGCGAAGTCTGTGAGGCGAATCTCCTCCTGCCCAAATATGGTCTCGTGACCTTCACCTGGGGCAATGTCTCCGGTATTGACCGGGAGACGGGCCTTATGGTCATCAAGCCCTCGGGCGTACCCTATGAGGGGATGACGGTCGAGGATATGGTCGTCGTCGATCTGGACGGCAAGGTCGTCGAGGGCAAGTGGAAGCCCTCCAGCGACACGCCCACCCATGTGGAGCTGTACAAGGCTTTTTCAAAGTGCGGCGGCATCGTCCACACCCACTCCCGCTGGGCCACCACTTTCGCCCAAGCGGGCCGGGGAATTCCAGCCATGGGGACGACGCAGGCGGATTATTTCTACGGCGAAATCTCCTGTACCCGGCCCATGACGGACGCGGAGATCCGGGGCGAGTACGAAAAAAAGACCGGCAAGGTGATCGTTGAGACCTTTGCCGACCGCGATCCCGCCGCCGTTCCCGGCGTGCTGGTCTATTCCCACGGCCCCTTTGCCTGGGGCACGGACGCCATGAACGCGGTGCACAATGCTGTCGTCATGGAGGAGGTAGCATTCATAGACTGGCACGCGATGATCCTCAATCCTACCCTCGGGCCCATGCAACAGACCCTGCTGGACAAGCACTACCTCCGCAAGCATGGCAAAAACGCCTACTACGGACAAGGTTAAGAGCTATGAAACAGAAAGAGCAGAGCGGCTTGATTGCTGCTCTGCTCTCACAGTATTACTTCTATTTACCCTTTTCAGCCGCGTCTTCGATCAGCGCGGTTACAATGGCGTTGAGCTGGGTGGCGTTCTTCGCGGTGATGACCGGCTTGCCGGTCCGTTCTTCCAGCGCCTTTCTTGCGATCCCGGCGACCTCGCCGCCCTTGCGGGCCACATCCATATTCTCCGAAAAGCTCTGCGGCTGCTCTGCCTTGGAGATATCCGTGGTAGATGTCTCGGCCAGCATGTTCAGCACGAGCTCCGTCGTGGTCATGTTGTCCCGTAGGTTTTCCTTTTTCAGCCCCTTGAGGCGCTTATACTGCCGGGTGGACATACCGGACCAGGCGCGGGTGATCTCATCGGTCAGGATGGCGTATTCCACGCCCTTCTGCACGCCGCGATCTTGCCATTCGTCCGTCAGTTCCTTCCGAACCTGGATGGCCTGCAGGCGCTGGTTGATCCATTCGCGCGTGTAACCCTTTTTCAGGTAGGTCTCCAGCGCCCGGTCGATGGCAAGCTCCGGGTCGATGGTCTCCTCAATGCGCTCACGACCCACTTGGGCCAGCCACAGTTTGAACGGCTCGGCCTTGGGGGAAGGGATCGACTGGATGATCCGCAGGAGTTGTTCAGTATCGGCCACATCGGTCAGGTAGCGCTTGCCATCGGCAGACTTCAATTTCAGTTGACTACAAATTGTAGTCAACTGCCCGCTCTCAGCTTTTATGCGTGTTTTCAAAACGCTCCAGTACTTTGCCGCATGCCGAGTATCAGGCTGCTCAGTTAAAACACGTACCACATCAACGATAGAGAAATACCACTCTTCCTTTTCTTCATCCCAGGCTGCACGGATGGGCTGATCTTCAAAAAGCTGGATCGCACTTGTGTTTTCCATAGCTCACACCTTCTCTTTTCTGTAAATCCAATATATCATAAACAACGACCGTTTTCCATACCGTTTCAGCCGAAGATGAGCTCGTGCAGGATGATCTCTTCGGCACGTTTCCGAATGCTGTTCATGCGTCTGACCCATTCCATTTGATCGGCCGCTTTGAGTGCTTCGTTCACGCCTTCCTGCTTGGCCATTTGGCGCGTGAGAAGATCCATGCGTTCCTCGCAGACCTGGTCTATCTCGGTCATGTGCCGGTAGAGCTTCCCGCCCGTAAGCAGATTGCTGTACAGGACCGGCCGATGCTCTTTCAGATACCGCTTCCGCATCCGGCCGTATTTGCCAATGGGCTGTAGTTCAACCTCTTCGATCACAAGATCGGGGAGAAGATAATCCCCAACCTGTGTATATGTACCACCCATCTGCTCAAAGAAAGATTTCTGCATTTTATTATCCTCCACATTTTGTCGTTTTTCCGCCTGCTAGAAAAAAGTTTCTGTGGACAGGCTCCGAAAGTACATCCAACAAACATCCAACGAGCGATGAACAGGCGAGTGTTGCTTTACCATATTTTTACTTTTTCGCCTGTTTACTAGAACTGGTTTTTAGCAGATGAGCGCCGAAGTGCATCTAACAAACATCTAACAAACTACGGTTTTTTTGCATCTGGCGCGGTTGCTGGACTTGCAGGCATGAGAGCCGAAAAAGCCTGAAAAATCAAGGCTTTTCGCGGTACGCGGCGACACGGCGCGGTACGCACTGGAACGGATTTTCTCAAATTCAGGTTCTAGTGCTCATTCCGGGCGTGGGGGTTCAAGTCCCCCCTCGCGCACC
>CAMHPQ010000106.1 GCA_946187035.1 uncultured Clostridia bacterium | reverse complement strand
TAGACCGTGGGCATGAACATCTGGTTGTCGGAGTTCTGCAGCACGAAGCCCAGCTTTTTCCGGATCTGGCCCAGGGTGTTCTTCTCCACCTTGACGCCGTCCACCAGCACGTCGCCCTCGCCGGAGAGCAGACCCAGCAGCAGCTTCATCACCGTGGACTTGCCCGCGCCGTTGGCCCCGATGAGGCCCACGGTCTCCCCCTTCTCCACACGGAAGGAAAGATTCTTCAAAACCGGCGCGTTTTTTTCATATGCAAACGAGACATTTTTAAATTCGATCATTTCACTTACCCCACAAACTGATTGCCCATGAGCTGGGTCACAGGGACGAGGCGCAGCAGCACGAAAAGCGCCGCACACACCACCACATACAGCACATCCGCCAGGCGGATGCGGTTGATTTTCACATAATGAAAATGCCCGTGGTAGCCCCGGAGCTGCATGCTGGAGTAGAGCTCCTCGGCGCGGTCCATGCTCCTGAGCAGCAGCTGACCCAAAAAGGAGCCCCAGGCGGAAAACTGGATGCCCTTCTGCCCCGGTGCTCTGAGATGATAGGCGTCGGTCATCACCGCCAGCTCCTCGGTCATGACCCCCACATAGCGGTAGGTCAGGAGCATGAGCGTCACCAGCATGGGCGGCAGACGCAGCATTCTCAGGGCGGCGCAGAGCTTGTCGATGCCCGTGGTGGCCATCAGCAGAAAGGCCGCCATGAGGCAGAAGACGCCCTTGAGCATCAACGTGATCATGGAGACCACGCCACCGGAGACCGCCACGTTCCCCAGGGTGAACAGCGGCGCCCGGTCGAAGAAGGGGTTAAAGAGGCCCACCGCCATCACCAGCGGCAGCACGATCCGAAGCTTATAAAAGCAGGTGCGCACCGGGATTCCGCTGATTTGAAACAGCAAAATCGGGAACAGCACGAAAATGATGAGCCCGGTCAGGTCATATTTGTCGAAGGAGACCACCGTCACGATGTAGGCCACCGTGGCCAGCAGCTTGGCCAGCGGGTGCAGACGGTGGATGGGAGATTCCTGCGCCGCGAGATCGTCCATTTCGCTGAGCTCGTGCAGCGCCTTTTCCATCTTGTTCATAGATTCAAATCCGTTTCAAAGGCCGCCCCGAGGGAGCCCAGGGCAGAAAATTGGTTTCTACATTATATAACGAAGAATCCTTTCTGCACAAGCCCCCGAGGGGGGATAAAAAACTGCACAATCACAGCCGCACAATCTTGTGCAGTTCGTTAAAGCCTCCGAAATTCCGGGAACCGCCCCTTCTTGTGGAAAATTGCCGCGAATCGAGGGAATTTTTTCAAATCGTTGGCGAAAGCCCCAAAAATGCGCATCGGCATTGACAGGGCCCGGTTTTCTTTGCTAAAATGTTCAGGATAAAACTGTGATGGAAAGGTCGTGCGAGGTTTGGAGATGCATCTGAAAGGCTGCAGCGTCTACCAAGAGGGCGCTTTTGTCCCCGCCGACGTGCTGATTCGCGACGGCGCTGTGTTTCGTATTCTCCCTCCCAATTCCCAGGTGCAGGGGGTACCTGTTTTTGAATTTGATCATTGTCTGTTGTTGCCCGGTCTCATTGACGTTCACGTTCATTTGAGAGACCCGGGTTTTTCTTTTAAAGAAACCATGAGAACCGGCACCATGGCGGCGGCAAAGGGCGGCTATACCACCGTCTGCCCCATGCCGAACTTAAACCCCGTGCCGGACAGTCTGGAGCACCTGAATCTGGAGCTGGAGCGCATCCGGGAGGAGGCCGTGATCCGGGTGCTGCCCTACGCCGCCATCACCGTGGGCGAGAAGGGCGAGACGCTGTCGGATCTGGAGTCCATGGGGCCCAGGTGCTTCGCCTTTTCCGACGACGGCAAGGGCGTCCAGTCCGAGGACAGGATGCGCATGGCCATGCGCAGAGCCATGGCTCTGGGCAAGACCATCGTGGCCCACTGCGAGGACGAAAGCCTGCTCCGCGGCGGCTACATCCACGACGGCAAATACGCAAAGGAGCACGGCCACAAGGGCATCTGCTCCGAATCTGAGTGGAAGCAGGTGGAGCGGGACGTGCGCCTGGCCGCTGAGACCGGGTGCAAATACCACGTCTGCCACGTCTCCACGAAGGAGAGCGTGGAGATCATCCGAAAGGCCAAGGCCCAGGGCGCAAACGTGAGCTGCGAGACCGCGCCCCATTACCTGCTGCTGACCGAAGACGATCTGCAGGAGGACGGCAGATTCAAGATGAACCCGCCCATCCGGGAGCAGGCAGACCGGGAGGCGCTGATCCAGGGACTGCTGGACGGCACCGTGGACATGATCGCCACCGACCACGCGCCCCACACGAGGGAAGAGAAATCCAAGGGCCTCGCGGGCTCCCTCATGGGGGTGGTGGGGCTGGAGACCGCCCTCGCCGTGCTGTACACCGGTCTGGTGAAGACCGGGAAGGTGCCCATGGAGACCCTGATTGACCGCATGACCCTCGCCCCGGCGAAACGCTTCGGGCTGCCCTGCGGCATCTATGAGTGGGCCAGGGCGGATCTCTGCGTCTTTGACCCCAATGAGGAATGGACCATCGACCCGGAGCAGTTCGCCTCCAAGGGCCGCGCCACCCCCTTCGCCGGTAAAACCGTCACCGGCAGAGTAAAAATGACCATCTGCGGAGGAGAGATCGTGTACTCGGAGGGGTGAGTCACTCCGCGAGCCTTCCCGCTTTGGCGTTCGGAATGAGTAAACCTTTCCACTTTGGCGTTCGGAATGAGTAACCGTTCCTGCTTTGTCATCCAGAACAAACATCCCCCCTTTTTTGTCATCCTGAGCGAGCGAAGCGAGTCGAAGGATCTCACACCGGCACTCAGACAGCAAAACTTCTTACGTTCAACTGCAAATAATAGATCCTTCGACTACGCTCAGGATGACAGGCATTTTCCAACGGCAGCGCAGAGATCCTTCGACTCCGCTGTGCTCCGCTCAGGGTGACAGATTGATGGAGGCCCGGTATGTATTACGTATATATCCTCACGAACGCCTCTCACCGTTCCCTATACATTGGCGTCACAAGCGATCTGGAAAAGAGACTCTATGAGCACCGGATGGAGCTGGTGGAGGGCTTCACGAAGCGGTATCACATTCACAAGCTGATATATTATGAAACAACGGAAGACGTATACAGTGCAATACAGAGAGAAAAACAACTCAAAGGCTGGACAAGAGCAAAGAAGAATGCTTTGATCGCAACTATGAATCCCGATTGGAATGATCTGTCGGAGGCGTGGGGTTGAGATCCTTCGACTCGCTTCGCTCGCTCAGGATGACAGACTTTTTTAGTTTTACGAATTATCTTACGCAAAAGGAGAAAACCATGCAGGAACGAAATCGCAAGCTGGTGCTGGAAAACGGCAGCGTGTATTACGGGACGGGCTTCGGCGCCGAGGCCGGGTGCGTCTGTGAGATCGTGTTCAACACCTCTATGGTGGGCTATCAGGAGATCGTCTCCGACCCCAGCTACACCGGCCAGGGCGTGGTGATGACCTACCCCATCATCGGCAACTACGGCGTCACCGACGAGGACTATGAGACCAAGACCCCCACCATCAGCGCGCTGATCGTGCGGGAATACAACGACAACCCCTCCAACTTCCGCTACACCAAGACCCTCTCGGAGCTGATGCAGGAGCACGACATCCCCGGCATCGCGGGGGTGGACACCCGGAAGATCACCCGGGAAATCCGGGACGTGGGCAGCATGAAGTGCCTGATCGCGCCCGCCGACACCCCCGACGCCGAGGCCATGGAGCTTCTCAAAACCACCGAGCTCCCCAGAGATCAGGTGCGCCGGGTCAGCTGCAAGAAGCGCTGGTACTCCCGCACCTCCAACCACCGCTTCACCGTGGTGGCGGTGGACTGCGGCATGAAGCTGAACATCGTCCGCAGCCTGAACGCCAGAGGCTGCAACGTGACCATCGTCCCCTACAACACCACGCCGGAGGAGATCGAATTCATGCAGCCGGACGGGGTGTTCCTCTCCAACGGCCCCGGCGATCCCCAGGATGTGCCGGAGGTGGCGGAGATCGTGAAGGCCATGCGGGGCAGGGTGCCGATCTTCGGGATCTGTCTGGGCCACCAGATCATCTCCCTGGCCTACGGCGCCGAGACCTATAAGCTGAAATTCGGCCACCGGGGCGGCAACCACCCGGTGCGGAATCTCAAGACCGGGAAGATCGAGATCACCAGCCAGAACCACAGCTACGCTGTCCGCAGCGAAAGTCTCGCCGGCACGAAGCTGGAGGCCACCCACATCAACCTGCTGGACAACACCATCGAGGGCGTGGCCTGCGAGGAGGACATGGTCTTCTCCGTCCAGTACCACCCGGAGAGCGCGCCGGGCCCCCAGGACAGCGGCTATCTCTTCGATCAGTTCATCCAGCTTCTGGAGCAGAGCAAAAATCCCGCCGGAGCCCAGGTCTCCCTGTTCTCCGGGAAAGAAAAGGAGGTCTGAGCCATGCCGAAACGCACCGACATTCACAAGATCCTCGTCATCGGCTCCGGCCCCATCGTCATCGGTCAGGCGGCGGAGTTCGACTACGCCGGCACCCAGGCCTGTCTGGCCCTGCGGGAGGAGGGCTACGAGGTGGTTCTCGCCAACTCCAACCCCGCCACCATCATGACCGACACCAGCATCGCGGACAAGGTCTACATGGAACCGCTGACCCCCGAATATGTGGCCCGCATCATCCGCTATGAGCGCCCGGACGCCATCGTCCCCGGCATCGGCGGCCAGACCGGTCTGAATCTGGTCATGGCGCTGTATGAGCAGGGCGTCCTCCACGAGTGCCAGGTGGAAGTGCTGGGCACCCGGCCTGAGAGCATCGCCTGCGCCGAGGATCGGGAGAAGTTCAAGGAGCTCTGCGAGGCCCTGGGCGAGCCCGTGCTCCCCAGCCAGATCGCCACCAGTCTGGACGAGTGCCGCCGCGCCGCCAGAGAGATCGGCTTCCCGGTGGTGCTGCGCCCCGCCTTCACCCTGGGCGGCACCGGCGGCGGCTTCGCGGATGACGAAAAAGAGCTGATCAGTCTCGCCAAAAACGCCCTGGCCCTTTCCCCCGTCCATCAGGTGCTGGTGGAGAAGAGCATCAAGGGCTACAAAGAGATCGAATACGAAGTGATGCGCGACGCCAACGACACCGCCATCACCGTCTGCAACATGGAGAACATCGACCCGGTGGGCATCCACACCGGGGACAGCATCGTGGTGGCCCCCAGCCAGACCCTCACCAACCGGGAATACCACATGCTCCGCGACTCCGCCCTTCGGCTGATCCGGGCGCTGGAGGTGGAGGGCGGCTGCAACGTGCAGTTCGCGCTGGATCCCGAGAGCTTCCAGTATTATCTGATTGAGGTGAACCCCCGCGTCAGCCGCTCGTCGGCTCTGGCCTCCAAGGCCAGCGGCTACCCCATCGCCCGCGTCTCCGCCAAGATCGCCGTGGGCATGACCCTGGACGAGATCCAGATCGCCAACACCCCGGCCAGCTTCGAGCCCACATTGGACTACGTGGTGACGAAGATGCCCCGGTTCCCCTTTGATAAATTCGCCGGTGCCTCCAACAAGCTGGGCACCCAGATGAAGGCCACCGGCGAGGTCATGAGCGTGGGCCGCACCATCGAGGAAAGTCTCCTGAAGGCCATCCGCTCTCTGGAGATCGGCGTCAGCCACGTCTATATGCCCAAGTTCCACCACATGCCCATCGAGGAGCTGATGGAGTACATCCAGATCGGCACCGACGACCGGATCTTCGCCATCGCCCAGCTCATGTGGCTGGGGGTGGACTACAACCGCATCTGCAACATCACCGGCATCGACATGCTGTTCCTGGACAAGATCCACAACATCGTGGAGCTGGAGCGGGCCATCAAGGACACCCCCTTCGAGCCCGACGGTTTTAAAAAAGCAAAGCGCATGGGCTTCTCCGACAAGCATCTGGCCCATCTCTGGAAGTGCACGGAAAAAGAGGTCAGCGACAAACGCCGCGAGCTGGGCATCACCCCGGTGTACAAGATGATCGACACCTGCGCCAGCGAGTTTGAAAGCTACATCCCCTATTTCTACTCCACCTATGAGGACGAAAACGAATCCGTGGTCTCGGATCGGGAGAAGATCCTCGTCCTGGGCGCGGGGCCCATCCGCATCGGCCAGGGCGTGGAGTTCGACTACTCCACCGTCCACGCGGTGAAGACCATCCGGGAGGCGGGCTACGAGGCCATCATCATCAACAACAACCCCGAGACCGTCTCCACCGACTATACGGTCTCCGACAAGCTCTACTTCGAGCCCCTCACCGTGGAAGACGTGATGAACGTCCTCCAGCTGGAGAAACCGGACGGAATCATCGTCTCCCTGGGCGGCCAGACGGCCATCAACCTCGCCGGCCCGCTCTCCGAGTTCGACGTTCCCCTCATCGGCACCGGCCTGGAGGCCATTGACAATGCCGAAGACCGCAAGCTCTTT
>CAMHPQ010000105.1 GCA_946187035.1 uncultured Clostridia bacterium | reverse complement strand
CCGGAATGGAGGTTAAATTCCGGGTTAAAGACAAGATTCTGACGGTCGCTGAAATCCAATAAGATACCAAAAGAGTGCAGACAATCATCTGCACTCTTTTCATGTTTTCATCGATCACTGGGTCTCGAGGTCTCTGAGCCGAAGATCCAATCGTCCAAATCTGTACCCATGTTCTTCACCCCTCCGCAAATAGCATATACACACCAGTATATGCCGCAGAGAAGGAAAAGTTGCATGGATTCAGTCGACGGTTTTCAGAGTGATACAGGCAATCTCCGGATTGTTCAGCAGGCGCGGGAAGTACCGGGTCTGTCCCAATCCCACCGAGACAAACATCCGGAATCGTTCCCCGTCATAAATTCCAGCGTCGTATTCCGGAAAGAGGCTCCGATCCTCGTTCATCAAACCGCCGATGAAAGGCAGCCGCACCACGCCGCCGTGGCTATGGCCGCAGAGGATCAGATCCACCGGGAGCGAAGGATACTGCTCCACCCAGTAGTTCCGGTGGGCCAGCAGCAGCGTCCACAGGTTTGGATGCTCCGCCTGCGCTCTGGCAACCACCTGATCCGGCAGCTCCAGATCCGCATAGCTGTTGGGGTCCTCCACACCGACCAAAAGAAGAGAAGCACCGTCACGCTCCAGAATTTCATACTGATTTCGCATGCAGCAGACGCCCTTGGATTCCAATGAGGCCATCAGCTCCTCCGCAAGGCCGGATGCCCACTCATGGTTGCCGGTGACGTAATAGACCGGCGCGATCTCCGTGAGCGATCTGGCCAGTGTCAGCGTCACCTGCAGCTGCGCTGCATTCTCCACAAAATCGCCGGTCAGCGCGATGAGATCCGGTTCACAGCTGCGAACCTGCTCAACCAATTTGGCATTGTTCTCGCCAAACTCCGCACCATGCAAATCCGTCAGCTCGACGATGCGAAATCCGTCGAAGGACTCCGGCAGCGTCTCGCTTTCAATGACAACTTCCCTGGTAACAAGCCGGTGACCGCTGTCATAGAAAAGGCCGATGACTGCCAGAGTGATTACCAACGCAAAAATCAATGTGATTTTCAGGATATTCGGTTTTCTTTTATCTCCGTTCATGGGCAATTCCTTTCCCGAACATCATACGCCATTTCCGGTGGATTCTCAAGTGGCGAAGATGCACAATTTCCAGACTTTTCATTCACAGATTATTTCCATCCATAAGGTTGACAGAACACCTGGTATCCTATATAATATTAGAGCTATTTCAGCGGATGTGTCCCTGCAGGCGCATCCATTTTAGAGAAACAGGTGAACCCTTATGAGTGCATCACAAGACAAGAAAACCCGCAGCCAGCAGCGCGCGGAGGGCACGGAGCGTCGGCAGGTCGCCGCGCAGAAGAAGGCCAAGGAAGACCGCAAGAGCCGTACCCGCTGGATCTGCGGTACCATCGCCGTGGTGGTTCTGATCGCCGCGATCCTGATCGGCAACTCCAGCCTCTTCTATCGCCAGAAGGCGCTGAAGGTTGCGGACGAGACCTATAGCGTTGCTGACGTCAATTATTTCTATAACGTCGCTTTCCAGAACTTTTACAGCAGCTATGGCTCCTATGCCAGCGCTTTCGGTCTGGACACCAGCAAGCCGCTGGATGAGCAGGAGTATACCATGAGCGACGAGTATGAAACCTGGGGAGATTACTTCCTCGCGCAGGCAAAGACCTCTATGACGGAAATCACCGCCCTGTGCAAGGCCGCCGAGGCGGATGGCCTGACCCTCACTGACGAGGATCTGGAAGAGATTGACGAGCAGATCGCTTCCATCGCTGAGAACGCCAAGAGCGCCGGCTACGGCTCCGCTTCCAAATACATGGAGGCAATTTATGGCCGCGGCGTCAACGAGAAGGTCGCCCGTGCCATGATGGCCAAGAGCATTCTGGCCTCCAACTATGCCACCCAGAAGCAGGCGAGCTATACTTACACCGATGACGAGATCAAAGAAGAGTATGCCGAGCATGCCAGCGAGTATGACCTGTTCAGCCTGAACTATTATCTGGTTCCCGCTGAGACCGTGGAGAGCACGGATGCAGACGGCAACGCCACCTCCGCTCCCACCGACGAGACCATGGCTGCTGCCAAGGAGACCGCCGACAAGATTGCCGAGGCTGCGAAGGACGCTGAGAGCTTTGCCGCCGCTGTGGCCGAGCTGGGCACCCCTGTTACGGTGAATGACGAGGACGGCAATCCCACCGACGAGACGACTCCCGCCGAGCCCACCGTCGTGGAGAACAGCGAAGGCTCCAACCTGAGCTATTACAGCTTTGCCGACTGGGTGACGGACAACAGCCGCAAGGCCGGCGATGTCACCGTGATTGAAGAGGATGGCGCCGGCTACTATGTGATTCTCTTCCAGGGCCGTAACACCAACGATTACAACACTGTTGATGTGCGTCACATCCTGATCCAGGTTGAGGACACCGACGGGGACGGCGAGATCTCCGACGAAGAGAAGTCCACCGCCGAGCAGACCATGGCCGACATTCAGGCCGAATGGGAAGCCAGCGACAAGACCGAAGACACCTTTGCCGCTCTGGCCACCGAGTACAGCCAGGATCACGGTTCTCAGCACAACGGCGGTCTGTATGAGCATGTCTACAAAGGACAGATGGTCACGGAGTTCAACGATTTCTGCTTCGCGGAAGGCCGCAAGACCGGCGACGTGGAGCTGGTTTACAGCGAGAGCACCGGATATCACCTGATCTACTTCGTTGGCGAGGATGTCCCCTACTGCGACTATCTGGGAGACCAGCTTCTGCGCAGCGAGGATTACAGTGCCTGGCAGGAGGAGTATATGGCGGACTTCACCGCTGAAGATCTCCACGCCATGCGCTACGTCGGCTAAGGAGAATTCCATGGCCAATGAAATGAAAACTGAGCGCTACAACCGCAAATCCATGAGTGCCACTGAGCTGGCAGACGCTCTGGAGCTTGAGAAAAAAGCCGGTTGGATTGTCTTCAGCGCTGAGAATGACGAAGACGATTACGTCATTACCTTTGAAAAGGAAACTGTCTAAGCAGTAATTGAGACTCTCTCGGATGTGAGATCTGAGAGAGTCTTTTCCTAAAGCAGAATGGAGGGGCCAATGGAAGAAAAAAAGAAATTGCGGCAGAAACAATCCGTCTGGATCCCCCTGCTGTTTCTGGCCGCAGTGATTTTGTCCTTTTTGATTGGACTGCTTCTGGGCAGAAGTCAGAATGCAGAACCAGAAGAAACCGCCGGTTCCCTTCCTGCAGATGCTTTTGAAACGATCTATCCCGACGCTGCAGCAGAACCATTGAAGTCCACCGCTTCCCTGATCACTCCGTCTGCAGAGATTCCTGCAACCTCAGCGGAGTATGACGCGCTTTGGGATGAAATGGTGGACGCCGGATTCGTCCAGCGCATTCTGCTTGGCACCGTCAGCTCTGAGGAGCTTCCGATCTATCTCTACATAATCCAGAAGAACGACGGCTATCTCCTGCCAGACTATACACCAACTGCCATGGACTCCAATGAAGGCAATCACGACGTTCTGTGGCAAAAACCGCGTATCTGCCTGACCAGCGGTATTCACGGCAACGAGCGCAGCACGCCGATGGTGCTCTGGGATTTTGTGCATCGCATGTGGACCGACCCGGAAATGGCGTATCTGACCGGAGGTTACGACTGGATTATCATCCCGATGGTGAATCCCTGGGGATTCAGCCATAGCTACGTCAGCAGCAACGACGGAACCACCACGATTTCCGGCTCCAATACTGCTTCAAAAGCCGCAGAGAAAGGATACTACCCGGAATTCAACAAGTCCGACGTTCAATCGGGAATCCGCCGAAACGAAGACGGTGTGGACATCAATCGGGATTCGATGAAGCTTGCATCAGAAGAGGCCAGGTTGGTTACTGAGGCTATTCTCGACAATCGGCCCAGAGATCCCGATCATCCGGATCAGCCTTCGCACTATGCATTCTATATGGATCTGCATCAGGCCAATCCGGGTTCCCGTCTCAATGAAGACGGAACGCCGCAAACAGACATTGCGGTATTTCTCTCCATGCAGTTCGGCGCCAGCGAAGCGCAAAAGACGTATATCTTTTCCCGCTGGATGCGCGCCGGAGCAGCAACGCAGGCAGCCGCTAACGCCGCATATGGACTCCCAGCTGACACCCAGACGATCTATCCGTGGGACGGCACCGAAAAACAGACTTTCCGCAATTTCTGCGCAGACTATGCAGATTACAGTATGTGCATGGAGGGCAGCGTGGCAACCTCCGTCTACAGCGGAACCACGCAGCCATGGAACGAAATTGCCAACACAGTGACAAACACGCAGTTCTACAATTTTATGCTGGAAATGACCGCCACCGGGCCGGAGAATCCATAAAAAAGCAGATCATCGATTAATCGGTGATCTGCTTTTTGAATCGAATCTGATGGTTTATTTCGTGCCGAAGATACGGTCTCCTGCATCGCCCAGACCGGGGACGATGTAGCCGTGATCGTTCAGGTGCTCATCCACTGCTGCGACAAAAATGTCCACATCGGGATGGGCCTTCTGCATGGCGTCCACACCCTCCGGAGCGCCGATGATGCTCATGAGCTTGATGTGCTGGGCGCCGGCCTCCTTCAGGAACGTGACCGCAGCCGCAGCGCTGCCGCCGGTGGCCAGCATGGGATCCACCACGATGACGTCGCGCTCGGCGATGTCGGCGGGCATCTTGAAGTAATACTTCACAGGCTCCAGGGTCTCAGGATCGCGGAACAGACCGATGTGACCGACCTTTGCGTTGGGCATCATGGTGACCATGCCGTCCACCATGCCGAGACCGGCGCGGAGGATCGGAACGATGGCCAGCTTCTTGCCGGCGATCTGTTTGCAGTGGGCCACTGCCACGGGAGTCTGAACCTCGATATCCTCCAGAGGAAGGTCGCGGGTTGCCTCATAGCACATCAGCATGGCAATCTCGGAGATCAGCTCGCGGAATTCCTTGACGCTGGTGGTCTCATCGCGGAGGATGGACAGCTTGTGCTGGATCAGCGGGTGGTCAAATACATGGACGTTACTCATAATGGTTTCTCCTTCTATCTTTCAATTCTGAGATAATCTGGCTTGTCGCTCCCGCTCTGCCTGCGAGAGTCTAAGATAGACCGGCTGGAGCTTATCGCCGGAGACAAAGTCTGCCTCCTGCGCCGCCATGGCCACGCCCCAGGCGCTCTGATGGCGAAGGTTTTCCGGTGCAATAGTGAACGAAAAGTCCGCCGCTCGGAAGGCCTTGGCACAGAGTTCTGCGCCGTCCCCCACAAGGAAGGGCGTCCAATCATTGGATTTCAGCTCCTCCAACAGAGCCTCTACCGAAATGGCTCGATCTTCGCACAGGCGCTCCGGACGGCCATCACGAACCTCAAACAGCGCATTATATACCTGGCTTCTTCTGGCATCCATGCAGCAGCAGATGAGACTCCCCTCACCGGCGGCGACACCGTTCCATGCCATGGCCCCCAGGGTAGAGACTCCGCAGGCCGGCTTTTGCGCTGCCCAGGCAAGTCCCTTTACCGCAGAGACGCCGATCCGGACGCCGGTGAACGACCCCGGCCCGTGGGCAACCGCGAAACCGTCTACGTCAGAGACTTTGAAGCCGGTGTTTTTCATCAGATCTTCCGCCATGGGCAGAAGGGTCCGACTGTGGGTCAGCCCACTGAGCTGTGTGGTCTGTCCCAGCATGACGCCATCCTGAACCAGAGCCACAGAGGCGGCTTTTGCAGTGCTCTCAAGGGCAAGAATCAGCATACGGTCTCTCCCCCCTCCACGAAAATATGGCGGCTGTGATCGCCTGTTTTCTCAAAGCGGACGATGATCTCGTCCCCTTCAAAGGCGTCCTCCACGTTTTCACTCCACTCCACGGCGCAGACACTGCCCCTTCGGAGGTAATCTTCCCAACCGATGTCAAACAGCTCGTCGCCGCTCTGGAGCCGGTACATATCAAAATGGATCAACTCACGATCCCCGCGATACTCGTTCACAATGGTAAAGGTGGGACTGCTGACACGACTGTCGATCCCCATTCCTCTGGCCATGCCGCGCACAAAGGCGGTCTTGCCGGAACCCAGTTCCCCGTACATGGCCACAACACAGCCATCCGGAAGAGCCCGGGCGAAGGTCTCCCCCGCCTGCTCGGTCTCACGTTCACTGTTGGTGTAAAACTCTGTCATACTCTTACTTCCATTATCAGAAATCCTGAACCATTATAGCAGGAAATCGCCGTTGCGTAAAGTCTTTTTCTGTGCTATACTATCAATTTGTAAGGATTCAAAAGAAAGGAGGCATTTGCCCTGTGAAACGCTTTCGCGGCGCTGCAAAAGAATTCTTCCAGCGGGCCGATCTGCTGCTGCTGGGACTCAGTCTGATATGCGCAATTTTCGGCATCATTGTGATCACAAGCGCCACCGCCTCCTATGACGGAACGGCAAAATATATCGTTGTGCAGACGCTGTCCATGTTCCTCGGCATCATCGCTTTTGTGGTCATGACTCTTTT
>CAMHPQ010000104.1 GCA_946187035.1 uncultured Clostridia bacterium | reverse complement strand
TGAAGCTCAGATCGCGCATGATGTCCTTGCGCATCTTCTCCATGGTGCCGGTCTCTTTTTCCACCAGATCCCACTTGTTCACCACGACGACGCTGGCCTTGCCCGCCTCGTGGGCCATGCCGGCGATCTTGGTGTCCTGCTCGGTGACGCCCTCTCTGGCGTCAATCATGATGAGACAGACGTCGGCCCGCTCAATGGCGAGCTTGGCGCGAAGGACGGAGAATTTCTCCACCCGGTCATCCACGCGGCTTTTCCGGCGGATACCGGCGGTGTCCACGAAGATGTATTTGCCGTATTTGTTCTCGAATTTCGTATCCACGGCGTCTCTCGTGGTGCCGGCCATGGGGCTCACGATCACGCGCTTTTCGCCCAGGACCAGATTCACCAGCGAGCTCTTGCCCACGTTGGGCTTGCCGATGACCGCCACGCGGATGTAGTCGGCGTCCTCCTCGTCCTCGCTCTTGGGCGGGAAGTGCTCCAGACAGGCGTCCAGCAGGTCGCCGGTGCCGTGGCCGTGAACGGAGCTGACCGCGATGGGGTCGCCCAGGCCGAGGGAGTAAAACTCGTAGATCCCCGGGTCCACCGCGCCGGTGGCGTCCATCTTGTTCACCGCCAGCACCACGGGCTTTTTGGATCGCAGGAGCATGTTCGCCACCTCCTGATCCGCCGCGGTGACGCCGGTGCCGATCTCCGTCACCAGAATGATCACGTCCGCCGCGTCGATGGCCAGCATGGCCTGCTCCCGCATGAACAGCAGGATTTCGCTGTCGGCCTGGGGCTCGATGCCGCCGGTGTCCACGATGTCGAAGGTGCGCCCGCACCACTCGCACTCGGCGTAGAGCCGGTCACGGGTGACGCCGGGGGTGTCCTCGACGATGCTCAGCCGCTGGCCGCAGAGTTTATTGAATAAGGTGGACTTGCCCACGTTGGGCCGCCCCACAATGGCGACTAATGGTTTGGACATATTTAGAAACCTCCTTTGGAGATGGAAGCGCCTGTCTTATGAAGCAGGAAAAGAATGTCATTGCGAACCGTCGCGCACGACGGTGTGGCAATCCGCATCCCCCGGCGGCGGAGTTCAATCCTGCAGCATCTGCAGAAGATCCTCCCAATGCGGGTTCTTGGATTCCACCAACGCATTCTTTCGTTTTCGGTTCCAGCCCTTGATCTGTTTCTCCCTCTCAAGAGCAGAATAAACGTCATCTGTAGTCTCAAAGTAGACCAGCTTCGTCACGTTATACTTTGCGGTATAGCTGTTTGGGTCGGCGTGGTTTTGATGTTCTTCCATTCGACGGTACAGATTGTTCGTCAGGCCGGTATAGATGGCAGTATTCGTGGCATTCGCGAGAATATAGACGTAGTAGGTCATCGAACTGCCTCCAAGGAGAACGGATTGCCACACCAGTGTGCGCACTGGTTCGCAATGACAAGAGGGGACGTGCGCAGTCCCGCTTCAGTTCTGATTATACTCGTAATACTCCTGCGTTTTCTCCTCCCGGATGGGTTCCGGGAGCTCCGGCAGGAGGCCGAACATGGCGTCGCAGAGGTCGAAGCCGTCCTGGGAAATCGGATAGATCGGCACGCCCAGGGCCGCGCTGGCCTCCTCCAGCTTCACGTCGTCCAGAAAATCCTGTTCCGCCTTGCGGAGCATGTTCTGGCTGATCAAAAGCCGCTGGCCCAGGTCTTTTCCCTTGAGCTGGGCGATGAGATCCCCGCCGGTGATGAGGCCGGTGACGTTGATGCTGTGGCCGAAAAAGTCGTTGACAATGGGGTAGACCCGGCCCTGCAGCGTCGGGAACTTCTCCTTTGCGGAGTCCACCATCTGCTGGAAAAAGGGCGCCGCCGAGGTGCCGCAGGCGATGGAGAAGGGGACCCCGTCGGGTTCATCGGATAGCTTCAATGCGCTGGAGAACTCCGTCTCCATCAATCTCAGCATCCCCACGCCGTTTTCCAGCTGGGTGTAGTTCTCGTAAAACTCGTCCGGCGGCAGGTCGCGCCCGGCCTTCAAATACAGCTCGTCGCCGCAGAAGAAGATCCGCTCGCCGTACTGTTCGATGCACTTGTCACCGAAGGCCTCCACCTGATCCAGGGTCTCGGCGGCGTGCTCTTTGGTGAAGGGCGTCAGGGGATAGAGGCCCTCCCGGAATTTCGTGATGCCCACGGGCACGATGCTCACGCTGCGCACGTGGGGGTAGAGGGCCGCCAGATCCTCCATGGACTTCTGCAGCTGGGCGTCGTCGTTGAGCCCCGGGCAGCAGACGATCTGGCAGTTCATGGTGATGCCGCCGGCGGCAAACCGCTGCATGATCTCCAGCGTCTCGCCGGCTCTGGGGTTGCCCAGCATGAAGGCGCGAAGCTCCGGGTCCGTGGCCTGGACGGAGATGTTGATGGGGCTGATGTGCAGGTCGATGATCCGCTGCACCTCTCTTTTCGAGAGGTTCGTGAGGGTCATGTAGTTGCCCATGAGGAAGCTCAGCCGCGCGTCGTCATCTTTAAAATATAAGGTGGGCCGCATGCCCTTGGGCATCTGGTCGATGAAGCAGAAGACGCATTTGTTGGCGCAGGAGCGGGCGTTGTCCATGAGGTAGGTCTCGAAGTCCAGCCCCAGCTCGCCGCCCTCGGGCTTCCGAAGGGTGACGGTTTTCCGCTCGCCGTCGGGAGTCTGCAGCTCCACGGTCAGGTGCGTGTCGTAGGCGTAGTATTTGTAATCCAGCACATCGTGGATCACGTTGCCGTTGATGGAAACCAGCGCGTCCCCCGGCTTTGCGTGACGCCGCAGGGGGCTGTCGTCATCCACGTGACGTATGGTGCAGCGATGCATGGTTTCCACCTCTTTTTCTCGAAATAGCAAGAAAGAGGAGCGATTCTTCGCTCCTCTATCCGATGCTCGTCCGATGACGAGCCATGGAGAGCGCGCGCTCTCCTTAAGAATCAGTCAACTGCAATGACGTCACGGCCTCTGTACTTACCGCAAGCCTTGCAGGCATTGTGGGGCAGAACAAATTCGCCGCAGTTCGGGCACTTGACCAGAGCCGGAGCCGTGAGCTTCCAATGAGACGAACGTCTCTTATCACGCCGCTGTCTGGATACTTTTCCTTTCGGGACTGCCATGGTGACACCTCCTCGTCAGACGCTGTTTTGAGCAGCTCTTTTTTAATCGTCTTTCTTATCCAAAAGCTGCTCTAATACAGCTAATCTTGGATCAATGGGTTTTTTGCAGCCGCAGGGGCCGTCGTTGAGATTCGCGCCGCACTGTTCGCACAGGCCCTTGCAGTCCTCTCTGCAGAGGAACTTGGACTCCATGTCCAGCACGAACAGGGTCTCCAGCACGTCGTCCAGATCCAGCGCGTCCCCCTCCAAAGGAAAGAGCTCCGGATCGTCGGATCCCTCGGGATCGGCGGTCAAGGTCGCCTGCAGCGGCAGCTCCTTCACTCGCTCAAACTCCGTTCCGCACCGGTCACAGATGCAGCGCATCTCGCAGTGCAGGGAGCCGGTGAGCTCCAGAATGCCGGCGGTGTTCTTCACCTCGCCCTGGGCTGTGATCGGCGCGGTATAGGCCGTGACCTGGGGGAAGTCCAGGCGCTCGGTCTCCAGCGTGTGGGCAAAGGGCACCCGCCCGCCGGGT
Source organism: uncultured Clostridia bacterium (assembly GCA_946187035.1). GTDB lineage: Bacteria > Bacillota > Clostridia > Oscillospirales > Oscillospiraceae > CAG-103. The sequence continues at coordinate 3,116 of CAMHPQ010000104.1, read as the reverse complement.
ACTTCGATGATGGTTCTTAAATCCAGTTTCATAGCGCACCTCGCACAATCGCTCTGACATTATAAATGATTTGTTCCATGCTGTCAACCGCAAAATCGCCCGAAATCAGAAAAATCATCCCCGAAACGCCTGTGAATCTCGACGTTCCGGGGCTGTTTTGGGAATATTTGTATCTCTTGGGAAGAAACACGCAAAAAACAGGGAAGCGGGGGAAGGGGAATTCCAGTTTATCGGGGAGTAGGATAGAGCAAAGCCTTCCCCTTGAGGGGAAGGTGGCACGGCGGGAAATAGCCGTGACGGATGAGGTGGAAACCTTGAACTGCAACCGGAATGGTACACCTCATCAGTCTCGCTTCGCTCGACAGCTTCCCCTCAAGGGGAAGCCTTTCAAAGCGGTGGCTTCGCCATGATGGAACTCCCTCATCCACCGCTTGCGCGGTCCCCCTTCCCCCTGAGGGGGAAGGCTTCGCTCTATCCAACTGCCATATAAACTCCAATTTCCCGCTGAAATGTGAAATTTGGTTTCAACTCCACACTCCAAACTCCAAACTCCACCCTCACGCATACCACTCCGGGCGGCGGAGCTGGGTGTATGGCTTCCGGCTGCGGAGCTTTCGGCTCTCAGCGAGATCCACCTGGGCGTACAGAATCTGCGGCTGGTCGTCGGCAATGGCGATCAGACTGCCGTCGGCGCCGGAGACCATGGACTCCCCGGAGAAATCCATATTTCCCTCCAGCCCCACGCGGTTGCACATGGCCACCGCCACGGAGCTGTGGAAGGCCTGGATGCGCACCTCCCACTGGAACACCTCCGAGGGCTCCGCCTTCACGTTGGCGGTGGGGATCAGAATCAGATCCGCCCCCCGGAGGGCCTCGGTGCGGATGCTCTCCGGGTAGTGCCGGTCAAAGCAGACCACCACGCCGATGTTCCCGCGGGAGGTCTCGAACACCTTGAAGCCGTCGTCCGCCGGGGTGTAGTAGTCCTGCTCATAGAACTCCCTGGCCTGGGCGATGTGCACCATCTTCTGGGCGCCCAGAATCTCGCCGGTTTCGTCGATGAGCACGGTGGCGTCGAAGAACCGCCCGTTTTCGGTGAGATACACGTTGGGCGCGGCCAGGATCTTGTGCGCCCGGCAGAGGGCCTGCATCGTTTTCAGAAAGGGGCTGTCGATGCCCATGCCCAGGCTTTTCACGTCCTGCCCCGGGTACTGGGGGAAGAAGGGATGCAGGCAAATCTCCGGGTAGACGATGAGCTCCGCGCCCTGCCCAGCAGCCTCGATCAGCGCGGAATAGACCGTCTCCTGATTTTTCTCGATGTCTGGGGAAACTGCCATCTGGCAGAGCGCGAGCTTCATATGCTTGACTCCTTTTTATTCTCCGAACAGAGCGGTGGACAGATACCGGTCTCCGGAGTCGGGCAGCAGCACCACGATGTTCTTGCCCTGGAGCTCCGGACGCTGGGAGAGGATGGTGCCGGCCTTCAATGCCGCGCCGGCGGAGATGCCCACCAGAATGCCCTCGGTGACGCCGAAGCGGCGGCCCTCCTCGAAGGCGTCCTCGTTCTCGATGGGGAGGATCTCGTCATAGACGGAGGTGTCCAGGGTGTCGGGGACGAAGCCCGCGCCGATGCCCTGAATCTTGTGGCTGCCTGCCACGCCGGTGGAGAGCACGGCGGAGGTGGCGGGCTCCACGGCCACGATCTTCACATTGGGGTTCTGCTCCTTCAGATAGCGGCCCACTCCGGAGAGGGTGCCGCCGGTGCCCACGCCGGCCACGAACACGTCCACCTTGCCGTCGGTCTGCTGCCAGATCTCGGGGCCGGTGGTCTTATAGTGGGTCTCGGGGTTGGCGGGGTTCACGAACTGGCCCAGAATCACGCTGCCGGGGATCTGCTCCTTCAGCTCCTCAGCCTTGGCGATGGCGCCCTTCATGCCCTTGGAGCCCTCGGTGAGCTCCAGCTTGGCCCCGTAGGCGGAGAGCATCTTCCGGCGCTCCACGCTCATGGTCTCCGGCAGGGTGAAGATGGCCTTGTAGCCTCTGGCCGCCGCCACTGCCGCCAGACCGATGCCGGTGTTGCCGCTGGTGGGCTCAATGATGGTGGCGCCGGGCTGCAGCAGGCCCTTTTCCTCGGCGTCCCGGATCATGCCCCAGGCGATGCGGTCCTTGACGGAACCGGCGGGGTTTAAGTACTCCAGCTTCACCAGCAGGGAACCGGCGGCGCCGGCGGCTTCGCTGTAACGGCTGGCCTTGAGCAGGGGGGTGTTGCCGATGAGATCCAGAGAAGAATTGATAATCTGTGCCATGATGGTACTCCTTTCAAATATGAACATAGATGATTTGATTTTAATACGTTTTGGATAAAAAAACAAGGAGGGTGCCTGTGCATCCTCCGACGTTCAATCGTGTGCGCGTCAACATCGGGTGCCCGCGCCGGAGAAGCACGTATTATTGCGCATACAGAACAAAGACGCCATACACATGCCGCCCATGGTATGCATTTCGCTGCTGCTGTGAAGCATCGCGGCCCCTCCTTTCCGAAAAAGTAATTTCCTACCGGGTTTATAGGTAATATATACCCGTTTGCATGGTTTGTCAAGAGGGGATTTCCGGTTTTTTCAAAAGAGGAGAGGGGGAGTTGAAAGCAAAATGGAAAAAGTAAGAGGCAAATTGGAGTTTGTCGGGGAGTCGGAATACGGAAAACTACGATCATATCTGTAGGGGCGATTCACGAATCGCCCGGTCGTAGTAGATGTGGACATAGGCAGAACTTCAATTTCTCTGGCAGATGTCCGACTTCCTCCCAGCGGGCGCTTCGTGAAGCGCCCCTACGGATTCTTTTTAAATCTCGATAATCTTATAAAAACGTGTCATCCTGAGCGGAGCGCAGCGGAGTCGAAGGATCTCAACAACAGCAGTACCACAGATTCTTCGACTCGCTTCGCTCGCTCAGAATGACAGAGGGGTGAGTGCGTTCGTTTGTTTCAACTCCCCGATAAACTATAATTTGAAAAAGCGGCGGGCGCAAGCGAGGCGCTGCGGTAAATTGGAGTTTAGCGAGCAACTGATGAGAGCGAAGCCTTCCCCTTGAGGGGAAGGTGGCACGGCGGAAAATAGCC
>CAMHPQ010000103.1 GCA_946187035.1 uncultured Clostridia bacterium | reverse complement strand
TCGGGATAGAAATGGGTATCGGTGTACTCTCCCCATCCCTTCTGGGCGGCAAACCAGCGGACCGCGTCATAGTAGTAGCTTCCCTCGTAGACATCGACGAAGGGATTGGCCCACTCTCCATACGGCATGCCAGAGTAGCGATAGAGGAAGGTGGCAAGCTGCGCGCGGGTGCAGCTTGCATTCGGGGAGAAGGTCGTGGCGCTGGTGCCATTGGTGATTCCCTGATCCACTGCCCAAATGACCGCACTGTAATAATAGTCGCTGGGGGAGATGTCATAGAAGTAACTGCTTCTGTAGGTGTAATCCGGCGCACCGTTAATTCTCCACATGAGCCAGACGATCTCCGCACGGGTGCTGCCCACGGTGGTCTTCTCCGTCAGCGGCGGCTCCAGAGCATCGTGGTGATCCCAGGACATGGTAAACTTCCCCGTGTTGGGATCATAGGAGAAGGTATTGGAGCATTCATTCGGAGCGAAGCTCGTAGCGCTGTAATCACCGAACCGATCCGGATTCTGGGCATACCACATCACGGCCGGATAATGCCAGTCGGATTCTGAGACATCCACAAAGGGATTGTTAATCTCACCTGCAAAGCCAGGCAAGCCTTCCATATTATAGAATACTTGCGCTACCTCCGCGCGGGTAATCTGGTCGTCCGGGCGGAAGCTGCCGTCCTCATAGCCGCGAATGATTCCATTTTCATAGACCCACCTGACGGCGCTGTAGTGCTCATCGTCCAGATAATCGATGTCCGTGAAGGGGGCGTTCTCCCTCTCATAATACGGTGAGCCTCCGAGACGCCACAGGAGCCACGCCAGGTTGGCGCGGGAGTTGGAAACCTCAGTGTAGTAGTCCAGAGGCGGCATCGGCGGGGTAGGTGTCGGCTCGTCCGAGGGAATTGGAGTCTCCACAGGATAGCTGGGCGTCTCCATAAGCAGTTCTTCACCGCAACGCTCGCAGATGCGGCGAATCAAACCATTCTCCGTAGCGGTAGCTTCCTTAATTACTATTTCTGGGCCCCATATATGGCCGAGCGCTGGCGTTTTTTCATAGACTCTATCTCCACAGTTGCTGCATTCACGCAGTACATAGCCATCCTCGTTGCAGGAGGCATCCCGCTGTTCGATAACCGCATAGCTATGATTGCCGTTCTCGCAGTCCGTTGTGGATGCACCGATGGTGGTGCCGTCAGCAAAGTGGATGGTCGCGTTAGTAAGCGGATCATTGCTTTCTCCAATGGAAATGCTGTTCCACTGATCCTGCAGACCGTTATAGTAGACGTTCTTGAGATAGTTGCAGTCGTAAAATGCATAGTTCCCGATGGTGGTGACGCTCTCCGGGATTGTGACGTCCTTGAGCCCATAATTCTCGAAAGCAAATTCAGAGATCAGGATCACGCCGTCAGGAATTACATATTCACTGCCTCTGCCCGCGGGGCAGCAAATCAGCCGGGTGCCAACCTTGTTCAGCAGGACGCCGTCATCGGACTGATACTTTTCGTTGCCCTCCGCCACGTCGATTCCGGACAGACTGGTGCAGCCTCGGAAGGCATTTCTTCCAATGCTGGTAACGCTTTCCGGAATCGTTACGCTGGTCAGACTCTCGCACCAGAAAAATGCTTGCTCGCCAAGGCTGGTGACACTTTCCGGGATATCAACGCTGGTCAGGCTGCTGCATCTGAAAAATGCTTCTCTACTAATACTGGTAACTCCATCCGGAATCGTCACAGTCTCGAGGCTGCTGCAGAATTGAAACATACCTTCGCTAATTCGAGAAATGCCACTCGGAAGACTCACACTTTTTAAGCTGGTGCAGTAGCCAAATGCATCTCCACTGATTTCGGTGACACTGTCCGGAATAGAAATGCTCTCAACGCTGGAGCATTCGGAAAAAGCCCCCCATCCCAAGCCGGTGATGCCGGGTTCGATGATGATGGTTTTCACCATACTGACCCACTCGAACCATTTGTCTTTCACACTGCTGTCCAAGCAGCCCTCGCCGCTGATGGTCAGGGTGCCGTCCCGGGTCAGCAGCCAGGTGAAGCCGTTGTACTCGCCGCTGTCCAGCTCGTCCGTGTCCGCCGCGCTCGCCGGGAACATCATCAGCGAAAACGCCATGGTCAGAGCCAGAACAAGGGCCAGAATTCGTTTTTTCATGTTTGTCCTCCTTTGTTGTCTGATTTGCTGAATTTATCATAGCATTTAAAGGCGATTATTGCAATTCTGCATGAACAGGAAATCATGAATTTTTCTTAAGAATTATGTTTGATCCCAGCAGGAAGAAAAAACCTGTCATCCTGAGCGAAATCGAAGGATCTCAAATGGATCTGTTATAGATCCTTCGACTCGCTTCGCTCGCTCAGGATGACAGGCTGATGAAATTATTCCTTGTTCTTCTCCATGAAGTACGCCTCAATCTCGGCTCTGGAGGCGGTGCAGGAGCCCTGGATCATGGTGGGCTGGCCGCCGCCCTTGCCCTTCAAGGCGGCATTGATGAACTTGGCCTCGGAGCGGAGATCCACGGTTTTGCTCCCGATGATGTACCGGTAGCCATTTTGATCGTCCCCGGAGAAGGCCGCGCAGACGCCGCCGCAGAGCGCCATCCCGGCGTTCACCAGCTCCCGCATGGCGATGGGGTTTTCAAATTCGTCCACAATGCAGAGATTACCCTCGGTCTGGCGGAGGTTTCTCAGGCGCATATCGCAGAGCTTTTGATCCCGCTGGGCCACGGTGCGCTCCAGCTGCTCCTTCTCCGCCTTGAGCTTTTCCACCGCCTGCACCACGTCGTCTCGCGGCACGCTGAGGAGGTTCGAGAGCGTTTTCACCTGCTCCGATCGCTTGGCATAGTCCCGCTGGGCGTCGGTGCCGCAGATCACCGTGAACCGCACGCCGCCCCGGTGGCGCATCATGTCCAGAATCTTGATGGCGCCGATCTCTCCGGTGAAGCTCACATGGGGCGCGCAGCAGGCGCAGACGTCGTAGCCCTCCACCGTGACGATGCGGACATTCTCTGTCAGCTCCAGCTTGCTGCGGTATTCCAGATCCTTCAACACTTCCGGATCGGGATACTCCGCCCGGATGGGGACATTTTTCCAGACCGCCTCGTTGGCCAGCCGCTCCAGCTCCAGAAGCTGCGGCCAGGTGAGCTCCCCGCTGAGGTCGATGGTGACAACGTCCTCTCCCAGATGGAAGCCCACGTTCTCATAGCCGTAAAGCCTGTGGGCCAGGCCGCTGAGGATGTGCTCGCCGGAGTGGTTCTGCATTCTCCGAAAGCGCACCGGCCAGTGGATCTCACCGATCACGGTCTCCCCTGCCGTCAGCGGATTGTCCAGATAGTGGGCGATGCCCTCCGGCTCCTCCTGCACGTCCAGCACCTCTGCCCCGCCGAGGGTTCCCGGGTCAGCCGCCTGTCCGCCGCCCTCCGGGAAGAAGGCGGTCTGATCTAAAAGCACGCGCCAGCGGTCTCCCGACGACTCGCAGGAGAGCACCCGGGCCTCAAAACGCCGCAGATGGCTGTCCAGATCGTATAATTTGATGGTCATATACTGTCCTCATTTCTGATTGCAATTTGATGGAATTCATTATAGAATATCCACACAAAACTGGCAAGATGCGAATTGACTTTTTATTAACCCAGCGTTATAGTGGGTAAAATGTTGGAGGTGATTTCCATGAACGACAAGACAACCCGGCTGGTGTTCATCGCCCTGCTGGCGGCGCTGTGCTGCGTGGCGACCATGGTCATCCCCATCCCCACCCCCACCGGCGGCTATCTCAATGCCGGGGACATCGTCGTAGTGCTCTCCGCCATGCTGGCCGGGCCGTTCTATGGGGCGGCTGCGGCAGGCGTCGGCTCCGTCCTGGCGGATCTGTTCGCCGGGTATGTGGTCTACGCCCCCGGGACGCTGATTGCCAAGGGACTGGCCGCAATGGTCATCGGGCTGATCTGGCGCAGCGGGAGGCAGAATCTCCCCGCCGCCATATTCGCCGGCGTCTGCGGAGAGCTGGTGATGGCACTGGTCTATTTTCTCTACGAGTCCCTGTGCCTGGGCTTCGGCTGGGCGGCTGCGGCGGAGATCCCCGGAAATCTGCTCCAGGGCGCCGTTGGGATTGTCGGCGGTCTTGCGCTCTACCATGCGCTGATCCGCGTACCGGAAATCCGACGGTTTTCGGAACAGATCAAATAAAAGACAGGGAACGCTTCGGCGCTCCCTGTTTCTTTATGCTCTTTTGGTGAGGAAGCAGTGCCACTCCTCTTCACAGTAATGGTTCAGGATCTCAAAGCCGTTGGATTGCAGGGCCGCGGCCACCTCGTCCTGTCTGCCCTCGATGATGCCGGAGCAGAGGAACACGCCGCCGGGGGCCATGAACGCCTCCACGATGCCCGAGAGCGGGATGATCACGTCCGCCACGATGTTGGCCGCCACGATCTCATAGCCGCTGCCGAGACGCCTGCGCATCCCCGCGTCGGAGAGCACGTCTCCCGCATAGACCTTGAAGCGCTCAGAGCCGATGCCGTTTAATGCGGCGTTGGACTCCGCCACCTCCGGGGCCTTGGGGTCGATGTCGCAGCCCACGGCGCTGTCACAGCCCAGCAGCAGCGCGCCGATGGCCAGAATGCCGCTGCCGCAGCCCAGATCCAGAATCCGCTTCCCGGGCGCGGAGACCTGCTCCAGCGCGGCGAGACACATTCTCGTGGTGGCGTGGCTGCCGGTGCCGAAGATCAGGCCGGGGTCCAGACGCAGCGGGATTCTGCCGTCCTCCGGCGCGTCCAGCCACTCCGGCACCACCACCAGCTTCTCCCCGATCTCGATGGGCACGTAGTACTGCCGCCAGTTGTTCTCCCAGTCCTCGTCCCGGACGATGGCGGTGGTCAGCTCCCGGTCCAGCCCGGACTTGATCATCTCCAGCTGGGCCTGGCCGTCGGCGTCGTCCGCCAGATAGAATTTCACTCTGGAGACGCCGCGAAACTGCGACTCCAGCGACTCGTCCACATAGTCCCAATACTGGTGGTTCTGCTCCAGAAAGCGTTTAAAATCCTGCTCGTCCTCCACCACCATGCCGCCGGCGCCCAGCTCGGCCAGACGGTCACAGAGGGCGTCAATCTCTCCGCTCTCGGCGGGGACGCTGACTTCGATCCACTGCATTTAAAATGCTCCTTTTTTCTGAATTCGGAGAAAGTATAGCATATTTCCTCCAAATCGGCAACCGAAAGGATGTGCGGAATGGGCTGACCTCTGGCCCTCCGAAAGCCGCCCACACAGTGCGTCTGGGACATTCCGAATTCCTCTTTGTTTTTTCAGACCTGCATTGTCGCTCTGCTGCCGCCGGTTTTCTCTTTGGTGACGACGATCTGACGGTCAATCCGCTCCTGCAGCGCCTCCACGTGGGAGATGATGCCCACCAGCCGGTTTGCGTCTGAGAGGGACGCCAGCGTCTGCACTGCGGCGTTCAGGGATTCCGCGTCCAGAGAGCCGAAGCCCTCGTCCACGAACATGGCGTCCATGCGCACGCCGCCGGCGCTGGACTGGATTTCCTCCGACATGCCCAGGGCCAGGGACAGGGACGCCTGGAAGGACTCGCCGCCGGAGAGGCTTTTCACGCTGCGCTCGGTGCCGTTGTAGTGATCCACCACGTTCAGCTCCAGGCCGGTCTGGCTGCGGTTGTCTCCGGAGACCCTGCTCCGGCGCAGCTCATACTGCCGGTCGAACATCTGCAGAAAGTGCTGATTGGCTCTGGCGAGGACCCGCTCAAAGTACGTGGTCTGGACGTAGGTCTCCAGCGCCAGCTTCTCCTTCCCTGCGAGGCTGCCGTTGGCCGTGTCTGCCAGGGCCGAGAGCCACTTGAGGGATGCCTCCGCCGTATCCATGGCTGCGATATCCGCCCGCAGGGCTTCCGTGGTTTGGTTCCTGAGGGCCGCCCGGGCGTGCAGCGCCTTCTGTTCCCGCTGCAGCGTGTCGCGCTGCTCCTCTGCCGCTTTTCGCTGCTCAGAGAGTGCGGCGGCGTCGATCTCCTGCGCGTCGGAGAGAAAACCAGTGAGCTGTTTGACGCTTCCCTGCAGCTCCGAGGTGTGCTGTTGGACAGAAGTCAGATTCTCTTCCGCCTGCTTCCGGGCGGTCTCCATCGAGGTGATCTCCCCCTCGATTCGCTGGATTTCGGCCAGCGCCTCCGCCTCCGAAGGATAGGGCAGACGGGTTTTTCGGTCAGAGAGCTGCGCCGCCAGGGCGGATTGCTTCGCGTGGCCGGAAGAGAGATTCGTCTCCAGTTCGTGGAGGGCAGTTTCCCGCTCCTGTTTTTGCTTTTGGAAGTCCGGCAGCTTCTCCGAGAGCTGCTGTTTCTCCTTCTGCAGGGCCTCGGCCTCGGAGATCTGCTGCTCCAGCGCGGCGAGCAGTTTCTCTGTCTCTGTCAGGAGCAAGGAAGGCTCCCCCTCCAGGAGCGCGCTTTTCTCTCTCTCCAGCTCCGCAGCCTTGGCGTTGCGTTTCTCCTTCGCCACGGCGGCTGCGCGGCTGGCGGCCTCCGCAGTTTTCTCCGCCTTCTCAGAGGTGGTCTTCTGTTTTTTCAACGCCGCCTCGGTGGGCGCGTCCGAAGAGAGCTCCGCCGGATGCGGATGGTGCACCGCGCCGCAGACCGGGCAGGGCTCGCCGTCCTCCAGTCCCGCGGCCAGAAGCCCCGCCTGGGTGTGGAGGAAGGCGTCATGCATGGAATTGTATTTCTCCCGCTCCTGCCGGGATTCATCGAAGGAGGCTGTGTAAGATTCCAGAGCGCCCGCATAGTCCCGCTCCAACGCCTCCAGATCGGTTTTCATGTCGAAAAAGCTGTTCA
>CAMHPQ010000102.1 GCA_946187035.1 uncultured Clostridia bacterium | reverse complement strand
CTGAGACCATAGACCCGCTCCGGATCATCCTGATAGCGCGGTCTCGGATCCTGCGCCAGAACGCCTAAGAGGGCGCTGCGTTTGTCCTCGGGAACCTTCAAAAGAAGAGAATCCGGGCAGCGAACCTCCACACTGGGCATGGAGGTTGTGGTTGTAAAGCCTCCAATGGCGTCCAGGTGACAATCGGCGTAGGGAATATAGGGCTTGATGTCAAAGATCGGCGTACCGTCCATCAAATCAGCGCCGGCGACCCGAAGCACGGGGCCCAGTTCCGGATCCTCCTCCACGGAGAGCAGCTTCACACAGCTGAGACCGATGGGATTGGGCCTGAAAGGGGAGCGCGTTGCAAATACGCCCATGCGGACGTTTCCACCCAGGCGGGGAGGTCTAACGGTGGGACTCCAGGAATCCCGCTTCGCCTCGGAGAATTCCCAGATCAGCCAGATGTGGCTGAAATCCTCCAGTCCGCGCACCGCATCCATGACCCGAAACTCCGGCTCGAACACGATCCTCGCCTCCAGCTCCGGCACCACGCCGCTCTGACGGGGAATGCCGAACTTTTCCGGGAAGTCGCTTTGAATCCTGGCAACGGGCCTCATGCGCTTTCCCCCTCAAACTGCTGGCAAAGATGCTTGACGCAGCAGACCTCGCAGTTGGGCTTTCTCGCGTCGCAGACCGCCCTGCCGTGGAGCACCAGCCGATGACAGAAATCGTTGCTCTTTTCAGGCGGCAGAAGGGGCTGCAGCGCCCGTTCGATCTTCACCGGATCCTTCATGTTGTCCACCAGCCCCATCCGGTTCGTCAATCGAATGCAATGGGTGTCCACCACGATGGCGGGCTTGTGGTATACGTCTCCGAGGATCAGGTTGGCGGTCTTTCTTCCCACACCGGGCAGCGCCACCAGTTCCTCCATGGTGTCCGGAACGATGCCGCCGTGCTCTGCCAAAAGCACCTGGGCGCATTTGACGATGTCACGGGCTTTGGATCGGAAAAAGCCGCAGCTGTGGATGTACTGCTCCACCTCCTGCACGTCCGCCTCAGCGAAGGCCTGCAGGGTTGGGAAACGCTCGTAAAGGGCGGGCGTCACCTGATTCACCCGCTCGTCGGTGCACTGGGCCGCCAGCCGGACGGCGAAGAGCAGCTCGTGGGCTTTCTCATAGTCCAAAGAGCACTCCGCCAGCGGGTATTCCTGCTCCAGCAGGGCAATGATCTCGTTGATCTGTTCCTGTGTCCGCATGGTTTATTCCCTCGATTCCAGCAGCACCACCGCGTGGGCGGCGATGCCTTCCTTTGCACCGGTGAAGCCTAAGCCCTCCTCGGTGGTGGCTTTTACGGAGACTTGAGACAGTTCGCATCTCATGGCCTCTGCCAGGTTCTTTCGCATATTCAGTATGTGCAGCGCCAGCTTTGGAGCCTGGGCCAATACGGTGATATCCGCATTGCCGAGTTGGTAGCCCTCTGCATGGATCCGCTTCATGACCTCTTTGAGCAGACCGACGCTGTCCGCGCCCTCATAGGCGGGATCGTTGTCGGGAAACAGATGCCCGATATCGCCCAGCGCCAGCGCACCCAGCAGGGCGTCCATCAGCGCGTGGGTCAGCACGTCTGCATCGGAATGGCCCAGCAGCCCGACGGTGTGTGGAATTTCCACCCCGCCCAATATGAGCTTTCGATTTTCCACCAGCTTATGGACGTCATATCCGTGTCCGATGCGCATCATTGTATCCGCCTCCTTAGAATCTCCTCCGCCAGCAGCACGTCCGGCGGTGTGGTGATCTTGATGTTCTCCTCAGAGCCCTCCACCGCATAGATCTTCATGCCCAGCGCCTCCACGGCGGAGCAGTCATCGGTGATGGGAAGTTTATTTTTAATCGCCTCGGTCAGCGCGGCCCGGATCAGATCCGACTGAAACACCTGGGGCGTCTGCACAGCGGCCAGACGCTCTCTCGGCGGGGTGCTCACCAAATAGCCGTCCTCCAGCACCTTCACGGTGTCCTTCAGGGGCAGAGTGGGCACTGCGGCCTGGTGCTTTTCCGCCGCCTCATAGGCAGCCCGAATCAAATCCGGTGTGATCAGCGGCCTCGCGGCGTCGTGAATCCCGATGACGGTGGCCCGGTCACTGACAGCCAGCACACCGGCCAGAGAGGATTCAGCGCGGGTGCTGCCTCCGATTACCACCTTGGTCAGCTTGTGAAGGCCAAGCCTATCTCTGAGTGCGGCAAACTCCTCAATCCGGTCCGCCCGCGTGACCAAAACGATCTCATCAATGCAGGCTGTCACCTGAAAAATCGTCAGTGTCCGCTCGATCACGGAGGCGCCGCCCACCTGCAGGGTCAGCTTGTCCTGTCCCAGTCTGGTGGAGGAGCCCGCGGCCACGATCACCGCCGCGCGGTAGGGAGCTTTTCCGAGTTTTCTCATTATTTTTCGATACAGTGCCATAAGCAACCGCCTTTCGTTTCCATGACACCATTATACCCGGTCTCCCCAAAGGGCGCAAGCGGTATTCTGAAAAACTGCGGACGCACCGATTCACTCAGTGCGCCCGGGGGTTATTCCATGACACGATACAGGATTCCGGCCATCTGCATCTGATTCTCCGCCTGATGGATGAGCGTGTTTTGGAGTTCATGATCTCGCCGGAGCGCTTCCCGCAGGGCAAGTCTGCGCTCCGGATCGGGAATCGCATCCAGGGGAACGATCGTGCCCTTGACGCCGAGGCGACTTGAGATCCATACCATTCCAAGCTCCGGCAGAAGGACCGCCTCCAACTTGTTTGCGTTGAGAAGAGATGGGCAGAGCAGTACCCGGTGTCCCTTTTCCAGCGCCGCCAGCGCAAAGGCGCAGAGATAGTCGTTTCCAAGTCCGCATTGATCCTCCAAAACCGTGACAGTATTCAGGTTCAGGTCGGCCACCGTCATTCCGTTTTGTGTGATGGTTCGCAGATAGCCTATTTGTACTTTGCCACATGTTGAAGTGCGCGGCAGTTGTTCTGCAGCCAGCTTTCCGTATTTCTGCGCCTCGGCTCGATCCTCCGGTAAGACCAATCCCGGCTCGTCGGCGGCGTCCACCAGTCCCGCTGCCTGCAGCAGAGAAGAGGCTCGCTGTACGAACCAAAGAATACTCCTGCTGGTTTGCCGCTCTGCGTCTGTCCGAAATCGCAGCGAGCCGGGCAGCGTCAGCGGACCTTGATAAAGCTCCATTTGATCACCTCATTTCCCGTTATCCTATGCCTTCCGGACAGAATTTGACAATTCTGCTGCCAGCCCGTATAATCATAGGCGAGGTGAGAAAGAATGGTAAAACTGCTGTTATTTGACTTTGACGGAACGTTGTTTGATACCGGTCTCGGCGTCACCAACTGTGTCCGATATGCGTTGGAAAAGCTCGGCGTCCACGAGACGGATGAGAACAATTTGAAAAAGTTCATCGGCCCGCCGCTTTACGATATGTTCCGGGAGCTCTATAGCTTCGATGACGAGACTGCCAACCGAGCGGTAGAGCTCTATCGGGAGCGCTACCAGCCCATCGGATTCCTGGAGTGCACCCCCTACGAGGGGATGATCGACCTGGTGGATGCGGTGCGCGAAGCCGGATTCCTGGTGTCCGTCTGCACCGGAAAGCCCACCCCCACCACCATGAAGATCCTGGAGCACTACGATCTTGTGCACCATTTTGACTACATCCTCGGCAGCGAGTTTGACGGCACACGCTCCCAAAAGCACGAGGTCGTGACGGATGTGATGAAGCACTTCGGACTTTCAGATCAACCTGATAAAGTACGCATGATCGGCGACAGAAAGTATGATGTGATCGGCGCTGCGAAGTGCGGCGTCAAGTGTATCGGCGTCCGTTTTGGTTTCCCGGAGCCCGGAGAGCTGGAGGCCGCCGGCGCGGAGCATGTGGTTGACACGGTTTCGGAGCTGAAAGATTATCTGCTGAGCTTAAACTAATTCATCATCGAAAAAACTCCACCGGAATTCCGGTGGAGTTTTTATGTGGTTTTTGCTTATTTCACACTGAGATCGAAGTTCTTCAGCATGGAGGCGACCTCTGCGCGGGTGGCATAGCCCAGCGGGTTCAGACGGCCAAGGTTGTCGCCGTTCATAACGCCGAGGCTGGTGGCCCACTGCATGGCGCTCTTTGCCCAGTCGGAAATCTTTCCGGCATCCAGGAAGTTGATCGCGACGGCGCTGCCGGCATCCGCGTTCAGACCCTGCCACTTGGCGAAGCGCTGCAGGATGGCGGCCATCTGCTCTCTGGTGGCAGGAGCGTTGGGATCAAAGGTGCCCTCCGGGAAGCCGTTCACCAGACCGGCCTGCTCAGCCCACATAACGGGAGCATAGTACCAGGCACTGCTGGAGACGTCGGAGAAGCTGCCGGCAGGAGTGAACTCCGGCTTGCCGGCGATGTTGTAGAGAATCTGCGCGATCTGCGCACGAGTCACCAGGCTCTGGGGCTCGAAGGAATTCTCACCGACACCTTTCATGTAGCCCTTCTCGGCGACGTACTGGATCACATTGTAGAACCAGGAGTTCTTGAGGACATCCCGGAACCGCTCGATCAGGGAGGAGGCAGCGGGCAGCTTCTCGCCGTCGGAGGGCTGCGCGTTGCTGAAGTAGGCGTCAGCGGCCTGGATGGCTTCGGGCACCTGAACCAGACCCCAACCGTAGTAGGTGTCATAGCCCTTGTCGCCAAGATCCTTGCTGGACATCTTCAGAATCTCCAGGAAGTCGGTCTTGTTCATGTCCGGATACTTTTCCTTCAGCATGGCAGCCAGACCGGCTACGAAGGGAGCGGCATAGGAGGAGCCGGCGCCCAGCTTTGCGATGTAGGGGATCCGGCAGCTGAGGCTGACGACGCCGAAGCCGGGAGCCACAACATCGATGCTCTCATTGTGGTTGGAGAAGGAGGTAGTCTTCTGGGCAATGTTCACGAAGCCGACGCCGATGGTCTCCTCGTAAGCACCGGGATAGTGGAGGTTCTCGTTACCCTCGTTGCCGGTGGAGCAGACCACGATGACGCCCTTGGACTCGGCGTACTTGAGGGCCTCATGCTCCTGATTCGTGCCCTTGAGGGAGCCGGTGCTGATGTTGATAACGTCGCAGTGGAATTCATCCACAGCGGCATAAATGGCCTCGGAGTTGATTTTGGTGTTGGACTTGCCGTCAGTGGAAGTCTTTAGAGGCACGATGGTGACATTGGGAACAACACCCGCAATGCCCACGCCGTTGCCCTTGCTGGCGCCGATGATGCCGGCGATGAAGGTGCCGTGACCATTGGTGTCATCGGTGTTCTGGGTGGGATCCACCAGGTTTTTGCCGGGGAGCAGACGGCTGCTGTCGATGTCGCCGGTGTTCAGGGAAACGCCGGTGTCGATGATGCCGACGCGGACGCCGTTGCCGGTGAGACCGGACTTCCAGCCCTCACGCATGCCGATCATCTTCATATCCCACTGCAGGGGGGAGAAGGGATCGAAGGAGAGCTTCTCGGCGTTCTGAGGCACCTGAGAGAGATTGACGTCGATGAGCTGATCCTCCAGCGGGAGGGTGTCGTCAACGGTGAATTCCACTTCGGTGGGCTGCTCGGATTTGACGAAATGGGCGTCGGCAGCCTCAATGGCGGCGGGCGCATCAAGCAGGCCGTAGCCGTAAGCGTTGTCGTAACCGGCGTCGCCCAGATCCTTGGCGGAGTTCTTCAGGATCTCCATGAAGTCGGCCTGGGTCATCTCCGGGTGGGCCTGCTTCAGCAGAGCCGCAACGCCGGCGACGAAGGGAGCGGAGAAGCTGGTGCCGCTGCTGCGGTAGACGGTGAAGGGCAGGGTGCCGAGGCTGAGAACCTTCTCACCGGGGGCGACCACGAAGACGCTGTCGTTCTGGTTGGAGAATTCGCTGACCTTCATGTTCTTATCCACGGAGCCGACGGCAATGACGTTGCTGTAAGCGCCGGGATAGTTGTAGGTGGCGTCACCGTCGTTGCCGACGGTGCTGATGACGATCACGCCCTTGGAGACGGCGTAGTCAACGGCCTTCTGGAGGGCGGCGTTCTTGCTGGGCATACCGGAGCTCAGGTTGATGACGTCGCAGTGATACTGATCCACCGCCGCGTAGATGCCGCTGGTCTCCGCATCCGGCGTGGAGAACAGAGCGCTGAAGCACTTGATGGGAGCGAAGGTGACTTCGGGGGCCACACCGGCGATGCCGATGCCGTTGCCCTTGGTGGCGCCGATGATACCGGCGATGAAGGTGCCGTGACCCTCAGTGTCCATGACAGGGGAACCGAAGTTCAGCTTCACGGGGGAGAGGTTCACACCCTCGAGGATGCGGCTGCGGTCGATATCCATAGTGAGGTTGGACAGGCCGGAGTCCACGATACCCACGGTCACGCCTTTACCGGTGAGACCGGAGTTCCAGGCCTGCTCCATGCCAATCATCTTCATATCCCACTGCAGGGGTGAAAACGGATCGAAGGACAGCTTTTCAGCGTTCATGGGGACTTCAGATTCTTTGACTTCCTCAAACTGATAGTCGATGGGAAGCTCGTTGTTGGCTGCTGCGGCAGGGACGCCGAACAGCGGAATGGTCAGACACAAAACCATCAAAAGTGCGAGAATTTTGCGGAATGACTTCATTGGCATTTCCTCCTTGCATCTTTTTCATTCATAAAGATGATCGCATTTGATACCAATATGGATTATATAGAAACCGGATTCTTCTGTCAATGAATCAAAAAATTTTCGTGAAAACGCTGAATGAAATATAAAGAAAAATTAAGAAATCCCCGGTGCAACATGAACTGACCCAGATTGTGCGGACAGCACAAAAAAGCCCCCTAATGTAGGGATC
>CAMHPQ010000101.1 GCA_946187035.1 uncultured Clostridia bacterium | reverse complement strand
CCACGTCGATGTAGTAGGGCTCGATGTGCTGGTCGATGTCGCAGATGATGAACTCAGGCAGCGTCTGCAGCGGCATCGGGAACAGATCCGGGAAGCCGGTGGTAAAGAACGCGGGCAGCGTCTCGTCCATGGGCAGGAGGTTGGCGCTCTTCTCCATGCTGGCGCCCAGACGGCGGTCATGGGAGAGGATGTAGGCGATACGCTTGGTCAGATTCACGACGATGGCGTGCATCTGCAGATGGGCCACGCGCAGCTCTTCGCCGCGATAGCCCTCGAACAGGCGGTCGATGAACAGGAAGGTGCCCAGATAGGAGCCCATCCAGCGGTACTCCCAGAAGCCCTTCATGATCGGGATGGGAGCGGAGCCGACCATCTTCACCATGCTCAGGACGTTGCGGATCCAGCGATAGTAATCGTACATGGTATCCTTCACGCCGCGCCACTCACGATACTTGGCGACGCCGGTCTTGTCATAGTAACGGTCACGCTGACCGCCGAGACCATTCTCAGCGCGGTAAATCGGGTCGAATACTTTCAGTTTGTCGTCGATATGATCAATGATTTTTCCCATGATCAAACCCCTCCTTCAGCGTTGATCTTCTTGATCTCCAGGCTCTCAACGAAGGCCTGGAAGCGGGTGCGGAGCTGACCGACGGAGCCGAGGGCATATTCCTTCTCGATGGTGCAGCAGGGGATGCCGTTCTCGTTGGCCATGATGTGGCTGGCGAGCACCTTCTCATAGCTCCAGAACTCGCAGAACTTCATGTTTTCGTAGACAACACCGTCGGCGTTGTATTCCTTCACCAGACGCAGCAGCTCGTCGTGACGCTGATCGATCTTCATGCCGTCCATGAAGCGGGCGCACTGGTTCCAGTGGAGGTAGTGGCGGCAGATGGCATCAAAGGCGGTCTCGCCGTCGCGGATCTCGATCTCCTCGCGGCTGGGCAGACTGCCGAAGCAGTAGCGGTCGGCCACGACCATGGCGCCGCACATCTCCAGAAGCTTGGTGAACTCGGGATCGTCGATCTCGGAGCCGGCCAGTACCACGCGGGCGCGGAAGGGGAACTGCGGCTCGGGCTCGCGGGTCTTCAGCTCTTCCAGGGTCTCCTTCAGATAGGGGAGGATCAGATCGTGGGGGCAGACCTCGCTGACCAGCTGGATCACATGGAACTCATAGCCGGTGATGGGCGGGTTCGGCAGCTTGCGCAGATCGCCGATCTCAGTGATGACGCGGCAGAGCTCGTTGAACCGCTCGATGGCGCGGCGCATGGCGGCGTCAGAGGTGTCGGTGCCGAAGACGTTCTCCATGGCCTTGAGCATGTGCTTGCGGATCTGGACCTTGTAGTACTCCAGGTTCGTGGCGTCGCCCTTCAGCGGAGGATCGATGATGGTGACGAAGAAGTCGTCATGCTTGACGGGCTTGAGCAGATACAGCTGCTCTTCCATACGCTCCATGGCGGCGCAGCTCTCAGAGCCGAAGATGCAGCTCAGGTGGTTGTAGCCGCCCTCAATGGCGCGCTCCAGAATGGAGCGGACGTACGGACATACACGGCCAGTCATGTAGTAGGTGGCCACGTCCGGGGAGGAGCAGCGGGGGGCGCGCAGACGGGTGGAGAAGCAACCGTCCAGGTTCATGAGCACTTCCGGGACATAATAGCAGTTATAGCCCAGGGCGTGCCTTCCTTCGTTGACCGCCTGCTGAACGAGCTCATTGTTTGCGTCCTGCAGGAGATCCTCGAAGAAGATCAGGTGTTTCAAGTCTTTCATGGTGTCCCTTCCTTCCGAAATTTCCTTGAAATTACGTTGCATAAAGAGCGGCCGATCCCTTCGGCCCTCTGCCGGGGTTGAAGCCGAGCGCCTGCGCTTTCTGACAAGAATTTGTCACACGGTGGGCATAACCCGACAACATATCATTATAAAATTAACACAAGATTCACAGCATGTCAACAGAAAGTCCCATCAAAATTGGAGAATTTGCCGCAAATCCGACCATGGTAAAAAAAGAAAACCCGGGGCGATTTGCACCCGGGATTTCAATTATAAAATGGAATAGACGTAGGAGATCAGCGGCATGGTCAAGAGACACAGAATGGTGGAGAGAATGTTCACCGCGCTGGCGAAATGGGCCTCCGGCTCGGTGCGGTACATCTGGGTAAACTGCGTCACCATCACGGCTGCGGGGGCCGCGGCGGTGAGGGCGGCCACGGTGATGATCTCTCTGGCCTGGGGGGCGATGCGGAACACGCCGCAGAAACGCAGCACCACCACTGCCGCCAGCGGGTAGACGATCAGCCGGCCCATGGTGATCAGCCAGGCCCGGCGGTTGGTGAAGACCTCCCGCAGGTTGGCACTGCCCACGATCATGCCGATGGTGAACATGTAGGTGGGGCCCATCATGTTGCCCAGGGCGGTGACGGTGGAGCCCAGGACGCCGGGCAGCTGCCAGTGGAGCAGGAACATGACCATGCCCAGGATGTTGGCCATCATGACCACGTTTTTTGTGATCATGCTGATGTGGAACCGGTTTTCCCCGCTGATGACTGCCTCCCCGTGGGTGAACATGAGAATGTTCATCACGAAAAAGCAGGGGCTCAAATAGATCACCCAGTCGCCGCCCAGAGCGCTGGCCACCAGCGGCAGCATGAAGTTGCCGGCGTTGGGGTAGGCCATGGAGGTGTACTCCACCACGTTCAGCTTCAGGGGCTTTTTGATCAGGATCGTCAAAATGGTGAAGGTGACAATCACGATCAGGCTGGCCAGCAGGGAGATGCCCATGCCCGCCAGCTTGTCCATGCTGAATTCATATTGGTAGGCGTCCAGCATGGCGCAGGGGGTGAGAAAGTACAGCGCGAATTTGTTCAGGGGCCCGGCGTCGTCAAATTTCAGGATCTTCAGCCGCACCGCCAGAAAGCCCAGGGCGATGATGATGGCCAGCCCGCCGATCTTCTGGGCCAGCACCAGAGTCAATTCCATCCGGATTTCATCCTCTCGACATTTTCAGATACGGGAGCCATCATACAGTTTTTGGGTGTCAATTGCAAGCCCTCATCGGAAAATAGACAACCTTGACGAAATGTAGTAAACTGAGAGCAGGGAGGGATGCACATGCCCAATTTCAGACTGGAGCTCTGCTATGACGGCAGCCGGTTCGACGGCTGGCAGCGGCAGGGAAACACCCCCAACACCATCCAGGGACTGCTGGAGCGGACGCTCTCGGAGCTGCTGGAGCAGGAGATCGAGGTGGCGGGCTCCGGGCGCACCGACGCCGGGGTTCACGCGAGATACCAGGTGTGCTCCTTTCGGGCCAAGACGAAGCTGCCGCCGGAGACGATTCTCGCGGCCCTTCGGAAAAAGCTCCCCGCCGACGTGGGGGCGATCTCGCTCACGGAGGCGCAGCCCAGATTCCACGCCAGACTGAACTGCACCTGGAAAACCTACGTCTACCGGATCTGGAACAGCGAGACGCCCAACGTGTTTGACCGGAAATACGTCCTCCCGGTGCCGGAAAAGCTGGATCTGGAGGCCATGGAGCGGGCGGCGAAGCACCTCTGCGGCACCCATGATTTCACCAGCTTCCACGCCAACAAGCGGTTCAAACGCTCTGCCGTGCGCACCATCACGAAAATCGAGATCGAAAAAACGGGGGAGGAAGTGCAGCTGCGCTTCACCGGCGACGGCTTTCTCTATCATATGGTGCGGATTTTGACCGGCACCCTGTTGGAAGTCGGATTGGGGCAGCGGGACGCTGACTCCATGCCGGAGATCCTGAACGCCATGGATCGGGCGGCCGCCGGAAAGACCGCCCCCGCCAAAGGTCTGATTCTCTGGGACGTGGGCTATGATTAAAAGAAAATCAAATCCACACCAGGCAAATGTGATTTCCTCACTGACGGAATCGAAAAACCGTGCTAAATTGGATGCAGTCAAACATGATAAAGGAGGTCTGCATCATGGCAGAAGTCAAAAAAACCCTCAAGCTGCAGAAGCTTGCTGATAAAACCCTGAAGGAATTCGCCGACGAGATCGGCTCCGTGGAAGGAAAGCCCGAGGGCGGCAGCGCGGTTGCGGCCACCGCATCCATGGCGGCGAGCCTGGCCCTGCTGGCGGCAAACGCATGCCCCGAGGGCAGCGTCTCCGAGGACACCCTCAAGGAGCTGCCGGAGCTGAGCAAATACATGCTCAAGCAGGTGGACGACTTCGTCCGTTCCCGCTCCCCGCTGCGCAAGCGTCTGGCGGAGGAGGGTTCCACTGTGGAGGAGATCGAGAGCGCGGCCCGCGTGGCCTGCGGCATCCCCAACGAGATCGTGTATCTGATGTGCCACAACCTGGAGATGCTGGATGAGATCGCCGACGCCTGCCCGGAGGAGATGGTCTCCAACGTGCTCACGGCTGTGCACCTGTCTCTGGGCGTCATCGCTGCCATGCGCGGCGAGATCAAGTCCCTTTCCAACCACATGATGGAGTTCACCTTCCGCTACACCGTCAACCGCGAGGCGGAGCTGAACGTCCAGGAGCACCAGGAGCTCATCGACCATCTGATCGAAAAGCTCAACAACCGCCTGAACAAAGAATAATCACCTCTCTCAATCCCCTTTTCATAAAAAACCGTCCGGAAGGGCGGTTTTTTGTGGTTTGAACTTGTTTTTTTCCAAAATTGCGTGTAAGCTAAAGGGAAGAAGTGAACCAAAGGGGTAGTGCTATGAATTACCTGATCATGATTGCTCTGCTGCCCGCCATCGCGCTTTTGGTGTATATCTATAAGAAGGACGGCGTGGAGCACGAGCCGATCAACGTGGTGCTGAAGTATCTGGGCTACGGCGCACTGTCGGTGATCCCCGCCATCCTTCTGGAGATGCTGCTGTCCAGAGTGCTCTATTCCTCCAACCCCTATCTGGGCGCCTTTCTGGAGGCCTTCTGCGTGGCGGCCCTGGTGGAGGAGTGCTGCAAGTATTTCTTCCTGCGGCGGTGCTGGAACGAGCCGGCCTTCGACTATCAGTTCGACGCCATCGTCTACGCGGTGACGGTGTCGCTGGGCTTCGCCGCCATTGAGAACATTGAATATGTGCTCCAGTACGGCCCCGGCACGGCCATGGTGCGGGCGGTCACGTCCATCCCCGGCCACGCCATCTTCGGGGTGTTCATGGGCTACTTTTTCGGCATGGCGAAATTCTCCGAGAGCGTGGGCAGCCCCGCCGGTGTGCGGTTTGGAAAGTTCTACGCCGTAGTGGTGCCGATCCTGCTCCACGGAACCTATGATTTCTTCGCCATGTCCATGAATTTCGACAGCCGCTTCACGCTGCCGTTCTTCGCCTTCCTGGCCCTTTTGTATCTGCTGGGCTTAAACCGGGTGAACCGCTCCGCGAAGTCTGACCGCCGCATCGCCGGGAAGGACGACATCGACGATTTCCTCTCCCGCTTCGGCCATCTGTAAAGGGGGAAGCCCATGGACGAGAAGCAATTTTCCTATCCGCTGGAATTGGGCATCGCCATGTTCAACGAGCACGGCGCATTGAAGCCCAGCGGCTATCAGGAGCTCTATATGCAGGGCGTGGAGCCCCACTTGAAAAACATCGAGATGGACGAGCCCCGGCTGATCCGGGACTACGGCGTGGCCTGGGTGCTCATCGCCATGACCGTGGAGCCCGCGCGGCAGATCCGCCCGGACGACGTGCTCACCATGAAGACCTGGAACTCCACGGAAAAGCGGCGCCTGCTGTTTCGCAGAGAGTTTGAGATCCTGGACGAGAATGGCGCCCGGGTGCTGGCAGGGGAGAGCTTTTCCACCCTCATGTCGCTGGAGACCAGAAGCGTCTGCACGGATCGGGAGCTGCTGGCGAAGTTTTACCTGCCGGCGGGAGAGCAGCTGCTGGAGGCCTCGGACCGGCTGCGGCTGAAAACCCCGGAATCTGAGCCGGTGGAGCGGCTGACCGCTCGCCCCAGCTGGACCGACGGCGTGGGCCATGTGAACAACTTCCGCTATGGCGAGATGACCTACGACGCCCTCACGGACGCCCAGCGGGGGAGCATGGCGCAGCTTCGGAGAATGGAGCTCTATTTCAACGCCGAGACCCACGCCGGCGACCCCTTGCAGCTGCACCGGCTGGAGGACGAGACCGCCGTGACCGTGGCGATCTCTCAGGAGGAGGCGGCCAGACCCGCCTTCGCCGCAAGACTGTATTTTGGAGAGAAATAAGTATGAAAGTACATTTTATGGGCGCCTTTGACGGAAAGGGCGCAAACTTGCCCAACGGCACCCCGGTGGAGGGAGCCGTGGCTATCAAGGAGCCGGGCGATCCGAGAAAGCTTGTTATGATCACCAACATCACCGCCCTGGTGCTGTTCGTGGTGCTGGTGGCGCTTCTGCTGCTGCGGGGCGGCATCCGGGCCCTGAATTTCCGCGGGGTGCTGGTGGGCGCGCTGCTGCTGTTTCCCAGAGATCTGCTCCGGGTGCCCTGCTACCGGGGCGACGCCTATTACTACACGAACTTCCACCAGAGCATGCCCTTCCTTATGGGGCCGGAGGAGATGGGCAAGACGCGCTATCTGCTCATGACCCTGCTGCCGGATCTGGTGCTGGGACTGATCCCCTTCCTGCTGTTTCTGATCTGGCCGAATCTCAGCTTCCTGGGCTCCATGGGCGCCATGGTGCTCCCCATGGGCGCGGGGGACTATCTGATGGCCTGGCTGATCCTCCGGCAGATGCCGAAGAACGCCGTCACCTACCGCCACCGGTTCCATTCCTATTGGTACATCCCTGAATAAATAAATACCTGCCTGATGCAGCCGCACCGGGCAGGTTTTTCGTTTTGGAAATTGGAGTTTATCGCTCGCTCCTTGTAGGGCGGGGACCTGTGCCCCGCCGCAACAAATGTGCTGCCGGATCA